>NZ_JBPTTO010000016.1:0-35350 GCF_051547145.1 Flavobacterium sp. RSSB_23 | reverse complement strand
TAATTTGGTATTCGAATAGATTTTTCGCTTGCTAACGTCTAATTTATTTTTTCTTAAAGGTTGCCTGATAATTCTCGTTGACTTTATTCCAATTAATCACATTAAAAAAGGCATCAATATAATTTTTTCGTTTGTATTGGTAATCTATATAATACGAATGCTCCCAGATATCTAAAGCTAAAATAGGTTTTCCGTGATAACCGACTACAGGGACTAAAGGCATCAATGGGTTGTCCTGATTTTGTGTACTAGTAATTTGGAGTTTTCCCTCGCGATCTACCACTAACCAAACCCAACCTGAACCAAAATGCTTTGAAGCGGTATTTTTAAATTGTGTAGTGAAATTTTCAAAAGAGCCAAAGTCTTTAGTAATGGCTCCTGCCAAAGTGTCTTTTGGAACACCACCCGCTTTTGGTCCCATTATTTTCCAAAAAAGACTGTGATTATAATACCCTCCTGCGTTATTTCGCATATCTGCATTATTGATATCTAATTTGGTTAGAACTTCTTCAATGGTTAAGTTTTCTAAAGGAGTTCCTTTGATGGCTTTGTTTAAATTATTGGTATACGTTAAATAATGCTTTGAATAATGAAGTTCTAATGCCAAAGCCGAAATAGATGGTGATAAGGCATCATATTTATAAGGTAAGGCTTCTACTTGAAAAGAACCATCGTCCGCTTTTACATCTTCGGGATTGCCTATGGTGATTTTTTGTTCTGCAGCAGGAAGAGGGACTTCAACTACTTCAATTAATTCTTTTTTATTACAGCTTGTCAACAAAAAAACGAATAAAAAAGAAGGTATTAAAAAGAAAGATTTTCTCATGATTCACTATTTTTTAATAATTCGTTTACGGTTTCTATGTATAACGTTTTGGCTTCTTCTTGTGTTAAATGACTTATTTGAATCCAAGCATTTGTTTTGAATGCATTTCTTAAATCAAAGTTGTCATTTCTATTGTAATTAGAGGTGCCAAAAGTAGCTTGTTTGTAATAGGCATACAAACGCAACATTACGTCTGGAGGTAATGGTTGTGTCATATTGGAAGCTTTGTCAAATGCTTCTTGAAATTGTATGTCTAGCTCTTCGTTGGTCATTATGCCTTTGTTGCAATAATAGTTTTACCACCTATAGCTTTTTGATTTAAAACTACATTAACTGGTGTACCCAAAGGTAAAAATAAATCTACTCTTGAGCCAAATTTTATAAAACCTGCATCTGTTCCTTGAACTACTTGCATTCCTTCTTGTGCATAATTAACAATTCTTCTAGCTAATGCTCCAGCAATTTGGCGGTATAAAACAGCGCCAAAAGTTGCGTTCTCAACAACAACTGTAGTTCTTTCGTTTTCTTCGCTTGCTTTTGGATGCCAAGCTACAAGGAATTTCCCTGGATGGTATTTGCTGAATTTTACGATACCACTTAAACCATATCTAGTAACATGTACATTGATAGGAGACATAAAAATTGAAATTTGCAAACGTTTGTCTTTAAAATATTCTCCTTCATAAACTTCTTCAATTACAACTACTTTACCATCAACAGGTGCAAGAATTTGGTTTTCATTTAAAATTACGGTACGTTTTGGATTTCTAAAAAACTGCAAAATGATAATTAGAAAAACCAAAGTTGCAATTTGTATGGTCATTTTAATCCAATTGGTAGAAATTAAATAATCAGATAATAACAAGACAACTGCTGTAAAAGTAGTTCCTAATAAAATGCTTGGGGTTCCTTCTTTATGAAACATAATTTAAAATTTGGTAAAATAAAAATATAATCGGCGCTACAAATATAACACTATCTAGTCGATCTAGAATGCCTCCATGTCCTGGCATAATACTTCCGCTGTCTTTTACTTCGGCAATTCGTTTGAATTTAGATTCAATTAAATCTCCAATTGTTCCCATTATACCAACGATTAAAGCGATAAAAGTCCAAATTAGTATTGATTTTTGGCTAAACTCAGGTTTGGGTTCTATGTATAATTTTGAAATTAAATATCCTGCAAAAACTGCAAAAGCAATACCGCCAAGGAATCCTTCTATAGTTTTTTTGGGTGAAATTCTTTCAAATAATTTGTGTTTTCCCATCGATTTTCCAACGATGTATGCAAAAGTGTCATTGGTCCAAATCAATATAAATAAACCAATAATGATTTTTGGATTATAATCATTGATACCAAACGAAATTTTAGTTATAAAAATAAAAGGTAAAGTAATATAGCCAAGTAGGTATAAGTATTTGGACGAAGTACTTACTTTTTGAACGGAATCATAAAATAAAAACAATATGCATTTGATAGATACAACAATTGTTACGGCCAATAATGCTAAATCTAATTTTTGAATATTTATTTCAAGATTTATTTGAGTTTGAAAAGCTCTATTTATAAATGCTGTGGTTTCGGTAGCATAATGACTTACCAAGGTCACAAACGAGTAGAGTAGTGTTCCTAATAGAATAGGCAACGCAGCTTTCATTTGAACCAAATTGCAAAATTCATATAAGGCAATGATCAAAAAAACACCAAATAGTATAAAAAAACTTTCAGTAGAATAAAGAATTGAAGCGAGTAATAAAGTTATATATACCGCTCCTGATAAGGATCGTTTAAGCGTTTCATTCATTATTATAGATCCTCTAGTAGTATAAGGTATAAATTTTTAGCAGCACTTCCATACTGAGTAAAATCTTCTTCTTGTGCTTTTTCGAAATATTTTATGGTCGTAATATTACTAGGATATTCTTTTTTGTACTTGTTTTTGATTGCACTAAGAATTTCGCTTTTGCCAGAGATGATTTGACTTGTGTGAGCAATAATTACCATATTAACAGGTAATTCATTTGGTTTTTTTTGTTTGATTTGGTTTGAAGAAAACGAAATAGATCCTTCATCAGAAACTAAGTTTTCACAAGTAGCTAATAAAAATTTAGGGTTTTGAGGTTTGTCAAAGAAAATATTATTTTCTTTTAGCATTGGGAATAAGGTGGGTTCAAAACAAAGTGCTTCACTTTCGAACCAATCATTTTCTTCCAATATATTTTCGAATTGTTCTTTTACCTCGTTTAATGAATCGCAATATAGAAATTTACCACCGTTTCTTTTAAAATTAAAGATGAACTGTTCATCAACAGGGACGTTTTGATCAAAAGAGGTTTTATTGATCTTTTTATCTTCATCTGAATTTGTTTGACCAGAACTAAAAAATTTTCTGAAAAGACTCATATTGGGTTACTATTCTTAATAATCTATTGGAAATCGGTCAAAGATAAAAAAATCTTAATTCAAAAGTTGATTTTGAATTAAGATTTTAAAAAAAAGCTGATTTATGTCTTCGTTTTCTATGAAACGGTTTCTTCTAGATTTTGGTCGAAAGAACGTTTTCCAAAAATTGTTTCTAAGTCATCTTTGAAAATCACTTCTTTTTCAATTAGAATATCTGCTAATTGGTTGAGTTTGTCTTTGTTCTCTTCTAATATTTTGATAGCTCTTTGGTATTGCCCTTCAATTAATTCAGAAATTTCAGTATCAATAATTTTAGCGGTATCATCAGAATAAGGTTTTGAGAACCCGTACTCATTTTGACCTGTAGAATCGTAATAGGTTACGTTACCAATCTTATCGTTCAATCCATAAATAGTTACCATGGCTCTAGCTTGGCGAGTTACTTTTTCTAAGTCACTCAATGCACCAGTAGAAATTCTATCAAAGGTTACTTTCTCAGCAGCTCTTCCACCCATAGTTGCACACATTTCGTCTAACATTTGGTCTGTTCTAACGATTTGTCTTTCTTCTGGTAAATACCAAGCAGCTCCTAAACTTTGACCACGAGGTACGATAGTTACTTTAATTAGCGGTGCAGCATGTTCTAACATCCAACTAACTGTTGCGTGACCTGCTTCGTGTATCGCGATAGCTCTTTTTTCATCAGGGGTGATGATTTTGTTTTTCTTTTCTAAACCACCAATGATTCTATCTACAGCATCAAGAAAATCTTGACGGTCTACAGCTGTTTTATTGTTACGTGCAGCAATCAGCGCAGCTTCGTTACAAACATTAGCGATATCAGCGCCAGAGAAACCAGGAGTTTGCTTAGCTAAGAAGTCTAAATCTAATCCTTCTACCTTTTTAATTGGAGCTAAGTGAACCGCAAAGATTTCTGCTCTCTCACGGATATCTGGTAAATCAACAAAAATTTGTCTATCAAAACGTCCCGCACGCATCAAGGCTTTGTCTAATACATCGGCTCTGTTTGTAGCTGCCAAAACAATTACATTGGAGTTGGTTCCAAAA
Source organism: Flavobacterium sp. RSSB_23 (assembly GCF_051547145.1). Classification (NCBI taxonomy): domain Bacteria; kingdom Pseudomonadati; phylum Bacteroidota; class Flavobacteriia; order Flavobacteriales; family Flavobacteriaceae; genus Flavobacterium; species Flavobacterium sp. RSSB_23. The sequence goes on along the minus strand of NZ_JBPTTO010000016.1, from coordinate 31,052 downwards.
CCATCCATTTCTGTTAAAAGTTGGTTCAATGTATTTTCGCGTTCGTCGTTTCCGCCTGACATATTGCTTTTTCCTCTAGCTCTACCAACTGCGTCAATCTCATCAATAAAGATAATTGCAGGTGATTTTTCTTTGGCTTGTTTGAATAAGTCACGAACACGTGAAGCACCTACACCTACAAACATTTCCACAAAATCAGAACCTGATAGGGAGAAGAAAGGTACTTGCGCTTCGCCTGCTACGGCTTTCGCTAAAAGGGTTTTTCCAGTTCCTGGAGGTCCTACTAATAAGGCTCCTTTTGGAATTTTACCTCCTAGATTGGTGTATTTTTCTGGGTTTTTTAAGAATTCAACAATTTCTTGAATTTCTTCTTTTGCTCCTTCTAAACCAGCAACATCTTTAAATGTGGTTTTGATATCTGTTTTTTCGTCGAATAATTTTGCTTTAGATTTTCCAATGTTGAAAATCTGTCCTCCACCTCCGGCTCCTCCGCCAGACATTTTTCGCATAATGAAAATCCATACTCCAATAATAATGATGATTGGGAGCAGGCTAATCAAAATATCAGACCAATTGTTTTTCTGTAAAAAGTTAAAGTCTTTTAGCTTTCCTTCTTTAACCGCTTTTTCTAATTTGGTTTGGAAAATTTGGTCATTACCAATTTCTAAAGTATAGTGAGGTCCTTTGTTAGGTCTATCAAAGACATCTTTGGCTACTTTTTGATGAGTAGCTTCTTTTAAAGCAGCTGAATTCAAGAATACTTCTGCTTCAGATTTATTGTAAACGATAACTTTTTCTATTTGCCCTTTTTCTAAATAGTCATTGAATTTAGAAGAAGTCAATTGTGATGCTTCTTGTAGGCTTGAACCTCCAGTTGCAAAATTTATTAATAGAAAAATGATAAGTATCGCCGCGTAAATTAACCAAGGACTTATTTTAAATTTATTGGAATTTGGATTATTCTCTTTAGCCATTAGAAGTTAAGTTTCTTTAGTATTTATTTTCGATAGTTGTTATTTTGGCATCTCCCCAAAGACTTTCAATATTGTAGTACTCGCGAATGTGTTTTTGAAATACATGAACAACAATATTCACATAATCCATCAATACCCATTCTGCATTGTCAGTTCCTTCAACATGCCAAGGTTTATCTTTAAGTTCTTTGGATACTGTTTTTTGAATTGAATTGACAATTGCGTTTACTTGTGTATTAGAAGTACCGTTGCAAATTATGAAATAATCACATACGGCAGTGTCAATTTCTCTTAAATCAAGAATATCAATATCATTTCCTTTTACCTCTTCGATTCCTTTGATGATGTTTGCTAGTAAAACATCATTATTAATAGTCTTTTTCGCCATGAATTATTTTTAATATAAGTTTGTAAAGTTACCATTTTTTGTGATTATTTTTGAACCTTAACATAATATTAAATTATGTTTTTTAAAAAATAGTAAATGAAGTTAATCAAACTCGATGCCATAGATTCTACAAATGATTTCCTTAAAGGTATTTCTGTTCTTCCTGAAACGGTTAATTTTACTGTAGTTACCGCTGAAATGCAAACCAAAGGGAAAGGCCAAATGGGACAAAAATGGGAATCTGAAGCGGGTAGAAATTTGATAATGAGTGTTTTGCTGAAAGATGTTTTTAAGGATATTAATGAGTTGTTTCATTTGAATATTGTCTTTTCTTTAGCAGTTATTGATGCCTTAAATAGCTATAAGGTTCCTGGATTAAGTATCAAATGGCCAAACGACATAATGTCATACAATAAAAAAATTGGTGGCATTTTGATTGAAAACAGCATTAAAAGTGATGGAAGTATAGAGTCGATTATTGGTTTAGGACTAAATGTCAATCAAACCAATTTTATTGATTTACCAAAGGCAACTTCTTTATCTTTAGTATGTGAAGCCGAATTCGATAGAGAATTGTTGTTGCAATTGATTGTTGATACTTTTAAACAAAAAATTGTGTATTGGAAGGAAAATGAAATTCAGTTTTGGAAGGAATACACTCATTTACTTTTTAAAAAGGGGATTCCAATGCCTTTTGCAGATGAAAACGAATCTCATTTTATGGGGATTATTCAAGGGGTTTCTGATATAGGAAAGTTACAAGTCTTGTTGGAAGACGATAGTGTTGCGGAATTTGATATAAAAGAAATACAGATGTTGTATTAAAAAAATGGCAAAAACTAATTTTTGCCATTTTAGTAGTATTCAAAATATGATTTATAATTTGGTCATATTTGTAGCTAAGGTTTCGATAAATTTACCAATTGGTCCTTTAATCATCATGGCCATCATAGGGTTGAATTCGCCAACAAAATCTAGTTTTACATCGCTATTGTTGTCAGAAACTGCATCAATCGAAGCGGTAAGTGTAAATGGTAATTTGTCACTAGCTGCGCCAAGAACTACTTTGTTTGGTGCAACTTTTTCTTTCATTTTTAGTTTGATTTCAGGCATTCCTTTTAATCCAAAAATAAAAGCGTCATCTCCAATCACTTCAAATTTTGCGATGTTTTCAGGCATTAATTTTTCAAAGTTTCTGACATCTGTCAATAAATCAAAAAGTTCTTGAGCAGATTTTGATACAGTAACTTTTGGGCTTTCTAAATTCATTATATTTTATCTGTTAAATTGTATTATTCTGAAACACCCCATGTTGATGGTGATGCATTCCATTCTCTTAATGTGCTTTCTTCTTTTTCTGTAATGTATTGTTTGGCAACAGCTAGGTTGAGTAAATTTTGATAGTTACTCAAGGTGTACAAGTCTAAATTGGCTTTTTTGAAATTTTCTTCTGAAACATCAAATCCATAGGTAAATATGGCTGCCATACCTTTTACTACAGCTCCCGCTTCTTTTAGCGCTTCAAAGGCTTGTAAACTGCTTCCACCTGTACTGATAAGGTCTTCAACAATAACTACATTTTGACCTTTTTGCAAAAAGCCTTCAATTTGGTTTTGTCTACCATGTTTTTTTGGCTCAGGACGAACATATACAAATGGAAGTCCCATACTTTCTGCAACAAGCATCCCAATACCAATGGCGCCTGTAGCAACACCAGCAATAACATCTGGTTTTCCAAATTGTTTTTCGATGTGTTTAGAAAATTCGTCTCTTACATAATTTCTTATCACTGGAAATGAAAGAATTAGACGATTATCACAATAAATAGGAGATTTCCAGCCAGAAGCCCACGTAAAAGGATTTCCGGGATTCAATTTAATTGCATTTATTTGCAAAAGCAATTCGGCTGTTTTTTCGGCAGTATCTTTATTAAAAATCATAATACAAATGTATAAAGTTTTTGTTAACGACAAACCACTTTTTTTGACAAATCAAATCTCTAAAGAGACAGATTTCGAATTATTCCTGCTAGATAGTATTGATGTAGAGCGAATTATAGTTAAAATTTTTCAAAATAAAATCCAGAAAGCCTATTTGTATCACCCTGATGAAAGGGAAATTATGAAAACATTGAAGGCAAAAATACCAGTCTGTAAAGCTGGAGGTGGATTGGTTTATAATAAAAAAGGGGAAGTCTTGTTTATTTTTAGAAATGGGAAATGGGATTTGCCTAAAGGCGGAATTGAGAAAGGGGAGGAGATTGAGATTACCGCAATGCGCGAGGTTGAAGAAGAAACGGGAGTTAATAAATTGCAAATTGTAAAAAAACTTCAAAAAACCTATCACGTTTTTAAGCGAAATGGCAAATACAAACTCAAAGTGACCCATTGGTTTGAAATGCAGTCTAAGTTTGAGGGAACTCCACAAGGACAACTAGAGGAGGGTATTGAAAAAGTAGCCTGGTTGAATCCTGAAGAAATCAAAGAGGCATTAAAAAATTCCTATGAAAATATAAAATTGTTATTTGAAGAAGAAAAGCTCCTAAAATAGGAGCTTTTTTTTGCTATAAAATTCGATATACTGGGTAATTGAGATGTGCTTTTTCGTAATAGTCGGAATGTTTATATATCCAGTCCAATTGTGCTTCTGGATTTTTATTAAAAGCAGGGTCTTTTACTTTTAAGGCTTCAAATTCGGATTTTAAATTGGGATTGTCTTTTAGTAATTGAGCGGCAGTATCTTCGAAAACATAGTCAGAATAGCCTTCTTTTTGTTGCAATAGCGTATCGAAGAAATTCCAATTAAAGAAAGAGTCGACACCTTCTGGCTCAAGGGTTTCTAAGAGGTATTTTACTCCTTTTTGTTGTGTAGTTATCAAAAAATCTCCTTTTCTAAAAGATACTTTTTCTATTGTTGACTTCACATTTGTATTACGATGCAAATAATGACCTTCATAAGCATTGGGCGTGGTTTTAAAATCTGCAATACGATAGCGTTCAACGGTTATTAGCGTATCGTTTTTTATTGCTTTCATTTTGATTCCATTGTGTTTTAGTAAATCGATTACGGGCCAGAAACCTTGTGGAATAATGTAATATTTGGGGATTTCAATTTCTTTTACTGCTTTGAATTCTTTGATGAAAGGAACTTCTTTTTTGTACGGTTTTGTACGGTCATAAAACAAACGATTGCCAGTAGTTGCCTCGCTTTTTTTGTAACTTGCTTCAAAACCTAAGAATGGAATTGTTGTTTTTTTTGTGGTATCCAATTCCCATTTAATAGTGTACTTTTTATTTGGTAAATATTGAGCTTCGTTCTGAACGCGAAGCATTTTGATTTTTTGATAATTTGTATCTGTAAAATCGATGGCTGAACGCATGTATTCGTAAGTAACTTTTACTCTATCCGAATATTTTTTTAGCATATGCGTTTCAACAACAAATCCGATAGTGTTGAATAAAGAAGTGTAGCCAGTTGCAAAACGGGGACTTTCAAAAAATTGACCAAAACCTTTATCAGGTGTGTCGGAAAAAGTGTTGACATAGGGAGTGCTTTCTATTTTCTTTTTTTGTAAATCATTTACAATAGCAGGCATCATTTCTTCATTTAAAAAATTCCCCAAAGCAGTCCCTAGTTTGTTGTGCTGGGTCATTATGTATGTCAATTTGTATTGATAATCTGAGCCATTGCTCACGTGATTGTCAATAAATACATCAGCATTTGTAGTTTGAAAAATGGAAACAAAACTTTTGGTGTTTTTGGTGTCTGATTTTATGAAATCGCGATTCAAATCATAGTTTCTGGCATTGCCTCTAAAGCCATATTCTTCAGGACCATTTTGGTTGGCACGCGAAGTCGAATTTCTGTTTAATGCACCTCCTATGTTATAAACCGGAATACAGACTAAAACGGTGTTTTTGGGTGCTTTAATCTTACCTAGCGCCAAATCTCTGTATAATTGCATACTAGCATCTATACCATCTGGCTCTCCGGCATGAATTCCATTATTAATAAGGATTACGGCTTTGGTAGTAGTGATTTTTTTAAAATCGAATTCTTTATCAGGATTAAAAACAACTATATGTAAAGGGAAACCGCTATCGGTCATTCCTGCTTCTTGTACTTTAATCGTTGGAAAGTCATTGGCTAAAAGTTTGTAATATTGAATGGTTTCTTCGTAAGTAGCAGATTGATTTCCATTTCCTTTTTCAAAAAACGTATCGTATTTGTTGTTTTTTTGGGATAGTACAGAAAGAGAGAATAGTAAAAGTAGGTTGAAGATAGATTTCATTAGGTTGTTATTTTGAACGAAAGTCAAATATACTTATTTCTCTTAAAGTTTCATTGGAACGATTGTGTGAAACGCTCAAAATAGGCACTGCCAACTATTTTGACTACTTTTGCAGCATGAATACAACTCACAATTTCAATCCGATTCTTTCTAATTTGGGGATTTCAGCCCTAAATGAGATGCAAGAAGTCTCGCATGATGCGATTATCAATGAAAATAATGTCTTATTGTTATCCCCAACAGGTTCGGGAAAAACATTGGCGTTCTTATTGCCTCTTTTCGAGCTTTTGCAGCCCGAGATTCTTTCTGTTCAATGTTTAATTTTGGTTCCTTCTCGCGAGTTAGGTTTACAAATTGAACAAGTTTGGAAAAAAATGGGTACGGGTTATAAGGTAAACGTTTGTTATGGAGGTCATTCAATTGATACTGAAATTAAAAATTTAAGTAATCCACCTGCTATTTTGATAGGGACACCGGGAAGAATTGCAGACCATATTGATAGAGGTACTTTTCGTTTAGATAAAATCCAAACCTTAGTTTTAGATGAATTTGATAAGTCTTTGCAACTTGGGTTTCACGAGCAAATGTCTTTTGTGATAGGTAAATTGTCAAAACTCAATAAACGGGTGTTGGTTTCGGCTACTTCTGGTATTGAGATTCCAAAATACACTCGTGTTGTTAATCCATTGGTTCTAGATTTTATACCTGAACATAAAGAGGAAAATAATCTATCTCTTCAAATGATTATTTCAAAGGATAAAGATAAATTGATGACTTTGTTTCAGTTGATTTGCTCTTTAAAATCCGAAGCAGCAATTATTTTTTGTAACCATCGAGATGCTGCAGAGCGCATAAGTGATACGCTGAATGAAAAAGGGATTTATGCTACTTACTACCATGGCGGTATGGACCAAGAAGAGCGAGAACGTGCTTTGATTCAGTTTAGAAATGGGAGTATGAGCTATTTAATTACTACTGATTTAGCTGCTCGTGGATTGGATATCCCAGAAATGAAACACGTTATTCATTATCATTTGCCATTAAAAGAAGAGGAGTTTACACACAGAAATGGTAGAACTGCTCGTATGTTGGCCTCTGGTACGGCTTATTTAATTGTAAACGAAAGTGAAAAAAAACTGGATTACATTGATTATGCTATGCCGGTCTTGGAGCTAAGTTCAACTACAACATTGCCAAAACCACCACATTTTCAAACAATTTACATTAGCGGAGGTAAAAAAAATAAACTCAATAAGATTGATATTGTTGGTTTCTTTTCTCAAAAGGGGAAGCTAGAAAAAGGTGATTTAGGACTGATTGAAGTCAAAGATTTTATCTCTTTTGCAGCTGTAAAATACAATAAAGTCAAAGATTTGCTTCGCTTAGTGAAAGATGAAAAGATGAAAGGTAAAAAATTTAAAATCGAAGTGGCTAGAAAAGTAATCAAAAAAGAAGAAGATTAGTTTTTGTAATTTCCTGTATTCTAGTTTCTTATGAGGTTTTTAAGATTTTTCACTTTTTATTGTTAATAAATTAAAATTCTGAGCATCAAATTTTAATAATTATTCCGTTTTTTTAGGGTTGAATAATAAACCCCAAATTAATTATGAAAAAAATTATTACGATTGCAGTTTTGTTGTTTAGTGTAGTGACTTTTGGTCAAATCAAGGTGCTTCAAACCGTGCCAATAGAAAAATTAGGAAGAGTAAATTCTAATTTTTATATTCAAAAAATGGGCGATGAGTACACTGTTTATTATGCTAGTATGCAAAACGAAGAAGAAGCAGCTAGTGTAAAAAAATTTACATTCAAAGATGTGGATAACGCTTACAACAGTTTGCATACCATTATCACCAATGGATTTTCAGCTTCTCCGTTGAGTGACATTAAATTAGAATTGCCTAATAACTATGTTTGGTTGCATTATAATGTTGGTGGTCCAGGTAAAGTTACTGTGCAATTTATGGTTTCAAGTAAAGAAGGTGTTTCAAATAATATCTCTGAACCATTGACGCCAGAACAAGTTGATAAATTGTTTCAAAAAGCATAATTCTGCTTACAAGATTGAAATAAAAAAAAGTCTATTTTGTTTAAGAATAGACTTTTTTGTTTGTTGAAGTTGCTAAAATTATATTTTCTTAACGTATTGTGTTATGATTACAATTTGTTGACCATCTACTTTTCCTTCGATGTATTCAGCATTTTCATGGTCCAAACGAATGTTTCTTACAGCAGTTCCTTGTTTGGCTACCATACTAGAACCTTTTACTTTCAAATCTTTAATCAAGACTACAGAATCACCATGTTCTAGAATTACGCCATTACTGTCTCTGTGAATAATTTTGTTTTCATCTTCTTCTCCTTCGCCAGTTGCTTGAGCCCATGCTAAATCATCTTCGTCTAGGTACATTTGGTCTAGTAATTCTTGATTGCGCAATCTACTCAACATTCGCCAAGAAAGAACTTGAACCGGAAGGTGTTCGCTCCACATGCTGTCATTCAAGCATCTCCAAAGATTAATGTCCATTTTTTCAGGATTTTCTATTTGGTCAATAAGCGTAGCGTTGATTAAAACACTTTCATCTAGTCCACCTTTTCGAGTGGGAAGAATTTGATATACTTTTAAATCTTCGGTAACACCTGAAAGTTCACATTTTCCTCCACTGCGTTTGTTTAATTCTCTTTCTATACTCATTTTTAGTATTCTTAATTATTTGGCAAAAATAGGGCTAATTACTAGCTCCTACAACTTGTTAGGCGGATTGTTGCTATTTGTGTAATTTTACTCTTACTGCGTCTGGGACTAGCATTTCATATTCGCCGTGGTTTCGGATGACATCACGCACAATACTTGAGCTTATATAGGAAGTTCGAGCTGCGGTTAATAAAAAGACGGTTTCTATTTTAGACAGTCGGCGATTGGTATGCGCAATGGCTTTTTCGAATTCAAAGTCGGCAGGATTGCGCAGCCCTCTCAAGATAAAATTGGCTTTAAGTTTATGACACAAATCGATTGTCAATCCTTCATAGGTAATCACTGTTACTTTAGGTTCATTTTTGAAAGTTTCTTCAATAAAGCGTTTTCTTTCGTCTAATGAAAACATGTATTTTTTTTCGGCATTGACACCAATTGCGATTACGATTTCATCAAAAAGGGAGATGCCTCTTTTGATGATGTCTTCGTGACCTAAGGTTATCGGGTCAAAGGATCCTGGGAATATGGCTTTTTTCATTTTTTAAGGTTGTGTGTTGCTAAAAATTCTAAATGCTGAAAAATCTAATTTTCCCTAGAGATTTTAATTATTTCTCCCTTTTGGTACAGCGTTAAAATATCGTTTTTGGAGTAATTTACCTTCTTATCTGAATAGTTTTCAGGTTTGTTTAAATCATCAACATCATAAAACATATAGGCGTTATAGTCATTATGAAGGGTATAAATACTGTCTTTAATTATTTTTTCTATCTTCATATTTGAATAGTAGCCATTTGAAAATTTCAAATTATATACATCACCTTTCATAGGAGATTTTATTAGTTTACTTGTTTCAATATTTTCATCATAGTTTTTTTTAACCAAAAATAATAATGACAGCAGAATAATAAATGAGCCTAAATAAAGCAGAGCAGAACTTTTTAGTTTTTCATTAGCTAGTTTTTGTTGAATACTTTCGTTTAAATCTATGAAGTCAAAATTTTCTTTACAATGATTACATTTTATAAAAACAGTTTTTCCATAGGAAAATAAAGGGATTAATGTTATGTGGACATATTCTCTATTAATGATAAAATCTAAGGAGTTTTCTGTTTTACATTTTGGACATTTTTCATTTTGAATGCTTCCATTTTTAGCATTTGAACTTCTAGTTCCAATTAGAAATATCATATCATAGTTACATTAAAATTTTTATAAAGTTGTCAATTGTTATTGGTTTAAGTCTAAGCAAGTGCTAACTCAATAGCATTAGTAAACAAATCTTCAAGAGAAATTCCAGCAGCTCTCGCTTGTTGTGGAATCAAACTTTCGGTAGTTAGACCAGGAATAGTATTCATTTCTAGCATGTGTGGTTCACCATCGACAATTATGAATTCACTTCTAGAGAAGCCTTTCATTTTCAAAACTTCATAGGCGCGTTTTGCAATTTCGCCTACTTTTTGAGTCATTTCATCAGAAATACGAGCTGGAGTAATTTCTTGTGATTTACCCTCATATTTGGCCTCATAATCAAAGAAATCATTTTCAGAAACAATTTCAGTAATCGGTAAAACGGTTATTTTTCCTTGGTAGTTAATTACACCAACAGAGACTTCTGTTCCATCTAAGAAACTTTCGATGATGATTTCGTTATCTTCTTTATAAGCAACTTCGATAGCGATTGGTAATTCAGCTTCTGTTTTTACTTTAGAAATTCCAAAACTAGAACCAGCTTTATTCGGTTTTACGAAGCAAGGCAGTCCTACTTTTTTTACGATTTCAGCTGTGTTGATAAGGTCGCCTTTGTTTAGGTAATAAGAAGTTGCTGTTTTAATTCCATAAGGTTTTAAAACAGATAACAAGTCTCTTTTGTTGAAGGTTAGCGCTGCTTGATAATAATCACAGGCCGTTTGTGGAATGCCCAAAAGTTCAAAATAGGCTTGTAACAATCCGTCTTCTCCTGGCGTTCCGTGAATGGCGTTGAACACACAGTCGAAGGTGATTTTTGTGCCTTCAACAGTTACAGAAAAATCATTGCGATCGATTGGGAATTCGGCATCATTTGCATCTACATACACCCATTTTTCTTTAAAAATGTGTATTCTGTATCCGTTATATTTAGTCTTGTCTAGAGTTTGGTAAACTACATTTCCGCTGATTAGAGAGATTTTGTATTCGCTAGAATAGCCTCCCATGATGATAGCAATATTTTTCATTTTAAATGTTTAATCGGTTAACCGTTTAATCGATCAAAAGATTAAACGTATTCAAAACAAAATTATCATTTTTTTTGAAACGAAATACCTTTATCTTTGTTGCTTCTTAAAAATTAATTTATGAGTTTACGTAAGTATCTTACTAGTCGCGTTTTTTTCGGGCAATTGTTTATAGCCATTGCTATTATTGCTGTTTTGGCCTATTTATTCATGCATTGGTTAACGTTTACAACGGATCATGGACATGAAATCGCCGTCCCTAATTTAGCTAAATTAACGGAAGAGCAAGTAGAAGAGAAGTTAGATGATTTAGACCTAGATTATGTCCTTTTGGATAGTGTAGACTATAGAGACGATTACCCAAAATTTAGTGTAGTGGAGCAAGATCCTTTGCCAGGTACCAAAGTTAAGGTAGGTCGAAAAGTATATATCAAAATTAATTCTTCTGGTTTTTCTTCCATCCGAATTCCAAATTTGATAGAGAAGACTTATCGCGAGGCAGTGCCAACTCTTAAAGCACTGGGATTAGAAGCTGGAACAGTTACTTATATACCAAATTTAGCCAAAGATATGGTTCTTGAAATGCGCTTTAAAGGTAGAAATCTAAAAGCTGGAGATCGAGTTTTAAAAGCCTCTAAAATTGATTTGGTTTTAGGAGATGGAAAAGCTACTTATGAAGATGAAGCGGCCAAAGACAGTTTACAAGCTCCTGCAGTAGAATCAGAAACACCTGTGAATGAACAATAATACAGAAACACTAGACTTAGAAGACGAGTTATTTGAGCATTATCGATTTGAGGTTCCTAAGGGGCAAGCCATTTTGAGAATCGATAAGTATTTGATGAACTTGATTCAGAATGCTACACGAAATAAAATTCAGAATGCCGCTACGGATGGGAATATCTTTGTAAATGATATTCCGGTAAAATCCAATTACAAAGTAAAGCCGTTTGATGTGATAACCGTAATGTTGACACATCCTCCTTTTGAAAATCATATTTTGCCAGAAGATCTTCCAATAAATATTGTATATGAAGATGCTGCTTTGTTATTGGTGAATAAAGATCCGGGAATGGTGGTACATCCTGGTCACGGTAACTATACTGGTACTTTAGTGAATGCCTTGGCGCATCATTTTGATAATTTGCCAATGAATAGTAGCGAACGCCCCGGATTGGTGCATCGCATTGATAAAGACACTTCAGGATTGCTAGTCGTAGCAAAAACAGAAGCGTCTATGACGCATTTAGCGAAACAATTTGAGGCCAAAACTACAGAACGTGAATATATTGCTTTGGTTTGGGGAAATGTTGTTGCTGATAGCGGAACCATTGAAGGGAACCTAGCACGTCACTTAAAAGATAGAATGCAAATGGCTGTTTTTGATGATCCAGAAATTGGGAAACCAGCTATTACTCATTATAAAGTGTTAGAGCGTTTTGGTTATGTTACTTTGATTTCTTGTCAGTTAGAAACAGGAAGAACTCACCAGATTAGAGCACACATGAAACACATTGGTCATCCGTTGTTCAATGACGAACGTTATGGAGGGCATTTAATACTTAAAGGGACAACGTTTACAAAATACAAGCAGTTTATAGAAAATTGTTTTAAAGCCTTGCCAAGACAAGCTTTACATGCTAAAACACTAGGTTTTGTACATCCAACGACTGGAGAAATGATGCGTTTCGACACAGAAATACCAGCAGATTTTCAGGATTGTATTGATAGATGGCGCAATTACTGCAAGACGCACGAAACTAGCGAAGAAGAATAAACAAAAAGGACTTGTATTTAAAACAAGTCCTTTTTCTATTAAAGAGGTATTTTCTCGATCAGAATACTGTTCTGGTTGTTGTCAAAATACGTACAAGTTTTTTCGATGATATTTACGGTCCATTGTGCTATCCCGCATTGAGCAGCTTGTTTGCAAAAAGTCAAATAATCGGTTTGACCTTCTTGATGCATTACTAAGAATTCTATAAAACGTTCTTTATTTGCAGAAGTAGCTACTGCTAAAGTAGCATATGTTTCTGTAGCCGTCGTTCTGTAGTTATCCGCGCCAAAATATTCAACATGACCATCGGCAACAAAAGTATCATAACCTATAACTCCCAAATTGATTAAATCTTGAATGTACTTTGGGAAATCGGCACCTGATTTTACTTTATCATGTGCTTCTTTAATCTGAGCTATTGTAAACATAGACGGTATTGTTTAAAGTGAAATAAAATCGGAAGTTTTTGGAAACGAATTCAACGCATCGACAACAATTTGAGGTGTAGGTTGGGCTAATTTTCTTAGTTTAGTGTCCATCCAAGCACCATCTACGGTTATAGTAGCGCACAGAATTTCGTCTCGGTAAAATTCATGTACGATAGACCAGCGTGAAGCATCAGGTTTCATTTTTGCAATTTTCGTTTGCATAACAATGGTATCCGAAAGATTGATTTCTTTTCTAAAAACACATTCTTCTCTAAATAAAACAGGACCAAAATGTTCGGTTTTCATCACTCGCAACGTTAGACCTAATTCTTCTAAAATTTCAATACGATGTTGTGCGCCAAAATCATAATAAGCACTGTGTCGCATATGAAAATTGGGATCTAAATCGGACCAACGAAAAGAGAGTTGTTTGCTAAATGTAGCCATAAGTATGTTTTTTTTCTTTTGTAATGAGGCCGCAAAATTACGAATATATATGGTTTTTTGGGAGAAAGGATTTGGATTAACAGTTAAGGCTTTTGCTCTTTACTACAATCTATCTGTTGGTGATTTTTTAACTTGTTGAAAATAGGAATATTGATTGCTGTACTTTAAAATTGTGAATATCTATTTGAATAATTTGTTCTTTTATTTGCGTTAAAATCTATCTTTGGCTCCCTAAAAAAAAATCACAATGAGCACAATTTGGTACGAATGCAAAATAAAGTATAGAAAAACTGATGAAACAGGTGGGCAAAAGATTACCACTGAACCCTATTTGGTAGACGCTTTATCTTATACGGAGGCCGAAAAAAGAATCAATGAAGAAATGGCAGCTTACATAAGTGAAGAATTCAAAATTACCAATATAAAAGTGGGGAATTACGCTGAAATCCATCCGTTTGAGAACGCTGATCGCTGGTTCAAATCGAAAGTTTCATTATTGGCTTTTGATGAAGAAAGTGGTAAAGAGCGCAAATCGAATATGTATCTTTTGGTACAAGCCAATGATGTTAGAGAAGCTTTTGATAATACGCTGATTGCGATGAAAAACACGATGGGAGAATATACTATCCCTGCAATTTCAGAATCACCAATTGTAGATGTCTTTCCTTATTTTAGTGGAGATGAGGATGAAGCAGAAGCACTAGAACGATTCAATGCACTTAAAGCATCTACTGCACCTACCTACGATACTTCTGCTTTAGAAGCTGAAGATTTGGTTGCCGAATTAGCAGAGACTAATGATAACTAATAATACAGCAGCTTTTCATTTGCTTCATTTTTTTTATGTATCGCTATTTCAGGACTAAATAGGTAAAAGCAAAAAAAACATCTCAAGTTTGAGATGTTTTTTTTTTTGCTTCTTTTTTCTCTAAAAATTAAAACCTAATCTAGCATAGTAGTAGGCTCCACTAAAACCCATTTGTACGGCATCCCAGTAGCCACCAGCTTCCACCCAGTCATCTTGTTGATCTGGATAGATATTGAAAAGGTTGTTAGCACCAATGCTTAATTTGGTATGTTTTTGTAATTGAAAACCTAAAGTTAAATCCGTAACGATTTTTGCACCATAAGTATCGGTCGCGGCTTTAATTTGTTCTGCAAAAGAACCATAACCTGCCACATCTTCATACATTTGATAATCTAGTAGTTTAACTTCGCTGAATCTTGTAAAAGCCAAACCAGCATTAAACCATTTTCTGTCATAGTTTAAGTTTAATCCAAATTTATTGTCAGGTGCTGAGGCTAGTAAAAAGGCTTTCTCTCTTTCACCAAAGAAAATTTCTTTGTCTAAACTACCATTTTTCACTTTATCAATTTTCATATTGTTGATGTTTCCAACTAATGAAGCTGAGAAAGAATTGTCATTGATTTTCTTTTTCCAAGATAAAACAACATCCAAACCAGTAGTTTTAGTATCTACACCGTTAACGAAGAATTGTGCTTCATCAACTCCCAAATTAAAACTAGATGCATCAAAATAACCTGTAAGTACGATTCTGTCTTTAACATTGATAAGGTAGCCATCAATTGTTGCTGTAAAATCTCCAAAAGTAGCGGTAAAGCCCAAAGAGCCATTCAATGCTTTTTCTTCGTTTAACTTATTAATTCCAAAAGCTTTGGTTACTGGGCTATTGTTTGGTGAAAGTAAAATTTCTGAAGCCCCACTTGAAGAGAAATTGGTAAAACGCAAGTTGTAATATACTTGTGCCAAAGAAGGAGCACGGAAACCAGTACTTATAGAACCTCTAAAGTTGATGTTTTTAGACGCTTTTATTCTAGTTGAAAATTTTCCGTTTAGAGTACTTCCAAAGTCACTGTAGTTTTCAAAACGTAAGGCGCCGCTTATTAGAAAATTTTCGGTTACGTCTAATTCGCTATCGGCATACAAAGACAAGTTGGTTCTGTTTTTGTCGACTTCGTTTTTGGGGCTATAGCCGGGAAATCCTTGAGAACCACCAGGTCTTGCTTCTCCAGAAATAGGGTCGATTGGAGCAAATTGCGAGGTAGGGTCAGTAATAGGTAATCCGTTGGTGTCATATGTTGCATAAGAGCCTTCTTCTCCAGCAAAAATGTTAAATTTTTCTGTTCTGTATTCTGCACCAAAGGCTAAGTTCATTCCGCTCAAAACTGAATCATAATTTTTGGAAAAATCAAAATTCATAGTATTTTGGATGAGACTATGTCCACCTGCATCGAATTCTGTAGGAGAGGCTTCCTCTAACGAAGCATTAATGGTTCCTTTTACATAATAATGGAAAAGATTTTTCCCATAAGTATTACTGATGTCGATTTTCCAACCGCTAGCTGTTTTGGTTCTAAAACCAGCAGCAAAAGAATTATCTACAATGTTTGAAGTGATTCTTGGGGTGTATCCTCCAGGATAAATAGTTTCAACGACTCTTTCGCCATCGTTTCTTGTGAAGGCATAAGCATCTGTATCTCTAAAGTTGCGTCCTCCAAAAGCATAAAACTCTGATTTTTCTGAAACAGGAATGGCTAAATTTCCAAACAAATTGAAACCTTGTATTTCGGCTTCACCAAATCCTTTTCTGAAATCAAAACCAGGGCGTAAGGTTTTATTTTTACTCAAATATTCAGTGGTGAAATTAGCGTATCCTCCTTTTTCTCCTATTGAAAGACCATAATTTGCGGCGATTTTTACAGAACCACCATCAAAATTTTGATCTTTTCCAAAGGTGTTTCCATTGCCATTTTGATCCAATCGAAAACCTTTGGTATTGGCTGTGCCATCAGGAAAATCTCCTTGGGCATTTGTATTATAAGCACCATAAGTAATCATTCCAGTTACTTCATCGACATTGTCGTTAAGAACGATATTTATTACCCCAGCAATCGCATCAGAGCCATATTGCGCTGCGGCACCATCTCTCAAAATTTCTATTCTTTTAATAGAAGCAGCTGGAATGGCATTTAAATCGGTTCCAGTATTTCCTCTACCACGAGTACCAAAAAGATTGATCAATGACGATTGATGACGTCGTTTTCCGTTGATTAAAACCAAGGTTTGATCAGGTCCTAATCCTCTGAGCGATGCTGGATCTACGTGGTCAGCTCCGTCGGATCCGGATTGTTTATTGGCATTAAAGGAAGGGGCTACATATTGAAGAAGTTCATTGATTTCTAATTTTCCACTTTGAGTTGTTACATCTTTTACACTAATGATGTCGATGGGAACCGCAGAATTGACAACGGTTCGTTTAGAGTTTCTTGAACCAACCACCTGAACTTCTTGCAATTCTTGAACATTATCACTAGTCAATGTAATACTGAGTTCTTCTCCAGATGGTGTTTTGGTAGTTGTTTTGTAGCCTACGTAACTAAAAACCAATACTCCATTTTCAGAAATTTTGATTTTATACTTTCCGTCAAAATCAGTTGAAACTCCGTTTGAAGTTCCTTTTTCGATTACATTGACTCCTGGTATTGGGTTACCCTCGGCATCTTTTATGGTACCGGTAACTTCTCTTTGGGCAAAAGAGATTAAGGAGCAAAGTAAAAAAAATAGTAAAGTTATTCTTTTCATAAATTTTCAGTTAAGTTATTGTTTTATCTTTTTATAAAAGTATTAAAATAAATGTTAACTCGTTTAATTTTATTTACTGAAATTTTATTTTTGATGATTACTATTTAATGTTTCTTTGTTTTTTTAGATAATAATTCAATGAATGATTACTGTTCTTGTATTGTTTTATTTGGTTGAACTGCCTTTTATAGCCCAATTTTTAAGTTAAAATTGAGCTATAAAAGCATTTAATTTTTTTAATTGACTGCTGGGCAAAAACAATCGTAGCGTAGTTTTTTGCAAAAAACATCCAATCCGAGAGTGATTTGATGAAAACCACCGCTAGCAAATTGGATGTTACCTACAAACGATGTATACGTATAGGCAAACATTACATTTTTATAATTAATACCTAGAATTGGAATAAGGTTCTGTAGTTTTTGGCTGTCATTAGTACCGTAACTGGCACCATCTAGGCTTCTTCTGTATGAAATGCCTCCCCACAAGATACCATCATTTAATTTTTTATATAGTTTTAAATTAATATCGACAAAACTCTCTTGGGTTTTTTCCACCAATTGAAATAAAACGGAAGGCTCTACTTGTAATAGTTCCGTTTCACCAAAGATATATCCCGTAGAAATAAGATATTTTCTTAGATTATCGGATTCAATATCGGTATACAATTGTCTTTGATTAGCAACCATATTTTTTACAGTAGCATGGGTATAAAAATTATTATATTGATAAGATAAGCCCACGTCAAGATTAAAATAGGAATCTTTTAATTGTGCACCAGCTTGGGTAATAGGGTCAAAGATGGGACTAAATTTGGTCTCGTCAAGACTACTTTGAATGATACCCGCATTCATTCCAAATGATAATTGGTTCAATTCTGGACCGCTTTCATTGAGAGGTAGGTGATGGGCATAGGTTAGTTTTAATCCTTTTTGGGAATGGTATCCATTTCTATCATTAAAAACGATTGCACCAATCCCTGAACGTTCACCAACTCCCATATTAAAACTAAGCGTTTGTAATCTTGGAGATTCTGGTTGCGAATTCCATTGTTGTCTACTTGTAAGTCTAATTTTTGCACAATTAGAACTACCAGCCATGGAGGGATGAAGCAGGTAATAGTTGTCTGAGAGGTAATCACTGTAGACAGCAATTCCCTCTTGTGCAATTGTTAGTTGAGTTAGTAAGAGTACTAGTGGTAATATGAATTTTAATTTCATTGTATTTTTGAGGAGTTAAATTTGTCAATTTTTGTTTTTTGAATTTATCGTTTCAGCGAAAAGTGAGATTTAAACTCAACCATTTTACCATTTTCTTCAAAGATTACTTTGAACCAATAGTCAGTAGCAGGAAGGTCATTTCGATTGTAAGTTCCATCCCAGCCATTACCTTGAGGTCTAATTTCGTTTAAGAGTTTTCCGAATCTATCAAAGATGTAAATCACCGCATTAGGTTGGTTTGATAAATCGCTAATATTCCAAGTATCATTATAACCGTCTCCGTTTGGTGTGAAGAAGTTAGGAAAATCGAGCGCATAAGCGTCTAAAATGGTTTCTTGACAGCCATCTAAATCTCTAATTGTTATTTGATGCGGACCAGGAGTTACTCCATTAAATATGGGTGACAATTGTATCTCTCCTTGGTCTAATTGATACGAATAATCTTCAATAGTACCGTTGCTAACACTAACTGTAAACATTTGCTCTTTTGAAAAAGAACGCGTAAGAATGTACGAAGCATTGGCAGATTGAGATGATTTTACTTCAATTTTTACTTCTTTTGAACTACAACCTGTTAGCGAATTGGTAGCAATAAGGGAATAAGTACCTGCTTTATTCGCCACTAGAGTTGCGTTTTGTTCAAGAGGTAACACAGTACCATTAAAACTCCATTGGTAGGTATAACCAGTGGTTGGTAATGTGGAGTCGATGATATAATCCCTAATTGTAGTGCCAGAAATAGGGTCAACACATATGATTCCGTCGACAGGTTTAGGTAGCACTTGTGGATTAATTGTAATTCTAATGGCTTCTATTGCCGTGCATTTAGATGCCGATACTATATTTGTTATTCTTGCGTAAACCATATAGCTAAAAGGGATAGCGCTCAAATAGCTTGATGGATTTGGAATAGGGTTATTATTTAATTGAGCGTCATTTAAACTCGTAAAATAGGTAATTTGATAATTGCTTACTGGGTTTGTTCCTAGAAGTATGGTATTAAATGTGGTTAAATTTAATGTCATTTTTCCATCATTCGTATCATCTGAATCACAGAAACTGCTTTGGGCATTGGTCACGCTAGTAGTTGCTGCTCCTTCTTCGACGATGAGTTTAAAAAGATTAGAAGAACTTGTACAGTTTGTAATTAGATTTTCTATTCTAACGTAAATGTCTTGATTAAATGCAGTGGTATTAGTATACAAATTGGAAAGAGGGTTTGTATTGTTGATGGCATTTACTTGGCTATCAAAATAGCTGATTTTATAGTCGTTAGGGTTGCTAACGGTATTCAACATCTCTACTGTTTTGTTTGAAAAGTCAAAAGTCATGAATCCATCAGTATTGGGCTCACAGAGTACATAATTAGAGACATTATTAAAGCCTGGTAATAAATTTACTTTTAGAGGAAGTGTAACTACAGTTGCACATTTGATATCATTTGGATTAGCAGGTGATGTACTTACTCTTACATAAATGTTTTGATTTATTGTCGTGTTGGTAAATTGGCTAGGGTTACTAATTCTATTGGATGTATTTCCGCTTTCGGCATCAATTTTATTGGTATAGTATTCAAGTACAAGACTCACATCACCATTTTTGATTTCGTTTTCAGCTAAAGTCAAATCAAAAGTTGCGACACCTAAATTGTTAGTACTACTATCACATAATTGCAAGGTAGTAGGAGTAGTGTTTGGTTTTGGTAAAGGCATAACTCTCAAAGTAAGTGTGGTATAACTAGTACAATTGGTTGTAGTATTTGTTACACTTACAAAAAGGGTTTGTGAATTGATGGTATTCGCAAAACTTGTAATATTTGTTATCGGATTGGAGTTAGCAAGAGCTTCTGATTGTGAGCGGAAGAATTGAACTTTTAAACTAGTATTTCCACCAGTAATTTCATTGATTTTTGTTGTCAAATCAAAAAGCTCAATCTCATTTCCAGAGGCATCATCGCACAACATATATTCTGTAGGCAAAATTGCTGTAGGCAAAGCAATAACATTAATGGTAAAGCTTGTTACATCAAAACATCCAAGCGTATTTTGAGTGACTCTGGCAAATACTGTTTCAGAGTTAGGGATTGTGTTGGTGTAACTAGAAGCATTACTTATTGCATTGGTATTATTTATGGCATCTGTACTGTTTTTGAAATAGGCAACAGTATGCGTACTAGCATTGTTTATCCCTAGTATTTGAGAATCTAGTGACCTTAAATTAAAAGTCATAAAGCCGTCTTGATTATCATCACATAGTTCATATGGTTTTGCCAAAAGAGTTGCAAGAGGTTTGGCATTGACTTTTAATTGAAGCGTTGTTAATGCGTAACAAGTAGTACTATTAGAACTCACTCTCACATATAGCGTTTGATTATCTTTTACATTGTTATTATACAAACCAGTATACGCAAATACATTATTGATAGCATTTTGCTGTGTTTCATGAAAACTAATGGTTACTCCTGCAGAGGAGTTTATTTCATTTAACAAAGTTGTATTGCTTAAATCAAATATTCCAAAACCATCATTATTGTCATCACAAATAGTAAGAGCATTTGGTTGATTAGCTAATGGTTGTGTGTTTATGGTTACAATAATAGGTTGTATGTCTGTGCATGTTGTACTTGAACCAACAGTACTTTTGATATAGTAAGTGCCTGAAGCGGCTATAGCATTAGGATTTGTTAGCGGAATGCTAGCTGCAGCATCGCTCCAATAGCTAATTGTACCTCCGCCAGTTGCCGTGAAGGCTGTAGTAATATCTACTGTTGTAGGAGCACAAACTGCAGCTGGAGTAGTAACAGTAACTACTGGCTGAGGTTGCACGGTGATAGTGTAGGTCATGATTGACCCAGTACAAGGTCCAAGTTGTTCTGCATACACTTGTATTGTCGCTGTAATTTCAGTATTTGTATTGTTTACAGCGGTAAAACTTGGTATGTTTCCAATTCCAGAAAGTGCTGGAGCTCCAATAGTATTGGTCATACTCCAAAAGTATTTGGTGTTAATCAGGTCTACAGGAGTACTGCTAAAGGTTTGTTGCGGAATACTTGCTCCTGAACAAACGACAAGATTTGCCATTGGCGTTACAACAGGATTATTACAAGGAAG
This sequence comes from Flavobacterium sp. RSSB_23, assembly GCF_051547145.1. Classification (NCBI taxonomy): domain Bacteria; kingdom Pseudomonadati; phylum Bacteroidota; class Flavobacteriia; order Flavobacteriales; family Flavobacteriaceae; genus Flavobacterium; species Flavobacterium sp. RSSB_23. The sequence continues at coordinate 9,908 of NZ_JBPTTO010000016.1, read as the reverse complement.
CGCATTGCAGATTCCAGATGTTGCAGGTTGTACGCAATTACTGCCCGTTGGAGTTAGTGTTAGTTGTACGGCATCATTTGGAAGCAAACCAGGAATAGTTAAAGTTGTTGCAGTTGCTGCTAAAGTTCCACTAGGTCCAGCAATTCCGTTAATTGTAGAGGAGTATGAAAATCCTGTAGCATCAGATATGGAATTCCAATTGAAAGTAACACTATTCAAAGTTGCAGTGCCACAAGCGATTGTTATAACTTCGGTTGGTCGGATGGTTACAATAACAGGTTTTATGTCTGTACATGTTGTACTTGTACCAACAGTACTTTTGATATAGTAAGTACCAGAAGCAGCTATAGCATTTGGATTTGTTAACGGAATGCTAGCTGCAGCATCGTTCCAATAGCTAATTGTACCACCGCCAGTTGCTGTGAAAGCTGTAGTAATATCTACTGTTGAAGGAGCGCAAACTGCTGCTGGAGTAGTAACAGTAACTACTGGTTGAGGTTGCACGGTTATAGTGTAGGTCATAATTGGTCCAGTACAAGGTCCAAGTTGTTCTGCATATACTTGTATTGTTGCTGTAATTGCAGTATTTGTATTGTTTACAGCGGTAAAACTTGGTATGTTTCCAATTCCAGAAAGTGCTGGAGCTCCAATAGTATTGGTCATACTCCAAAAGTAATTGGTGTTAATCAGGTCTACAGGAGTACTGCTAAAGCTTTGTTGAGGAATACTTGCTCCCGAACAAACGACAAGATTTGCTATTGGAGTTACAACAGGATTATTACAAGGAAGTGCATTGCAGATTCCAGATGTTACGGATTGAACACAATTACTGCCCGTAGGAGTTAGTGTTAGTTGTACAGCATCATTTGGAAGCAAACCAGGAATAGTTAAAGTTGTTGCAGTTGCTGCTAAAGTTCCACTAGGTCCAGCAATTCCGTTAATTGTAGAGGAGTATGAAAACCCAGTAGCATCAGATATGGAATTCCAATTGAAAGTAACACTATTCAAAGTTGCAGTACCACAAGCGATTGTTATAACTTCGGTTGGTCTGATGGTTACAATAACAGGTTTTATGTCTGTACATGTTGTACTTGTACCAACAGTACTTTTGATATAATAAGTACCAGAAGCAGCTATAGCATTTGGATTTGTTAACGGAATGCTAGCTGCAGCATCGTTCCAATAGCTAATTGTACCACCGCCAGTTGCCGTGAAAGCTGTGGTAATATCTACTGTTGCAGGAGCACAAACCGCTGCTGGAGTAGTAACAGTAACTATAGGCTGAGGTTGTACGGTGATGGTGTAGGTTGTAGCTGGGCCAGTACATACTCCTTGAGAAGCTGTGACTGTTATTGTTCCCACAATTGGAGAATTTGTTGTATTGTTAGTTACAAATGAAGGAATGTTACCCGTTCCAGTTGCTGATGCATTTCCTATGTTATTGGTTATAGTCCAATTAAAAGTTGTTGTTGGGTCTATTGGTGTACTCGTAAATGCTTGAATTGGAATCGTATCACCTGAACAAACAACAGTATTAGAGATAGCGTCAACTGTTGGGAGAGGACAAACCAATGTATAACAAGGCGCTGAAGTTACAGCTTGAACACAATTACTTCCTGTTGGAGTTAATGTTAATTGCACTTCATCACCTGGAGATAATCCTGATATAGTAAGACTTGTTGCTGTGGCAGCAAGAGTTCCGCTACTACCAGCAGCACCATTTACGGTGGTTGTGTAGGTAAAACCAGTGCAATCGGTTATGGCATTCCAATTGAAGCTTACACTATTCATGGTGTTGGTTCCGCAAGCAATCGTAATTGTTTCTGTCGGTCTTATAGTAACAACTACTGGTTTTATATCGTAACAGATACCTCCAACAATACTTTTTATGTAGTAGGTACCCGAGCTTGTTATTGAGTTGGGTGTTAACAAAGGCGTTGTGGCTGATGCATTGGTCCAATAAGAAAGTGTGCCACCACCAGTACTTCCAGCTGTTATCGATGCAGCTGTTAGGTCTATTGTTGTTGGAGAACAAACGGGATTTGGATTTGTAATTACTAAAACAGGAGTTATCGGTTGGTTGTTTATTCCAACAATTGTTGCAGGACTAATACAACCTGTTGCGTTCTTCGCTGTAACAGAATAGCTACCAGAAGCTAATCCTGAGAAAATACCGCTAGTGTTACTATAATCAGATCCGTCAATAGAATAAGTAAGTCCAGCGACAGTGCTAACCGTGATTTCTCCAGCATTGGCATTGGTACAAGTTGGATGTGCACTAGCAACAGCATTTGGTTGTGCAGGAGTGCTTATAGTAGGAACGTTTAGAACAATGACAGGAGATAAACAATCATTACTGTCTTTTATTACTAATGTATGATCCCCAGAGGCTAAGCCTGAGTAGTTAAGTGTGGATGTAAAGATTGAGCCATCAAAACTATAAGTAAATCCAGATGTCCCTCCTGTTACTGCACCTAATGAAATGGAGCCATTACTGTTTCCGCAAGTAGCAGGGGCTATTGTTGACGCTATTGCAGTAGGACCACTTGGAATTGGAGCAATGTTTGCTGTCACTGTACCCGAGCTACATGATGTTGAAATTAATTTGGCTTCTAAAGTGTGAGGGCCTGGGATTAAATTGGAGTAGGTAGTTGCAGATGTAAATGTACCTCCATCTAGACTAAATTGGTAATCAGTTAAAGGTGTTGGACCAGTAATTACAAGGGCGCCAGAAGGAGTGGAGCAAGTGGGTTCTGTTTTTGTAAAAGTTGGAATTGCAGGTAATGAATTAACTGTAGCTACAACAGCGGTTCGGCTATTTGTACTACAGCCATTATCAACAGCGTCAACATAATAGGTTGTTGTTGTGCTCAAAGAAGGAGTTGTAAAAGTAGATCCAGTAGCAATAGCACTTCCACCAGTAGCATTAGTGTACCATTGCACAGTACCACTGCTTGCGATTGCTTGAAGTAGTAGGGTACCATTCCCGCATCGGCTGTTGTTTTGTGTACTTGTTATTGTTGGAACAGGTTTTATAGCGATTGTATAAGTAGAGGATCCAGCAGTGGTGCATAAAGTCGCATCGGCGTTCACAGCATAGGTTACTACATAAGTTCCGGCTGTTGAATTGGCTAAATCAATTTCACCTGTAGTGCTATTAATAACTAATCCTGAAGTTGAGCTAAAATTCCCTCCTGTTTTAATTCCCGTTGCAAGAATAGGCAGTGGATTGGCTTCATTTTGACAGATTGGTGTGGTGTAGCTAAAACTCGTAATAGGTGAAGTTCCACCTACATTCAAAGTTATAGATGCAGATAATAGGCAAGATTTATTTATTGAAGTTTGAGCGATAAAAGCAATATCATCTATAGCAAAATCGTTTCCTGCACTTAATGTATTTGTGTCTATAATTTTTATAGTTGCTAGACTTACTCCCCCAGAATTCCATACTCCTTTGAGTTCTGTCCATCCTCCACCAGCAGTTGAACCATCACTTGCCGCGCCAACATTTGTTGCTGATAAAGGACTAAGTGTTATAGGTATATCATTGACAGTTACTTTAAAAGTAGCATAGTTTGAGTTGATTAAGTTTTGTGCCCAAAAAGAAAAATTATAGGCTGTTGATGGATTAACAGTTACTGTTTGTGACCAAACCACACTTGTCCCATCAGTAGCTCCATCACAAACTAACATGTTTCCTGTGCCAGATGTGTGGTCTGTATATTTTCCAAATTTAGAATACCATTGAGAAGGATCACTTTTGATACCATAAGCAATTTGAGCTCCTAGCGGATTAACAGTGTAAAAACCATATTCTGAAGAAAAACCCTTATTAAAATTCTCAAAATCACCATTAGTTATCAAATTTGAAGGAGTTAACGTAGAGTTTATTGTGGTACTAACGTTATAAGTGGTGGTTGTGGTAGGATTGACCGTAATCATATTTGATGTACCGCTTGGATTTCCACCAATGTTAGCTGTCCAAGTATAAGGTGCAATTCCGCCAGTTGCAGTAAGATTGACTGAGTTTCCCGAAAGAATACATCCTGTTGAAGAAGAAGAAATTGCTACAGGTGTAGGCTCTGTCAGGGTTATTAATGAGGTACTAATCGTTTTAGGAGTACTGTCAGAATCTATTACAGTTGCGGTATAGGTGCCTGCTGTAAGACCTGTAAATATTCCAGTTGTATTCGTTGCAGTAGCTGTTCCGCTTAGTTGATAAGTATATGGTTGAATTCCTCCAGCACCATAAGCGATAATTGCTCCATCACTTGCTGCAATACATGTTGGATTAGTTTGAGAACTAGAAATTGCAATAGGTAGGGGTGGTCCAAATAAACTTATGTCATCAATAGCAAAATCATTTCCTCCACCTCCAGCACCTACGGTCGATAATTCAATGCGAACCCACTGTGTAGTTGAAGGAGTTATTGTAAAACTAACTTTATTCCAGCCAGCAGGAAGCGTATTTAAATCAATTGTACTGGAGCTACAGCTTGAACAACCACTAGGATTAAATCGAATTGTAGCTTTAGGGTTTCCTGAAATAGCTACATTGGCAATCCAAAAACTAAAAACATAGGGTTGTCCTGCTAAGAGTTGTCTATCGGGATTTTGTTTCCAAAAAATTTCATTATTGTCTCCATCTACAACCATCATATTTCCTGTGCCGTTCCCAGTTGTGTGGTCTTTAATAGAAATAAAATTTGTTGTATTGACACTAAAGGCATCATTAGTTATAGCATATTCTCTTGGAATACTATTGCCTTGATTGTAATTAATTTGATTATAATTACTTTGATAACCAACTGCTGGTGGTTTTAGTATGCTTGCATTGAAGCTACCAAAATTACCATTGGTTATTAAATTTTGAGCGAACAAGTTAGAAGTACTCCCTATACCTAATAGTAGCAAAAGGAATAGGGGATAGTTTTTTTTAAAAAGTTGCAACATGGTGGTTAGTTATTATAGAATTAAAATTTGGGGTAGTATGGTTTAAATAATTTCGTTTTTGGTTAGTCCTTTACGATAAGAAATTCTGAACGTCGATTTTGGATGTGTTCTTCCTCGGTACATTGATCACCGCAGTTTATTTTAGGTTCAGATTCGCCGAATCCTTTCCCTGATATTCTAGTAGTACTAATCCCTTTTGACAAGATGTAGTTTACAGTAGATTGAACTCTTTTTTCAGACAGATTCATATTGTACTTCGCAGTCCCTTTGCTATCTGTATGTGCTCTAATAAAAATTTTCATAGCCACATTTTGATTCATTATGTAAACTAGTTTATCTAAGATTGTTTTTGATTGTTTTGTGATTTCATATTTGTTGAACTCAAACAATATTGGGTTAAAGTGGATTTCTGTGTCGGTAACCACTACTTCTGCAATTGGTTCAATAGGGATAGTAATTCTTAAATTAGGATCAACAGTTGGGGCAATAGCGACCTGCTTAGTAACAAAGCCGTCTTTGAAAATTTTTAGATAAGGTGTTTTTTCACAAGCGATTCTAAACTCAATCCATCCATTTTTGTCAGATTGCAAAGTGGTTATTGGGTTCTCGTTGGTATCGGTTACAATCACTTTTGCATTACTTAGGGGTTGATTCGTAGAAGCATCTGTAAGAACAGCAGCATAATAATTGGTACAATCTGGTACACAAGAATAAATGTTGTCATTTCCCTCTCTATTGCTTGATAAATAACCAATTTTTCTATTGTAAAAAGTAGAGAAAGCAAAGTCATCTTTGGAACTGTTTACAGGTGTTCCTAAATTTTCGGCCTCACTTTCATTGTTCAAATCTATCTTGTAAATATCTAGTCCACCTAGTCCTAGTCTTCCATTCGAAGCAAAATAAAGTAAATTGTTTTCATCAATAAAAGGGAAGGATTCATCTCCTTCAGTATTGATTTTTGGGCCTAAATTTTCGGGTTTTCCATACGTTCCGTCTGCATTAATAGTTACTTTCCATATATCATTTCCACCAATTCCTCCGGGCATATTTGAAGAAAAGTATACTATTGTATTGATTGAGTTAACACTTGGGTTACTTACTGAATAAAGTTTACTATTAAAAGGCAATGGTTTTGCGTTCTTCCAAATACCATTATCATTGGTGGCTGTAAACAATTGAACTTGTCCACTTTTTAACTTTTTGTTTTTGATTTTGTCAAATTGATTGACCGTGAAACTTTCACTAGAAAAATAGATGTTTTTTCCGTTTTTAGTTATTGTAATAGGCCCTTCATGAAAGGCACTATTTAGCTCTTTTACAGGTACTGGTTGAGAAAATACAGTGTCATTTTTTCTGATACTGGAAAAAATATCTAAATAGGGTTCTTCATTCCAACCGTATTTTTTGTTTTGTTCTATTCTACTGCTCACAAAGTAGAAAGTACTGTCTATTAGAAAACCTCCAAAATCACTTCGATCGGAATTAATATTAATCTTTTTTACAGTGTATTTCTTTTGTTGGTTTAGTAATGCTTCAGTATAGTTGTCCTTTTTTTGAAAAGTTGTACTTCTACTATCAGATGAATATTTTGAGGCAAATTTTTTCATTTCTACATTGGCTTCTTCATATTTTTTATTAGAACGTAAGCAATCGATATAGTTAAAATGTGTGGCTTTGTCTTTAATAGCTTCGTAAGATAATTTATAATATTTTTCAGCTTCTCCAGTATTGGAAGTATAGTAATAGCAATTGGCTAGTTGAAGCATACTAGCCGTATTTTTTGAAGAAACATCAATACATTTTGAAAGTAATTCTATTGCTTTGGTGTATTCTAATCTTTCAATTAAATCTGTTGCGGTGCAGCTATTCTTTTGCGCAGAAACTGAGTTGTAGGTCAAAAGAAAGAAGAATATAATGAGGTGTTTTTTCATAATTAATAATTAAAAAAAGCGAGGAGATCTAGAAACTTTTTTATAGTTGATCAAATCAAACAATAGGATAATTTCGTGAGATGCGTTTGTGGTATAGTTTAGATTTGAAATAATGCTATCATAAGCATAGCCAATTCTTAATTGAGGTGTAATATTAATATTAACCATTCCACCAAAACTATCTTGTTTGCGATAGGTTAACCCAAACTCTACTTGATTATTATATAAAAAATTAGTCGATACATCATACGAAACTGGCGCTCCAAAGGAAGATTTTACCATAGCAAAAGGTTTGAACTTCCAATCACTATTTAAATCAAAAACATAACCTCCTGTAATGAAATAATGACTAACTTCTGAGCCGTAACTCTCTCCATTGTAGTCAAAATGAGGTGTTTTTAAGATGTTTGGAATAGAAATACCAAAGTAATAATGATCGGTATAAAAGAAAACGCCAGTACCAAAATTGAAAGACGTTTTATTGATATCTCTACCAAAAATACCCTCGTTAGGATCGGGTAGTGTAGAAGCAATTTGTGAAAACAAGTCAACACTATGAAAAGTGGCTCCTGTCTTCATCCCAACAGCTATTTTCATAGTTTCATTTAATTGAAGTGTATAGGACAAATCTCCGTATATGTTTTTTTCGGAGATTGGTCCTAATTTGTCGCTAACTATAGAAAGGCCAGCTCCCAAATTTTTTCCTACGGGCTGATGACCAAAAACAGAAAATGTGGTTGGAGCATCTTCAATATTGACCCATTGTTTTCTATATAAAATCCCCATCGACAAGTCCTCTTTGGATCCCGCATAAGCAGGGTTAAACACACTCATATTGTACATGTACTGTGTGTAATGAGGATCCTGTTGAGTCCATCCATTTGTGAAAAAACCTAATGTAAACAACAATGAGAGTGCTATTTTATTCATTACTTTCTTATTGTTTTTATTATTTTTTAGTAACATAAATCCATCCTGTTTTTGAGGTTTCATCATTAAATGTTATGATGTAGTAATACGTGCCATCAGGAAGAGATGTACCATCATTGGTTTGACCTCTCCATTCGTTTTTATAGTTTTTCTTTTGATACACTTCAACTCCATATCTGTTGAAAATACTAATGTTTTTTACTGAAAAAGTGGAAAGGTCAAAGTATTCATTAGAGCCATTTCCGTCCGGTGAAATCCCTTTTTGTATATCACAAAAAATAGAAGATAGGCTGATGGTTTGACTAGTTTCGCATCCTGTTGCGGTGTTTGCTACTTTGGCAGTAAATTCAAGTGGATAAATAGAATCATCTATCGCACCAATAGTTTTTGTCACGTTTAATTTTGTATCATTTCCAACACTGTTTTGGTTCTTGTCTATCCAAGTAATTTCAACTTGGTTTGGAGAAAAGCTATTATCAAGAGGAATGATTTCTATTATAAACTCATTTTGTAAGCAATATGATTTTAGTTCAAAAGCAATAGATTTTGGAATCGGATTGATAACAATCTCTTCAGTATTTATCATACACGTAGTGCTATTACTATTTCTAATACTTGTTTGGTATTTTCCAGGTTGAAGATTATCAAATAGGGGACTTGTTTGATAATTACCGCCGATGCTATACTCCATACCGTTTTGTTGCGTAAACTCTATTTTTCCGAAAGGGATATTACAAGTAGGTTGTGTAACGTCAATTGTTGCTGTATTAGGATAAAGAGGAACAACGGGTATAATTGCTTCAATAGAGACTTGAGATACGCATTGATTAGCGGTTTTAACTTTAAAATTATAGCTAACACCTGCTGATAAATTCTCAAATTTATAGGTTGCTCCCGTTCCAAAAACGGATGCGCCACTAGAAGGGATAATTTCCCAATTGCCATTTGGTAATCCAGTAAGGATAACACTTCCAGTAGTTTTAGCACAAGTTGGAGCTTCTATTGAGCTAACAATTGGAGTAGCAGCAGATTCAATTATTATGTCTACTTTAAGCCTATTATTGCTTTGACATGCAATTGGGTTTATAGACTCCTCAACCGCATAATAAGAGTTCCCATTTAGTAAAGCAGTGTCATTTGGCAATAGATTTCCTCCAGTCAAACTATCATACCATTTTATATTTGACAATGGATTTGATTTAGTAATAGCAATACTGTTCAATGTAGGGTTTTGTTCAATGCAAAAAAGCTGCGAATTTGCATTGGTAGTTGGTGTAGCAGGGGACAGAATTGAAACAGTAACTTCAAATCTTTCAACGCTTTCACAGATGCCAATTGTTTGTGTTGCATAGTATTTTCCTCCATCTATTAGAACGAAATCATCGTTTAAAAGAGTGTTGTTGTTGTCATACCATTTTATGTTTACCCCACTTGTTACTATTAAGTCTTTTATTTTTGGTAGGGAAGAACTACAAAAAAACTGGTTTGAATTTCCATCAGGTTTTGAAGGGGCATCAATGTTTACTTTGACTAAAGTTCTGGGATTGCTTTCGCAAAATATAGGGCTATTGGTATAAGTTGCAGCATAATAAATTGTACCGTTTACTAATTTTTCTGTAGTCGATAAAGGGGTTGTGCTGTTAGGTGTTAAATACCAATTGACTGTATTAGAGTTAGTAACTCGATTGGTTAAACTTGTAATAGTAGCATTTTCAGAAGCGCAAAAAGATTCTTCATTTTTTATTATTGGACTTATTGGTTGATTGATGACTACCGAAACACTTAATCGATTAACACTTTCACAAGCGGATAGGGTTTGAGAGGCATAATAAGTAGTACCATTTACTAGAGCAGTTGTTGGATTAAGAGGGCTTCCTCCACTCGGATTGGCATACCAAAGTATAGAAGTTCCAGAGGCTATTAAGTTACTAATGGTTCCACTATTGCAAACGATTTGATTGCCTGAGCCACTAGGAGCAGGCGTTTTTGTGATGGTTACTGTTACAGCAAATCGGCTAACACTTTCACACCCTAATCCATTGGTTGCAGTTTGTGTTGCATAATAAGTAGCGTCGGTAAGAAGAGTGGTAGTGG
>NZ_JBPTTO010000015.1:0-40862 GCF_051547145.1 Flavobacterium sp. RSSB_23 | reverse complement strand
CCCTCTAGAAGTCTCAGGTCCTCCCACTACGGTTTCAAGTTGTTCTTTAGTAAGGGGAGTGATTGTTTTTAGTTTTGCGGTTTTAGCAGTGTTTGTGGTTTGTGTGATTTTGTTTTTCATGATTTTTTGTTTTTGAAATTTAAGAATAGCCCCAATTTCTTTTGAGTCATTTGGGGGTTATGACTGTGTGGGCACGGATTGCAAATCCGCGGGGTATCGGGTTAAAAAAAGTTATAGTTTAATGACAGTACCTTTAGAAGTCTCAGGCCCTCCCACTACGGTTTCTAGTTGTTTTTTAGTTAGGGGAGTGATTGTTTTTAGTTTTGCGGTTTTAGCAGTGTTTGTGTTTTGTGTGATTTTGTTTTTCATAATTTGTTGTTTTAAAATTTAAAATAGCCCAATTTTTTTTAGTCACTTGGGGGTTATGACTGTATGGGCACGGATTGCAAATCCGCGCTATCGGGAGACTTCGTAGCGCTGGTTTTTCAATAAAGTTTATTTTTAATTTTGCACTCCTGTCACAGTCCCTCTAGAAGTCTCAGGGCCTCCCACTACGGTTTCAAGTTGTTCTTTAGTAAGGGGAGTGATTGTTTTTAGTTTTGCGGTTTTAGCCGTGTTTGCGGTTTGTGTGATTTTGTTTTTCATAATTTTTTGTTTTTGAAATTTAAGAAAAGCCCCAATTTCTTTTGAGTCATTTGGGGGGTATGACTGTATGGTGTGCTCAACTTGTGTGACGAAGTTGGGAGACTTCTTAGAGTTGGTAGTTTACTAAGGAACTTCTGTCGATGTGCCTCTAGAACCTTCGGGACCACCAATAACAGTCTCTAATTCGTCTTTAGAAAGAGGTTTTAAATTCTTTAGTTTTGCTGTTTTAGCAGTGTTTGTGGTTTGTGTTGCTTTGTTTTTCATAATTTTTTGTTTTTTAAATTTAAAAATAGCTCCATTTTTTTTGAGTCACTTGGGGGGTATGACTTTTGGGTTATATTAATCGTATTTTTTAGAAATTAAAAAATAAAAATAAACAAAAAATCCTGACGATTGCAAAAAAAAGTCAGGAAAGATACTACAAAAGAATGTTTATTTCGCTAAAGGATAGTTTTTTATAAATATTCGAAAAAATTACCTGCTTATGGCTTTCTTAAAACTATAAAACAAGCGCTCGGCTAGGGTTTTGTTTTCGGTAATGATTTCGGCAGAGGCAAGCATGCCGTTTCTAAAAGTTAAATGGGAATTATTGGTGGATTTTTGTCCGTTTGGTAAAGCAACAATAGCATAAAAATTTTTATTTTCTGGACTAGGAATTTGTGCTATTGATTTTATTTTTCCTTCGGCAGCACCATATTCTTCAAATGGATATCCTTGAAATTTGATGAGCACCTGCTGCCCTATTGTTACCTTTCCAAAATTGTCTTGAGGGATTTTTATTTCGCCCAAATATTCTTTTTTATTACCAGCAACATACAGTACAATACTGTTTGCTCTCAGGTTTTGTTTGGCTTGTAATGCGTCAGTAAAATTAATTATGCCTTGGTTTGGTGCCGTCAATACATAGTTGTTTTTCCATAAAGCAATTACACTACGCAAGGTGTTTAGCGATTGTTTGAAGGTTTCTTTTTGTTCAATAGCAAGTTTGTCCAGATCCAAGAGTTCTTTTTCTTTGGCTCTTATCAGTATAGTATTGTTTATTATTGCAGTTTCGGTATTTTTTAGCGGTAATTTTTTGTCTAAAAGCTTACTTTCTTCTTTATTTAAGTCGGATGCAGCAATAACATTTTGTTTGTACAAGGTTTTGTTCATCAGGAATTCTTTTTCCTGTAGTGCTGCATTTTGACTTAAAATTTGTTTTTGGTTTTTTAGATTTTGAGTCAAATGGTTTAATTCCTGAATGTCGCCTTTTAAAAAATTTTGTTTTTGTTGGTAGTACCCATCTCTAAACAAGGCAGCTGTTTGTACATACACTTGCTGAAAGTCTTGGTAAGCCATTTGTACGTTTCCAAGATTTTGATAGTTTTTGAGTTGCCATTGTTTTAAGTGCATCACATCTCTTTGATTGACCAAAGTGGCCAATTGCTCTAGTTCTTTGTCCAGACTCAAAACTTCTTGGTGTTTGGCGGTGCTTTCAAGGTAGCCCAACGTTTGTCCTGCAATTACGGATTGATTATCAGCTACAAATAATTGTTCCAATCGCCCGTTTACTTTAGCAATAACTGGTTTTGGTGTTTGTACTGCGATAAGTTTAAAATCGGCACGAATTATAGACGGGTATTCAATAAACCAAGTGATGGCAAACAAAACGAACAAAACACTACAAAGGATTAAACTACCCCACCGTATTAAACGGTTTGGAATTTGCTCCATATAATCTCTTATGGCTTCACTGCTAGTATCTATTTCTGGTAGGTTTGACATGTTGTAAATTTTTATTAATCACCAAGTTCTAATTGGTTTTTTACCAATGTAAAATAATATCCTTTTTTTGCTACTAATTCATTGTGGTTCCCTTGCTCTACGACTTCCCCTTTGTTGAGTACAATGATTTGGTTGGCATTTTTTACGGTACTCAAACGATGTGCTACTACTATAACCGTTTTACTTTTGTTTGCATCTCCTTTGAAGAATTCGTCAAGGTTTTTCATAATTACCGTTTCATTGTTAGCATCTAATGCCGAAGTAGCTTCGTCAAAAAAGATGTATTCGGGGTTTTTATAAACGGCTCTTGCAATCAAGATGCGTTGTTTTTGTCCACCACTGATGCCTATGCCACTATCGCCTATTTTAGTTTGGTAGCCATTGGGCAATTCTTCAATAAATTCAGTTATATTGGCGGTATGTGTAGCTTGGCGTAGCTTTTTGGGGTCAATTAATCCATTGATGTCGGATTCGCTTATGTTTCTAGCAATGGTATCGGCAAAAATAAACCCATCTTGCATTACTGCTCCGCAATTGGCCCTCCAAAAATTAAATCCTATATTTTTCAAATTTGTTGGACCTACATAGATCTGTCCGTTGGTAGGCTCGTTAAATTTCAATAATAGTTTTAATAATGTCGTTTTTCCACTTCCGCTTGCTCCCACAATTGCGGTAACTTTTCCGTTGGGAATGGTGATATTGATGTCTTTTAAGACCATTTGCGAAGCAGAACTCCCGTATTGAAAATTAAGATTCTCTATTTTGATACTTTTGTTTTCTGGCAGTTCATTGATAAAGCCTCCATCTACCGGTTCTTCGTTGTCTTTACTATGAATTTCTGAAAGTCGTAGTAAACTCAATTTTGCATCTTGATAACTTCTTATAAAAGTTAAAAAATTATTGATAGGTACATTCATTTGACCAATAATATATTGGACAGATAGCATAGTCCCAAGAGTCATTTCACCATTAATAACAGCTTTAGCTGCAATAAAACTTATGAATATGTTTTTTATTTGGTCTATAAAACGACCACCTTCATTTTGGCTTTGGTTTAATGATAAATTTTTAATATTTAATTTGAAAAGCGTCGTTTGAACGGCTTCCCAATCCCAACGGCGGCGTTTTTCAGAGCCATTGAGTTTGATTTCCTGCATCCCATTAACTAATTGAATAGTTGTGTTTTGATAGTTTGCTTGTTGGTCAAAATACCGAAAATCCAATTCGGCTCGTTTTTTCATAAATAACAAAATCCATATCATGTAAAACGCTGAGCCAACAAAGAAGACCAAAAATAAGTACAGATTGAAATAAGCCAAAATACAGCTAAAAACAAAAAGAGTGAGTGTTGAAAAAAGAACGTCTAATGTGGTGGTTGATAAAAATTCTTGAATACGGTAATTGTCTTTTAATCTTTGAAGGATATCTCCTGTAGCCCTACTGTCAAAATAAATAATAGGAAGGTTCATTAATTTGATTATAAAATCAGACAGCATTCTTAGGTTCATTCGGCTGGTGATGTGCAGCAAAATCCAATTTCGAAAAACACTAAGTGCAGACTGTGAAATAAATAATACTACTTGAGCGGTTAATATAAGGTATATGAAGTTGAGGTTGCGGGTATTGATTCCTGTATCAACAATTTGCTGGGTAAGAAATGGAAATATTAATTGAATAACCGTACCAAAAAACAATCCTAAAAAAATTTGGGCAATGTATTTTTTATGAGGTCTGATGTATTGGTTTAAAAAAGAAAGTAAATTTGGTTTTTTAGAAACGTTTTTATCATCTTCATAGAACAGAGGAGTGGGTTCCATTACTAAGATAATACCTTCCGAGTCTTCTTGTTTGTTTTTGGAAGGTAACCATCCTTCTACGAACTCTTTCTTAGTGTAAGTTATAAGGTCATAGTTTGCTGGATCGCCCACAATGATCTTATCATTCTTAATCTCATAAACAACTGCATAATGGCGTTGCCGCCAATGTACAATACAGGGTAAAGGTATATCCTCGGCTAGGGATTGATAATTCACACTTAGTCCCATAGTAGCAAAACCGATTTTCTCAGCAGCATCCACTAGTCCTGCCATGGAGGTACCTTGTCCAGAAATAAACGAAATCTCACGCAAATAAACCAAATCGATGTTCTTGCCGTGATATTTACAAATCATTTTTAAGGAGGTTGGACCACAATCCATAAAATCATATTGATGATAATGGGGGTATTTTTTTCTCATTCCGTTATTTCAAATTAGGGATTTGGTTTTTAATTTGGGAGGTTGTAAATATAGTCAAATACCTACTAATGAGAAATAGTTTAGTTATTTTTAAAAGTAATTTACTTACTTACTAGTATGTAAACCACTAAATAATTTATTAGTGTTTTTTAAATGGAGAGAAGATTTTTATATGCATTTTGAATTTAATAACTTCATCAGAACTTATTTCTTACTTCGTTTAAGTAATTTAAGTGGTGTTAGTTATTGTCTTTTTATAATATAGCGATTGCAAAATCTGAGGAAACGATATTACGACAAAATATTCATTTTCTTAATGAAGTCTTTGTAGGTGTCGCTTAGGTTGACTTTGTGTCCGCCTTGTACGATGATTAAATTGTCGGCAAGGATGATTTCTTCGATTTTGTTTACATTGACCAAGTAATTGCGATGGGTTTTGATGAATTCATTGGGATTGAGTAAACCGCTGATTTTGGTCAACGAAATTAAAATCACAAATTTTTCTTTCTCAGTAATGATGTTGCAATACCGTTCTTCCACTTCGATGTAGAGGATGTCTTTTAGGGCTACTTTTTTTAAGGCATTTTTTTTCTTGATAAACAAATACTCATTGCTTACCACGGTATCTTGTTCTTCGCTTTGAAAGACTTGGCTTTGGGCATAAAATTTTTCTACTGCCATTTCAATAGCATACAAAATTTCTAATGCATTGAAAGGTTTCATCAAGAAACTAAACGGTTTAGTGAGTTTGGCTCTTTCGAAGATTTGACGGTCTTGCGAACTGGTCAAAAACACAAAAGGCTTAACCGCATTGGGTACTATGCTAATCGCTTCAGCAAAAGCAATGCCATCGGGTTTTCCATCCAAAAAAACATCTATGATGGCAATATCTACTTTTTCGCTATAAAACAGCGTTAAGGCATCTTTAAAGGTTCTTGCTACCCCAACGATGTTGTAGTTGTTTTCCAAAAGTACTTTGCTTAAGGCGTGGCTTTCTTCTGGTGTATCTTCTATGATTAGAATGTTGATGGTATCCATATTATACGGTTTTTGGGAATGATAAAATCATCTTAGTGCCTTTGTTGAGTTCGCTTTCTATGGCGAGTGTGCCGCCATTTTTCTTGATCATTTGTTTGCATAATTGCATTCCGAGTCCCGTTCCTATGATTTCTGAATTGCTTTTCTTGGCCAATAGTTCGTTGTCTTCTAATAACTCGGCTATGGTTTCTGGACGCATCCCAATGCCTTGATCTTCAATGATGAATTGATGGAACTCGGATGGGGTGTCTAGGCTATAAAAACGAATTTTGCTGTTCTCTGGAGAGAATTTAATAGCATTATCCAACAAGTTGCGCAAAATTATTTTTAACGAATCGAGATCTACGAAGATAAAACAGTTTTTGGATACTTCATTTTCAAAGGCAATTGTTTTTTCTAACAGTAAGGGTTTGTAGCTGTATTCTATTTGTTGTACAATAGAAAACAAATGCACCGAATCTTTATGAAAATACAATTGTTGGGTTTGTAGTAACGCCCAATGCAACAAATTGTCTAATAGGCTATAGGCGCCATTGGCAATCGCACTGTTTTGATGCAGGAGTTTGTCGAGTTCGTCGTAGTTTTTGGATTCTAATGAACTGGTGAGTTTGGTGTTGCTGGTTTTTAGTGCATTAACTGATGAACGCAAATCGTGGCTAACAATAGAAAACAGTTGGTCTTTGGTCGCGTTGAGTTCGTCTAGTTTTTCTTTTTGGCTTAAAATGATTTTGGCATTTTTTACCTTTTGTCCATAAACATACACACCGCCAGTTAAAAGGAGTAGCAAACCTACGGTAGAGAAAAACATGGTATTGCGTTGCGTATTTTTTAATTCATTCTCTACTTTGAGTACCGAGATTTGTTTTTGTTTTTGAGCCACCGCATATTTTTTCTCGTAATCTGCGAGTGCCCAAACTTTGTTTTGGTTGTTAAGAGAATCTTGCCATTGCTCTGATTCTTTGCGGTAGACTAGGGCTTGTTTGAAATTGCCTCGATTTTCTTCGACTATCGCCATGTTTTTGGAAGCTACCCTTCTGGTGTCAAAATTTTTTACTTTTTTGGATAAAAAATAGGCTTTCTCAAAATAGGGAATGGCTTGGCGATCTTTGTATTGTTGATAGTATAAATTTGCAATATTGCTATAGCTTCCAATTAATGAAATAGTGTCTTTTTCTTTTTTTAAAATCTCATTGCTTTTTAAGTAGTAATTTTCTGCACTTGAGAGCTGATTTAAAAGTAAATAACAAAGCCCAATATTTTCATATAGACTTTTGATATAATACTTTTTTTTATCCTTTTCTGAAAGTTTTTCGAGTATACTAAAGTAATAAATGCTGTTTTTATAGTCTTTTAATTCTAATGAAATGATACCAAGATTATTGTAAACAAAAGGATATAACGGCCATTTTTTGGAAATCAAATTAAATTCGGTTTTCGCTTCTCGAAAAAGTTTTAATTCTCGGAAACTACTACCTCTTAAAAAATGGCAATAATCTGCTATTTCTTTAGTTTTGCTAGAATTTAGCTGTTTCATTGAATATACTAGAGTAGAATCCCAGTATTTTTTATAAAAAAATATTTTTGCTTTTTTAAAATTAATTTCGGTTGGAAATTTTTGCGTTTGTTTATTAAGTTCTAAGTGCAATAAATCTTTGTTGTTTTCTTGTGGGAATACAAAAAAGCTAGAGAATACAATGCATAGATTTATAATTATTCGTACTCTAAACATAACGATTTGTTTTATGGATGTAAAATGAAAAGCATCGAGAAAAATATGTGTCAAAGACTGTTTTTTCGATGCCTTTTTATACTATTTATAGGGCTTATTATGGATACTTAACGATTACCTCCGTTCCTCTAGAAGTCTCAGGATCTTCATTTACCATATAAGAATCAATTTCTGTAATGTTTCCCACAGTGTCCGAAGTATAATCCACTTCTATATAATATACATCGCAAGTTTCTGGGGTTTCTTCGGAGAAATTGTAATCGTAATTCATGGTTAGTACGTTTCCATTTTCTATTGGGGTTTGCACTGTTGGTGGGATAGTGTCCTCTGAGTTCATGTACAAAGTAGCTCTAATTTTTAGGGTTAAGGGACCACCTTCAGGGGTGTAGAATTTTGCCGAAACCAAAGGAGCAACTGGATAGGTTACGGTTGCAGGACTTGTAAAAGTAAATACTTGTGTGTTAATTTTTGTGTTTTGAATAACTGTAATTGCCATGTCTATTACTGGTTTATAAGGTTAATAAGGTTAAAGGTATTTTTTTTATATGAATTAAATGTAAAGTTGTTTAACTTTTTTTGATTTTTATTGTGAAATTCATAAATAACTATGGATTTAGGCTCGATTTTTTATGCAAAGAAAAACCCCTTACTCAAAATGAATAAGGGGTTTTTGAATATAACCTTTACTTGAATCGTTATTCTTTTTTCTCTTCGCGTGGAGGTCTAGGTACTAATGCTTTTTTAGAAACCTTCTCTTTACGAGTTTTAGGATCAATACCTAAGTATTTCACTTGGAAAACATCTCCCATTTTTACAACATCGGCAACGTTTTCAGTTCTTTCCCATGCTAATTCAGAAACGTGCAATAACACTTCGTTTCCTGGAGCAGCAGTATATTCTACCACAGCACCAAAGTCAAGCATTTTGATTACTTTCACTTCATACGCTTCTCCCATTTGTGGTTTAAAAGTAATAGAAGCAATTTTTGCTAATACAGCTTCGATTCCAGCAGGATCCGTTCCTAAAATTTCAATCACACCTTGCTCGTCTACTTCGTTGATTACGATGGTAGTTCCTGTAGCTTTTTGTAATTCTTGAATTACTTTTCCACCAGGTCCGATCAAGGCACCAATATAAGTTCCAGGAATAGTTCTTGTAATGATTTTTGGAGCGTGTGCTTTTACGTCAGCTCTAGGTGCAGCGATAGTTTCGGTCAATTTGCCTAAAATATGCAAACGTCCATCACGGGCTTGTGCCAAGGCTTGCTCCATAATGTCATAACGTAAACCTTCTATTTTAATATCCATTTGACAAGCTGTGATTCCGTCAGCAGTTCCAGTTACTTTAAAGTCCATATCTCCTAAATGATCTTCGTCACCTAAAATATCAGACAATACCGCAAATTTCTCTCCGTCAGTAATCAATCCCATAGCAATTCCAGAAACTGGTTTTACCATTTGAACTCCAGCATCCATTAAGGCCATTGTACCTGCACAAACGGTTGCCATAGAAGAAGAACCGTTAGATTCTAATACTTCAGAAACCACACGGATAGTGTAAGGACAGTCAGCAGGAATCATGTTTTTTAACGCACGTTGTGCCAAGTTTCCGTGACCTACTTCTCTTCTTGATGTTCCTCTTAGTGGTTTTGCTTCACCAGTAGAGAAAGGAGGGAAGTTGTAGTGTAAATAGAATTTCTCTTCACCTTGTTCTGATGGAGAGTCGATTTGGTTCGCTTCTCTAGATGTTCCTAAAGTTACTGTAGCCAAAGCTTGTGTTTCTCCACGAGTAAATAAAGAAGAACCGTGAACTCTTGGCAAATAATCTGTTTCACACCAAATTGGTCTAATATCAGTTGTTTTTCTACCATCTAAACGAACACCTAATTCTAACACTACATTACGAACGGCTTCTTTGTTGGTTTTGTAGAAATATTTTGAAACTAAATCACCGTCAGCAGCCAATTCTTCTTCAGTAAATAAAGCTTTTACTTCTTCTTTTACTTCAGCAAATGCAGCACTTCTTTCGTGTTTAGCAGAACCTACTTTTGCGATAGCATAAATTTTATCGTAAGCAGCAGCTTTTACTTTTTTATAAATTTCTTCGTTTTCTTTTTCTCCTTCGTAAGTACGAGTTTCTTTTTTGCCAAAAGCCGCTTGTAAACGATATTGTGCTTCAATTTGAACTTTAATCGCTTCGTGTGCAAATTTGATGGCTTCTACCATTTCAGCTTCTGAGATTTCTTTCATCTCACCTTCCACCATCGCTACAGAGTCCATAGAAGCACCAATCATCATGTCGATGTCTGATTTTGCTAAGTCTTCTCTGCTTGGGTTGATTACAAATTTACCATCAATACGTGCAACACGTACTTCGGAAATCAAATTGTAAAACGGAATATCAGATACTGCTAATGCTGCAGATGCTGCTAAACCTGCCAATGCATCTGGCATTACTTCTTCATCATGAGACATCAATTGAATCATAACTTGTGTTTCAGCATGATAGTCATCTGGGAATAGTGGACGTAAAACACGGTCTACTAAACGCATCGTCAATACTTCGCTGTCGCTAGGGCGTGCTTCTCTTTTGAAGAAACCACCTGGAAAACGACCTGCTGCTGCGAATTTTTCGCGGTAATCTACTGTTAATGGTAAGAAATCTACCGCTGGGTTAGCGCTACGAGCTGAAACTGCTGTGGCAAGTATCATCGTGTCGCCCATTCTAACTACTACAGAACCATCCGCTTGTTTGGCTAATCGTCCTGTCTCGATTGTGATGCTTCTGCCATCACCCAAATCGATTTTTTCTACAAATAATTGTGGAATCATAAATTTTTCCTTAATTGGTTATACAATGGGTTTTAGTTGTGTTGTAGTAGTTGTTGTAGTAGTTGTTGTTCCTAAAACCCAATGAAAAACCAAACTTTTTTTCTTGTAAATGCTTGAAATGTAAAAACAAAAAGAGGCACTTTCGCACCTCTTTTTTATATTGATTATTTTCTAATATTCAATACTTTGATAATCTCACGGTATCTGTTGATTTCTTTTTTCTTCAAGTAATCCAACAAAGCTCTTCTTTTACCTACTAATAGTACCAAAGAACGCTCAGTGTTATAATCGTGACGATTTTTTTTCAAGTGCTCAGTTAGGTGGCTAATTCTGTGAGTGAATAAAGCGATTTGTCCTTCTGCAGATCCAGTGTTTTCTGCTTTTCCTCCGTGTTTCGCGAAAATTTCCGCTTTTACTTCTTTAGTTAAATACATGCTAATATTATTTAAATGATTTTTATGTATGACTTACAGCTATTGTAAGACGGGTGCAAAAGTAGAAAATAATTATTAATTATTAAGTACAAATTAATGAAATCCTTAAAATAACTTTGCAATTTCTTCATTCACAAACTCCAAGAATCGTTCGTCGGCTTCAGTGAAAGGGTCGATAACGTGACTATCAATATCGATTTGACCAATGTTTACCCCGTTTACAAATAGCGGCACTACAATTTCTGATTTTACGGTAAAGCTGCACGCAATATAGTTATCTTGTGCGGCCACATCAGGAACTACAAAGTTGGCATTCGATTCGGCTACTTGTCCGCAAATTCCTTTTCCGAAGGGAATAACAGTATGGTCTGTTTCAGCTCCTACATAAGGACCTAAGTGTAAGGTTTTGGTATCGTGGTTGGCGAAGTAAAATCCTACCCAATTGTAGTAGTCAACAGATTCGTTCAGCAGTTGGCAAATGGCTAATAATTTCTCGTCTCTAGTACTAGTGGCGCTGCTTGTAATGGCAATTACCTTTGGTTGTAATTCTTGAAATGTCATTTTATAATTGTTTTTATACAAAAGTATTTAATGCTAGTCTTATAAATTACATAAATTTGAAAAAAAAATCAATTTTGAAAAACTATTGGACACTTTACAAGCCTTTTTTGAAATTCATTGGGGCATTTTTATTCGCTTATATCTTGCTTACTTTTTTATACCAGTGGTATCTGTCAGGATATGAAAATAATCAATTGGATGGTATCACGCGTCTTGTAGCAAGTCACGTTGAAAAAGTCTTGCAAGTATTCGATTCCAATTCGGCTGTAGTGTATCATCAAAATACTAAAATCAGTATTTTGATGCATCAAAAAGAAGTGGCTACCGTAATTGAGGGATGCAATGCAATAAGTATTATGATACTTTTTGTTTCTTTTGTGATTGCTTTCGCTGGAAAGTTTAAGGCTACTTTGTTGTATTTGATTGGAGGTAATGTCTTGATTTATTTGCTCAACGTGATTAGAATTGCAGTTTTGAGCCTACTCTTGTATCGTTTTTCAGCCTATGAGCATCTTTTGCATGGTGTGATTTTTCCTCTGTTTATTTATGGGGTCGTTTTTATCTTATGGTTTATTTGGGTTAACTACTTTTCTATCTATGCTAAAAAACCTACTTCAAAATAAAGGCAAAATCGTTCTTGGGTTGTTGCTTGTTTTTCTTTTAGTGTTAATTCGCGAATTTGAAACACAACTGTTTTATGATCCTTTTTTGGCTTTTTTTAAAAGTGATTATGCTGGTCAACCTTTGCCAATATATGAACCCATTCCATTGTTTTTAGGATTGCTTTTGAGATACGGATTGAATTCCTTGTTATCCTTGGCTTTGTTGTATGTTATTTTTGAAGATAAGGATATGCTTCAGTTTTCGGGTGTACTGTTTGCTGTTTTCTTTGTGGTTTTACTATTGACTTTTTTTTACATCCTTTCTTTTCAGAATCAAAATTATTTGCTTCTTTTTTATGTGCGTAGGTTTTTGATTCAACCTATTTTTATCCTGCTCTTTATCCCTGGATTTTATTATCAAAAACACCTTTAATAGCTAATTTATACGTACCTTTAGTTGGATTTCTGCATATAGAATATGTAAACTAAAGCGTGATGAAAGTTGTCAAATATTCAGGGGATACAGTTGATTTTAATTCCAATAAGTTATTGGAATCACTACTAAAAGCAGGTGCCAATCCTGAGCAAGCCCAACATATCATTTCGACCATAAGTGCGCAACTTTTTGAGGGGATGGCGACCAAGCAAATCTACAAGATGGCTTTTGCCTTGCTAAAGAAAAATTCAAATGCACATGCGGCGCGTTACAACTTGCGTGAAGCCATCCGAATGTTAGGTCCTGCAGGTTTTTATTTTGAAAAATATATAGCGCGACTTTTTGAATCAGAAGGCTATAAAACGAAAACCAATTTAGTTTTACAAGGAAAATGTGTTACGCACGAGATTGATGTTTTGATTCAAAAAGACTCTGAAATGGGGATGGTTGAATGCAAGTTTCACGCGGGTAGAGAAGTGGCTTCGGATGTAAAAGTACCGATGTACATTTTGTCAAGATTCAATGATTTAAAAACAAAATCACATTCTTTTTTTGATTCCAAAAGTCCTCTGACTTTGTGTTGGATAGTAACCAATAATCGATTTACGACAGATGCCATCACTTTTGCAAATTGTTCAGGATTGCAACTTTTGAGTTGGAATTATCCCGAAAATAATTGTTTGAAGTCCAAAACGGACCAGAATAAATTATATCCCATTACATGTTTGACCACTTTGTCTCTGGCAGAAAAGGAGCATTTATTGCAAAAAGATTTACTATTGGTTAAAGATATTTTGACCCATTCATCGGTTTTGAATACAATTGGTTTGAGTCCAAATAGGATACAAAATGTACTCAAAGAAGCAAGAGAATTGTGTGGTAGTTAGCATTTAATTTAAAAAACATTCCTCATGAAAATTACATGTATTGGAGGGGCAGGAACTGTTACCGGTTCGAAAACCCTCGTAGAAAGTAACGGAATTCGGATTTTGATTGATTGTGGACAGTTTCAAGGGATTAAGCCCTTGCGAGAATTGAATTGGGAACCTTTGCCTGTTTTGCCTGCTACCATTGATTTTGTTTTGCTGACTCACGGTCATTTAGATCATTGTGGCTGGTTGCCAAGATTAGTCGATCAAGGTTTTAAGGGAAAGATTTATTGTACGAGTCCCACGGCTGCTATAGCCAAATTAATTTTACTAGATAGCGCCAAAATTCAAGAAGAAGAAGCCAATAAAGCGAATGAAGGCCATTATTCGAAACATCAAATTGCTGAACCACTTTATACTGTGGCTCAAGCCGAACAAGTGTTTTCCCATTTTAGAGTGATTCAGCCCAAAACAGTTATTTCTTTGGATGCCGAAATTCAAGCTGTTTTTAGTAACGCAGGACATATCCTAGGTGCTTGTAGTATCGAATTGCATTTAGAAAATCAATATTTGGTTTTCTCGGGAGATATTGGACGCGACAATGATGTGTTGCTATTTCCACCTACCTTACCAACTCGAGGCGATTATTTGTTTTTAGAAAGTACCTATGGAAACAGATTGCATCCCGAAACCGACCCCAAACTTGAGTTGGAAATGTACATCAACAACGCTATTGCCAAAGGCGGAACGGTAATTTTGCCCAGTTTTGCAGTCGAAAGAGCTCAGAGTGTGATGTTTTTATTGTGGCAATTGAAAGAAGAAGGGCGAATTCCTTCGATTCCCTATGTTATTGATACCCCAATGGGAATTAGTATGCTTGACCTTTTTGAGCATAATGCGAAATGGCATAAATTAACGCAAGAACAGTATGTTGGAATGTGTAAAATGTTTACGATGGTTTCTGATTATAAAGAAACGATTGAGATAATTTATAACAAACAGCCAAAAGTAGTTATTGCTGCGAGTGGAATGATAACAGGAGGAAGAGTCTTGAGTTATTTAGAACGCTATATTGGTTTGCCAGAAACAACAGTAATTATTATTGGATATCAGGCCGAAGGAACTCGGGGTAGAAAATTATTAGAAGGCGCTCAGGATATCAAAATTCGCGGTAAATATTATGAGGTCAAAGCCAATATTGTAGAGATTGAAGGCTTGTCAGCTCACGGTGATCAGAAGGATTTATTGCATTGGCTATCGGCTTTAGAAAACAAACCTAAGAAAGTGTTTTTGGTGCACGGCGAAAATCAAGCGGCTGATGAATTGCGCATTAAGATTCAAGAACTTTATGGCTTTGAATGTGTAGTTCCAATGATGGGACAAGCGTTTGATTTGTAATTTTAACAAATATTTTAATTGCTACAAGAATCCAATGAGTAATTTCGCAGTATGAATGTAAAGAAGAGCACTAGTTTATTTTTGGCACTCCTATTATTGGTTTCCAATATAGGTATGGCTTTTAATGTGCATTATTGTGGCGATTCTATTGCTGCGATAAGTTTGCATTCTGAACTTTTATCTTTGACGGAACCTGATGGCTGTTGTGAGAAAACAGCAGTTGTCGAAAAAGATTCTTGCTGTAAAGATAAAGTGGTGCATTTTGAGAAAAAGTCGGATAATGCGACTGTGAAAATTGTACTGTTTGATATTTCGGCTCCTTTCTTAGTGCCTGTTCAGCAAGTTCCAGTTTTTGCTAGAACACTTCATTTTCAAAAAGCGGTAGTCAACGATTTTTATGTTGCTATCAATGCACCGCCGCTCTATCAATTATACCATCAATACATTTTTTACGCCTGATTTTTGTTTATTTAATTTCTTGAAAATTTTATAAACAGTTGTCGTTTGAGCCTATTTTTTCTTGTACGCAGGTTTGCGTAAGGGATAGCAGCAGTCCGCCGCGGCGGACGCGTATAGCCCGACCGCATTTAGGCAAGGGGGCGAATAGCACGTTACTTTTATTGCCCCCTTGACTAAATGGGGTTACGCCCAAAATATGTTGGGACGACGGCATAAATCAGAGTAAACAATGTATAAAAAAATAGTGCTTTTAGCCACCATTTTACTTGCGTTTCCGGTTTTTTCACAAGAAAATCTAGACGAAGTAAAGGTGACCAAAAAGCGAAAAGGATTGCAAAAATCCTTCACGGTTACCACCAACACTACCTTGGTGACCAGCAAAGAGTTGCTTAAAGCAGCTTGTTGTAATTTGGCCGAAAGTTTCGAGACCAATCCATCTATTGATGTGAATTTTTCGGATGCTTTGACGGGCACGAAACAAATCAAAATGTTAGGTTTGACGAGTCCGTACCTGATGATTACGGAAGAAAATGTACCATCCGTTCGTGGGGCATCCCAAGCGTATGGCTTGTCGTTTACTCCGGGAACTTGGGTCGAAAGTATTCAAATTACCAAAGGCGCGGGAAGCGTGGTGAATGGGTATGAGAGCATTTCGGGACAAATTAACACCGAATTAATCAAGCCTATCAATGATATTCCTTTCTTTTTGAATGCCTACGGTTCTACCGATTCTCGATTTGAGTTGAACACGCATTTTAACACGCAATTGTCCCAAAAGTGGAGTAGTAGTTTGTTTGTACACGGTAACACTCGTGTGTCTAAAATGGACCAGAACAACGATGGTTTTATGGATAATCCGTTGGCAAAGCAAATCAATGTTATGAATCGCTACCAATATTATGATGCCGAAAAAGGTCTTGTGAGTTTTATCAATTTCAGGTATATGAATGACAAAAAGCAATCGGGAGAGGTTGATTTTGATCCAGATAAAGACAGAGGTACTACTAATCGTTGGGGTTCTGAAATCAATACACAACGATTGGATTTGGCTACGAAAGTGGGCTATGTCTTCAAAGATATGCCGTTTCAAAGTATAGGTTTTCAAAATGCTTTTACGTTACACGATCAAAATTCGTATTACGGATTGAATGTGTACGATATTAAGCAAAGTAGCTTTTATTCGAATTTGATTTTCAATTCTATTATTAACAATACCAAAAATAAGTTTGCTACAGGAATCAACTTTGCATACGATAACTACAATGAGTTTGTGGGGTTGATAGATTATGGAAGAGTAGATAATTCTGTAGGTGCTTTTTTTGAGTATACGTATGATAACGACGATAATTTCAGTTTAGTTTTGGGCGGAAGAGTCGATAATCACAATCGATTGGGGACTTTTGTAACGCCACGTTTACATCTTCGTTACAATCCTTGGGAAAAATCGGTGATTCGTTTTTCGGCAGGAAGAGGAAAACGCGCGGCGAATATTTTTGCCGAGAACCAATCGTTGTTTGCTAGCTCTAGAACGCTTTCTGTTTTGGATACCGATGGAAAAATCTATGGGTTGAATCCAGAAATTGCCTGGAATTATGGTCTAAGTTTTAATCAAAAATTTCAATTGTTTGGACGAAACGGCGATGCAGGATTTGATCTTTACAGAACCGATTTTCAAAATCAAGCGGTTGTTGATGTTATGCAATCGCCGCAGCAGGTTTTGTTTTATAATCTAAAAGGGAAGTCCTATGCGACGAGTTTGCAAATCGAATTCAATTATGAACTTGCGAATCGTTTTAGTTTGCGTTCTGCTTATAAGTATTATGACATTCAAACGCACTATTTGTCTGGTGTTTATCAAAGACCTTTGCAAGCGAAGCATCGTTTTTTTGGGAATTTAGAATACGAAACAGGACGAAGTGAATCTGGAAGCCAATGGCGTTTTGATGCGACTTATAATTGGTTAGGCAAACAGCAATTGCCAGTAACAGCCTCGAATCCTGCTCAAGATCGTTTGCCTGAGTTTTCACCTTCTTATAACTTGATTAATGCTCAAGTAACACATGTGTTTTCTTCTAGCTTTGAAATATATGTTGGAGGAGAAAATATTGGAAATTATAAGCAAAGCAAAGCAATACTTGGAGCAGAAACTCCTTTTGGGCCTACTTTTGATGCCTCAATTGTATATGCGCCAATCTTTGGTCAAATGTATTATGCAGGCCTACGTTTTAAAATAAAATAAACTTTAAATAAATAGAAATCATGAAAAAAATAGTTTTAGTTGTATTAGTTGCTTTAGTTGGTTTTGTTGCTCAAGCACAAGAAAAAAAGAACAAAAATGCTAAATATGTAACTGAGGTAAACGGGAATTGCGGTTTGTGTCAAAAACGTATTCAAAAAGCAGCTCTTTCGGTAGAAGGAGTGAAGTCAGCTACTTGGGATATTCCTTCGCATCAATTATCTTTAATTCTCAATGAAGAAAAGTGTTCCCTTCTTGATGTTAAAAAGGCAATTGCAAAAGTGGGTCATGATACGGATGAGGTAAAAGCAACCAAAGAAGATTATGACAAGTTGCATTCATGTTGTTTGTATGAGAGAAAAGAATAGCAAAGACAATGACACCCAAGACAATCGTTTTGGGTGTTTTTTTAAACCGTTAATAAAACTTTAAAATAGGGGTTTGTTTTGCGCCTTTGTTAAAAAATGCCTATTTTCACCAACTAATAAATCCAAATTTAAGCCCGAATATGAATAATTTTGAATGGACCCAATTATTGAATCCTGAGTTTTATATCACATTAAGTATTGGTGGCGTTCAAATTGGGTTATATGTAGTTCTGTTTATTGTTTTTGCCGAAACAGGACTTTTCGCAGGTTTTTTTCTTCCAGGTGATAGTTTGCTTTTTCTTTCAGGAATTTACAGTCGTAGTTTAGTTGAAAATCTTTTCGTGGTTGAAAGTGATTTTATCAACGTAACGTTCTTGTCTGTTATGGTTGCTATTGCTGGAGTATTAGGGAATATGGTAGGCTACTGGTTTGGTGCCAAAAGTGGTTATTACTTATTCAAAAAGGAAGATACTTTTTGGTTTAAGAAAAAGTATTTATTGCAATCGAAAGATTTCTTCGAAAAGTATGGAGGAAAAGCTATTATTTATGCTAGATTCTTGCCTATTTTCAGAACGTTTGCGCCTATAGTGGCAGGTATTGTTTCTATGGATAAAAAGAAATTTATGTTCTTCAATATTTTAAGTTCGTTTATGTGGGCGTTTCTTTTAATTTTTGCAGGGCATTATTTGTATGGCATTTTTCTTGAATACGGTATCGACTTGAAAAAACACATTGAATATATTGTGATTGGAATTATTTTGGTTTCTACTTTTCCAGTATTTATGAAAATGTTGAAAAAGCGACCAGAATAATTTTGTCCATGTAAATAGTGATTAGTCCTTAGTTGATTATACAAACAAAAAATCCGAAGTTTTAAACTTCGGATTTTTTTATTTTGAACTTCGTATATCGTACTTCGTTTTTGAAATTACATCATTCCTGGCATTCCGCCTCCCATTGGCATTCCGCCTCCGGCATTTTCTTCTTTAATATCAATCAAAGCACATTCTGTAGTTAAGATCATTCCAGAAACAGAAGCTGCGTTTTCTAAAGCTACACGAGTTACTTTTTTAGGATCGATAATACCTGCTTTTAGCATATCAGTATATTCGTCAGTTTTGGCATTGTAACCAAAATCTCCAGTTGCTTCAGCTACTTTTGCTACTACAACAGAACCTTCTAATCCAGCGTTTTCTACAATAGTTCTCAATGGAGCTTCTACTGCACGAGAAACGATTTGGATACCAGTAGCTTCATCAGCGTTGTCCGCTTTTAGTGTGCTAAGAACAGTTTTTGCTCTCAATAAAGCTACACCACCACCAGCAACAATACCTTCTTCTACAGCGGCACGAGTAGCGTGTAAAGCATCGTCAACTCTGTCTTTTTTCTCTTTCATTTCTACTTCAGAAGCAGCACCTACATAAAGAACAGCAACACCGCCAGCTAGTTTAGCCAAACGCTCTTGTAATTTTTCTTTGTCATAATCAGAAGTCGTAGTTTCCATTTGACCTTTGATTTGGTTCACACGGTTTTTGATTAATTCCGTATCTCCAGCACCGTTTACAATAGTAGTATTGTCTTTGTCGATAGTTACTCTGTTGGCAGTTCCTAACATATCGATAGTAGTGTTTTCTAGTGTATAGCCTCTTTCTTCAGAGATTACAGTTCCTCCTGTTAAGATTGCGATGTCTTCTAACATTGCTTTTCTTCTATCTCCAAAACCAGGTGCTTTTACCGCAGCAATTTTCAAGGCACCACGTAATTTGTTTACTACCAATGTTGATAAAGCTTCGCCATCTACATCTTCTGCAATAATTAATAATGGTTTTCCTGATTGTGCTACCGGTTCTAAAACTGGCAATAATTCTTTTAATGAAGAAACTTTTTTGTCGTATAAAAGGATGAATGGATTCTCTAATTCAGCTTCCATTTTCTCTGGATTCGTTACGAAGTAAGGAGATAAATAACCTCTGTCGAATTGCATTCCTTCTACTACATCTACAAAGGTTTCGGTTCCTTTGGCTTCCTCAACAGTGATTACACCTTCTTTTCCAACTTTTGCGAAAGCAGTAGCGATTAATTCACCAATTACTTCGTCATTGTTGGCAGAAATAGAAGCAATTTGTTTGATTTTTTCAGAATCACTTCCTACTACTTTGGCTTGTTTGGCTAAGTCGGCAACAATAGCTTCAACAGCTTTGTCGATTCCTCTTTTTAAATCCATTGGATTGGCTCCAGCGGCTACGTTTTTTAAGCCTTCTTTTACGATGGCTTGCGCTAAAACAGTTGCAGTTGTAGTACCATCACCCGCTAAGTCGTTGGTTTTTGAAGCTACTTCTTTTACCATTTGAGCTCCCATATTTTCTAATGGGTCTTTCAATTCGATTTCTTTAGCTACCGTTACACCGTCTTTAGTTACATTTGGTCCTCCAAAAGCTTTTCCAATAATAACATTTCGTCCTTTTGGTCCAAGTGTTACTTTTACTGCATTAGCTAATGCGTCTACCCCACGTTTTAAACCGTCACGTGCTTCAATATCAAATTTAATATCTTTTGCCATTTTTTTATTTTTTTAGAATAATTAATAAATTGAAGGGATAAGCCGCGACTTATCCGTACTGTTTAATTTTTTAGATAATTGCAAGAATATCATCCTCGCGCATAATCAAATAATCGGTTCCTTCTAATTTTAATTCTGTACCCGCATATTTACCATAAAGTACGGTATCGCCTACTTTTACTGTCATTGCGTGGTCTTTGGTTCCGTTACCAACAGCAATTACAGTTCCTTTTTGAGGTTTTTCTTTTGCGGTATCAGGAATAAAAATCCCTGAAGCTGTTTTTGTTTCAGCGGCAACAGGTTCGATAAGAACTCTATCCGATAGGGGTTTAATGTTTAATGCCATGGTTTTTATTTTTTATTTTGAATTAATTTTTAATCGATTCTTGAATTTCAGAAATTGTGCCAACCCTTGTAAACTGACAATTTTTCCTAAAAAAAATGCCAGCTTTGACAGGCTGGCATTTTATAATGTATAGGTTTCTATTATTTTGTAGCAGGTGCAGCAGGTGTTGCAGGTGCATTTTGTACTGGAGCTGTTTGTGGAGCAGCAGTTTCAGTTTTTTCGATGATTTTAGAATCTGTATCACTCATAGATCCTGAAAAGCTTAAGCTAGAAAGCAAAATTAAAGCAATCAAGATAGTAGCTAATGTCCAAGTACTTTTGTCTAAAAAGTCAGTCGTTTTTTGAACACCACCCAACATTTGTGATCCTCCTATTGATGATGATAATCCTCCACCTTTAGGGTTTTGAACCATAATTACTACGATTAGTAAAAAACAAACTATAGTTATTAAAACTAAAAAAATTGAAAATGTGCTCATTGTTTAATTATTGTTATTTTGTAAATTCCTTATTTCTGATATATGGTCTGCAAAGAAACTACTTTTTTCTGGATATTTCAAAATTAATATTTCATAAGCTTGTATCGCTTTTTGATATTTTTTTTGTTCCAAGTAAACTCTTGCTAAAGTCTCTGTCATTAAGTGGGTATTGTCTGAAGAATTGAGTTCAAATTGCGGAGCTGGAGCAGAACCGGGTTTGATTGGTGCAATTTTAGGATTGGTTTCTATGAACTTATCAATCAATGCTGCTTTTTTCTTTCTTTCTTCTTCCATACTATCTTCGAAGGTTTTTGAATTGTTTTCTATACTTCGGTCGATAGGCTGTGTTCTCGATAATTGTAACCATTCCTGAAAGGAGTGCTTCTCATTTGGAGTGAAGTCAATGGGTTTGCCGAGTTCAATAACCGATTCCGATTCGTTTTCGGAAATAGTATCGTTATTATTAGTCGCTTCTTTTATAGACGTGAGTATAGATAATTCTAGTGCTTTTTGTTGTTGTTCCAAAATAGTTTTTGGATGTACGATTTCACTATCTACCACTTCCATATTCATCAGTTCGATATTTTTTTTGTCGTACAAATCATTTTGTATGGTGTCAAAATGTTCTGAGGTAATAAAATCAAATAGTATCGAACGGTCTGTAGTATGGGCCGCTGTCACTTTTAATGCATAATTATATTTGAAGCTATTTTGGTTGAAAAGACCTTTTAGACGCAAGGCTCTTGCACTTTGAAAGTAGGGAAATTCATTTAGAATATTTCCAAGTGCATCCGTATAGACACTATTAATAGTATCGGGTTTGTTTATCAAAAAGGTATAATCAGTAACGTTCATTTTATAATCAAGATAGGATTAATTGGATTACCACTTAGCAAGTGATTCATTAAAAATGTCTTGCGAAATTCTATCGAAAATTTCTTTTAGACCAGCACTCAATGTCGAACCTGTTAACTGTTGGTCGGCAGGATAATCATAGAAAAACTCAAATGGTTTTTCAAAGTTATCGGTTTCTTTGTTTTTATTAGTGAAGCGGACATTAATTCTGATTTTTAAACGGTTTTGTGCGGCACGCTGATCGGCCGTTGCTGTCATTGGGCTGATTCTATAATCGGTAATTTCTCCTTCGTATACCAAATCACCTCCGTTTTTTACTAAGTTTAAATTGGTTTGATTCTGAATTAAATCTTGTAATTGTAAGGTGAAAGTTCTGTCTATTCCAGGTTCAATCAATTCGGCATTGTTTTGGAAAAAATTCACTTGAAATGTTTTGGCATCAATTTTACCTGAGCCAGTAAAGTTGTATACGCCACAGCTATTCAGTGTGAAAAGGCAAACGAATGCAAATAAAAAAAATAATTTTCTCATAAAGTTGTGGTGAAACGAACACCATTTTAAGTTCTCAATTCCAATTTTATTCAAATATAGTAATTTGAAATTGTATTCATTTTTATAAATCAAATTGTTTGATTTTTCGATACAAAGTACGTTCTGAAATTCCAAGTTCATCAGCGGCAGCCTTTCGTTTTCCTTTGTTTTTTTCTAACGACTTTTTAATCAATTCGATTTCTTTTTGTTCTAATTTTAGAATCTCTTCTTCTTCAATAGTTTCGGCAAAAAGATAGTTTTCCTCAGGTTCTTGATAATTGTTGTCAATATTTTGAGTCGTAATTACTGCTGTTCTCGGTTCTTCTTCGAATTCTATTTCGCTGTCTGATTTTGAACCATAAATTTTTTGAATCAAATTTTGGTTGGTTTCCTGTACCTTAGAACTTCCGTTTTGCATTAGCTCCAACGTCAGTTTTTTTAAATCATGTAAGTCACTTTTCATATCAAAAAGCACTTTGTATAAAATCTCTCTTTCGGTATTAAAGTCGCTTTCGCTTTTCTTGTCTTTAATTACAGAAGGTAAATTGCTGCTTTCCATTGGGAGATACGATTGCAAAGTAGCCGCATTAATATCGCGATTGGTTTCTAAAACAGAAATTTGCTCTGCAACGTTTCTTAGCTGTCTGATGTTTCCGCTCCAACGAAATTTTTGCAATATATGAACGGCGTTATCGTCTAGTTTTAATGGAGGCATTTTGTATTTATGCGCAAAATCGGCAGCAAATTTTCTAAACAATAAATGAATGTCGTCTTTGCGGTCGCGAAGAGGAGGTAAAGTAATGTCTACCGTACTTAGACGATAGTATAAATCTTCTCTGAATTTTCCTTTTTCAATGGCATCAAAAAGATTAACATTGGTTGCTGCCACAATTCGAACGTTCGTTTTTTGTACTTGAGACGAACCTACTTTTAGGAATTCACCATTTTCAAGAATACGCAGTAAACGAACTTGCGTAGTAAGAGGAAGTTCTCCCACTTCGTCTAGAAATATGGTTCCGCCATCGGCAACTTCAAAATAGCCTTCTCGTGTATTCGTTGCTCCAGTAAAAGCGCCTTTTTCGTGACCAAAAAGCTCGCTGTCAATAGTTCCTTCAGGGATGGCACCACAGTTTACGGCAATGTATTTGCCGTGTTTTCTATGAGAAAGAGAATGAATTATTCTAGGTATGTTTTCTTTACCCACACCACTTTCACCAGAAACCAGAACCGAAATATCTGTTGGAGCCACTTGAATGGCTTTTTCGATGGCGCGATTGAGTTTGGGGTCATTCCCAATAATTTCAAATCGTTGTTTTATTGCTTGAACTGTTTCCATATTGTTTTGTTTAAAGGTTTAAGTGTTTAATGGTTTCAAGTTGTTTTTTGGAACGACTTTAAGCCATTTTAAACTATTAAACTTTTTCTTAATTCATCTCGCTAAGCCCAATTGCTTTACCAATAAGTGTAGCGCCTGTTGTTCGTTCTACTAGTACATTAACAAAATCACCAATTTTATAGTTTTCTTTCGGAAAAACTACTGTGATGCTTTGTGAATTTCTTCCAGAGAATTCGTTAGGCGATTTTTTGGATACTTTTTCAACTAAAACTTCTACGGTTTGACCGATGTATTGTTCTGTTCTGTATCGAGCGTGGGCTTGTTGTAAATCTACAATTTCTTGTAATCTTCTTGCTTTTGTTTCTTCAGGAACATCATCTTCCATTTTTCTTCCGGCTAAAGTTCCTGGGCGTTCAGAGTAACTGTACATGTACCCAAAACTATATTTAACATAGTCCATCAGCTTCAATGTATCTTGATGGTCTTGCTCGGTTTCGGTTGGGAATCCCGCAATCATGTCCTGAGAGATAGCGCAATTTGGGATAATTGAATTGATTTTGTCAATAAGTGCCATATATTCTTCACGAGTATGCAAACGATTCATTTCTTTTAGAATTCGGTTGCTTCCAGATTGAACAGGTAAATGGATGTGTTTACAAATATTAGGATATTTTGCAATAACATGTAAAATGCTTTCGTGCATGTCTTGCGGATTGGAAGTCGAAAAACGAATTCTCATTTTTGGAAATCCTACAGCCACCATTTCGAGTAATTGGTCAAAATCTACAGCTGTGGCTTTTTGCATTTCAGAAGCATTGACGAAATCCTTTTTCAAACCGCCACCATACCATAAATAACTGTCTACGTTTTGTCCTAAAAGAGTAACTTCTTTATATCCGTTGTTTTGTAATTCTTGAATCTCATTCATTATACTTTGAGGTTCACGACTTCTTTCTCGACCTCGGGTAAATGGAACAACGCAGAACGTGCACATATTGTCACAACCACGTGTTATAGAAACTAAAGCAGTAACTCCATTGCTCATTAATCGAACCGGAGCAATGTCACCATAAGTTTCTTCTTTGGATAGAATTACATTAATAGCGTCACGACCTTCTTCAACTTCATTTAGTAAGTTTGGTAAGTCTTTGTATGCATCTGGTCCAACAACCAAGTCTACAATTTTTTCTTCTTCTAAAAATTGACTTTTTAAACGTTCCGCCATACATCCTAAAACGCCAACTTTCATTTTTGGATTAATTCGTTTTACAGCATTGTATTTTTCAAGACGCTTACGTATGGTTTGTTCAGCCTTATCTCTAATTGAGCATGTGTTAACCAATACAAGATCGGCTTCTTCTAGTTTTTGAGTGGTGTTGTATCCGTTAGTAGATAATATTGATGCGACAACCTCACTGTCAGAAAAATTCATAGCACATCCGTAACTTTCTATAAAAAGCTTTTTTGTGTTTTCGGGCTTATTTTCTAAAACAAGACTTTCACCTTGTTTGCTTTCTTCAATGATCTTTTCCATGGGTATTTTAAAAGCGCAAATATAAGCGAAATTAGGCGAATATGACAAGATGTCAGAATTAGAATTAACAATGTTTTTAGAGTTTTTTTTAAAATAGAAACATTGTTTTATATGAAGGAATAATAAGAAGTGCTCTGTTTTTTTTAGCTAAAGAAAAAGCGGAATGTAGTATTTTTAACCTTTATGAGTTTTTATAAAAAGAGTTCTTTTGGAGCTTTGTAAAACATGTATTTTAACTATAAATTTTACTTTTAAAGTGTAATAATCTTGAAATTTAAAAAAATCATATACTTTTGCCGACATAAACAAACGGGATATGGCAAAGAATTTAGTAATAGTGGAGTCACCTGCAAAGGCCAAAACAATCGAAAAATTTCTAGGAAGTGAGTTTCAAGTAGAGTCAAGTTATGGGCATATTGCCGATTTGCCTTCAAAAGAAATAGGGGTAGATGTTGAAAATGGATTTAAACCCAAGTATGAAGTTTCTTCGGACAAAAAGGCTTTGGTGAGTAAACTAAGAACACTTTCTAAGAATGCAGAAATGGTTTGGTTAGCAAGCGATGAGGACCGTGAGGGAGAAGCTATTTCTTGGCATTTAGCAGAAGAATTAAAATTAGATGCTAAAAAAACCAAACGTATTGTTTTTCATGAAATTACTAAGAATGCGATATTAAAAGCCATTGATAATCCTCGTGAGATTGACTATAATTTAGTGAATGCTCAGCAGGCTCGTCGTGTTTTGGACCGATTAGTAGGATATGAGTTGTCTCCTGTTCTTTGGAGAAAAATTAAAGGTGGTCTTTCTGCAGGTCGTGTACAATCTGTTTCGGTACGTTTGATTGTGGAACGCGAAAGAGAAATTCAAAATTTTACGCCAACAGCTAGTTATTCCGTTGTTGCAGAGTTTACCAACGAAGCAGGAAAAACGGTAAAAGCGAAATTGCCTAAAAATTTTGCTACCAAACAAGAAGCACAAGATTTTTTAAATAAAAATGCCAACTCCTTATATAAGGTCTCAGATTTAGAAACGAAACCGACGAAAAAATCACCTACTGCACCTTTTACGACTTCAACCTTACAACAAGAAGCAGCTCGTAAGTTGTATTTGCCAGTTGGAATCACGATGCAGTTAGCACAACGTTTGTATGAGGCGGGATTGATTACTTATATGAGAACGGACAGTGTAAATCTGTCTAAAGAAGCGATGGATGCGGCTCAAGCCGAAATCATAAAGTCTTACGGGAAAGAATTTTCTAAGCCACGAACTTTTGCTAACAAAAGCAAAGGAGCACAAGAAGCGCACGAGGCGATTCGTCCAACAGACATGTCTTTGCATACTGTAAATGTGGATAGAGATCAAGCGCGTTTGTATGATTTGATTTGGAAAAGGACTTTGGCTTCTCAAATGAGTGATGCTGAATTAGAACGTACCAATGTTAAAATTGAAGCGAATAATCATAGTGAAGTTTTTGTGGCTTCTGGAGAAGTGTTACTTTTTGAAGGTTTTCTAAAAGTATATTTGGAAGGACATGATGATGACGAGGAAGAGCAAGAAGGGATGTTGCCTGCTTTGAAAGTAAACGAGACATTAGCCAACTCATTTATTACTGCAACGGAGCGTTATTCTCGACCTGCTGCAAGGTATACAGAGGCTTCTTTGGTAAAAAAGTTAGAAGAACTTGGGATTGGTCGTCCTTCTACTTACGCACCAACTATTTCTACTATCATTAATAGAAATTATGTTGAAAAAGGAACGCTAGAAGGGCAGGAACGTAATTATACTCAGCTTACACTTCAAGCTGGAAAAATAGCCGAAAAAGTATTAAAAGAAAATACAGGTTCTGATAAAGGAAAATTAGTACCTACAGACATTGGAACCATAGTAACCGATTTCTTGGTGAAAAATTTTGGTTCTATATTAGATTACAATTTTACTGCAAAAGTGGAGCAAGATTTCGATGAGATTGCAGAAGGCAACATCGAATGGGCTAAAATGATGCAAGAGTTCTACGATAAATTTCATCCTAATGTAAAAGATGTTGAGGCAAATGCTGATAGAGAAAGTGGAGAGCGTATTTTAGGAACAGATCCAGCTTCTGGAAAACCTGTTTCAGTTCGTTTGGGTAAGTTTGGTCCAATGGCTCAAATTGGAGATGCTGAAGATGAGGATAAAAAATTTGCCAGTCTGCGTAACGAACAAAATATCGGAAACATTACTTTAGAAGAAGCGCTGAATTTATTTTTGTTACCAAAAAATTTAGGTACCTATAAAGGAGAAGAAGTCGAAGTAAGTAACGGACGTTTTGGGCCTTATGTACGCCACGGAGCTGTCTTTATTTCTTTGCCAAGAGGCGAAGATCCATTGGATGTTTCGTTAGAACGTGCTCAAGAATTAATTGATGAAAAAGCATTGGCCGATGCGCCTATTGCTGTTTATAAAGGTGAAAGTGTTCAAAAAGGTACCGGAAGATTTGGACCTTTTATCAAATGGAATGGTATTTTTATCAATGTTTCGAAGAAGTTTGATTTTGATAATTTGTCTCAAGCGGATATAGAGTTTCTAATTGAGGATAAATTACAAAAGAATATTGATAAAGTCATTCACAATTGGGAAGACGAAGGAATTTTAGTTGAGAAAGCACGCTGGGGACGTTCGGTTATTACTAAAGGTAAGATAAAAATCGAATTAAGTAAAGATGTTGATGCGTCTAAATTGACTTTAGCTGAAGTTCAGGAAATGATTGCAAAGAAAACACCAGCAAAAAAAGCTCCTGCAAAAAAGGCGACAGCAAAGAAATCTACACCTGCTAAAAAAGCAGTGGCTAAAAAAAAGTAAACTATGGAGTTTGATTTTCTTGTACCGATAGATAATGAAATCGTAGATTATAAAAACCAGTTGTCTTCTCAGCACATTGGTGGAGTTATGGCATTGCATACTGATGATGCGTTTCCTGATTTAAGTGAAGTTAAAATCGCTTTGGTTGGAGTGCTCGAGAATAGAGGAGATGAAGGAGTAGCGACTGTTGTGGATTTAACTTCAGTTCGTAAGTCGCTCTATGGATTGTTTATGGGTAATTGGAAAATGGGAATCGCTGATTTGGGAGATATCTTAGCCGGAAATTCAACAATGGACACTTACTTTGCTGTTAAAAAAGTAGTAGCTAGTTTGATTAAAAAAGGAATTGTTCCAATTGTTATTGGTGGTTCTCAAGACCTAACTTATGCACTTTATAGAGCTTATGACGAGTTGGAACAAATGGTTAATTTGGTCGCAATAGATAACAAGTTTGATTTTGGTAAAGAAACGGATCGCTTATCAAGCACTTCGTATTTAACAAAAATGGTTATTGATTCTCCGAATAATCTATTTAACTATTGTAATATAGGTTATCAAACCTATTATAACTCTCAAGAAGAGATTGATATTATAGAGAAATTATACTTTGATGCCTACAGATTAGGTGAGATTTCAAATAATATTGCGCTCGCAGAGCCTGTTTTTAGGGATGCTGATGTAGTAAGTTTAGATTTAACTGCTGTAAAATCCTCAGATTCGGGAAATTTTAATACTTTCGCGCCAAATGGATTTAATGGAAAGGAAATTTGTTCATTGTCAAGATATGCTGGTATAAGTGATAAAGTATCTTTATTTGGGATATTCAATCATACCAGTACCGCTCAAGAGGCGGTCTTAATTGCGCAAATTATATGGTATTTTATTGAAGGTTATCAATTTCGTTCAGGGGAGTATCCCTTTGGAAGTAAAGATAATTACCTTAAGTATATCGTTCCTTTAGAAGAAGAAGAGTTAGTGTTTTATAAAAGTAATAAAACGGACAGATGGTGGATAGAAATTCCTTTTTTAACCAATGGGAATAATAAATTAAAAAGAAATACGTTGTTACCCTGTTCTTATGAAGAGTATTTGGCCGCTTGTAATCAAGAGTTGCCTGAGAGATGGTGGAAAGCACAGCGTAAAAACAGTGTTTAAAAGTAGTTAAAAAAAAAACGGATTTGTTACTTGTAAAAATTGTTTATTTAAAAAATAATAAATAGGTTTACAAACTTTAAAAGATGAATAGTTAACCCCCAAATTTATATGAAGAAAATCATTGTGTTTACGGCTTTTTTGACTTTGTTAATAAGCTGTGGTAAATCAAGCGATAAAGGAGAATTAGTAGGTGTTAAAGGAGGTAAGTGGCACCCAGAAAAACCTTATGGAATGACATTAGTTCCAGGTGGTTCTTTTATTATGGGTAAATCAGAGCATGATATTGCCGCTATTGACGATGCACCAACTAAAACCGTTACCGTACGTTCGTTTTATATGGACGAAACCGAAATTACAAATAGTGAATACCGTTCTTTCGTAGAATGGGTAAAAGATTCAACTATCAGAGTTCGTTTAGCAATTCTTGCGGAAGATAGTGGGCAAAAAGCTGCTGCTGGCAAAGGTAAAAATGCTGGAAGTATTGGCGATTTTGCTTTTAATGATTCCGATCCTACCAAGATGACTGCTTACGATAAGTACATGTATGACAATTATTATAGTGTAGGTACTGAAAAAGATCCATACGCTACAAGAAAGTTGAACCGTAAGGTTAAGCTAATAAAGGATACTAAAAAGTATCCAGATGAGTATTATGCTGAAGTGATGGATTCAATGTATTTGCCAATAGACCAATCCTACAACGGTCTTAGAACAATTGACGTTAATAAATTGAAATACAAATACACTTGGATGGACATCCAAGCTGCAGCAAAAGCTAAAAAAGGTTCTAGAAAAGATTTCATTAGAACAGAAGAGATTAATGTTTATCCAGATACGACTGTATGGATTAAAGATTATGCTTACTCTTATAATGAGCCAATGCATAATGATTATTTTTGGCACAAAGCTTATGGAGAATATCCAGTAGTTGGTGTAAAATGGACTCAAGCAAAAGCATTTTGTGCTTGGAGAACTCAAAACAAAAACACTTATATAAAATCAAAACAAAAAGGACGTGATTTAATTAACTCTTTCCGTTTACCTACAGAGGCTGAATGGGAGTACTCTGCAAGAGGTGGTCTGGAATCAGCTACTTACCCTTGGGGAGGTCCTTACACTAAAAACGATAGAGGTTGTTTCTTGGCCAACTTCAAGCCAAGTCGTGGTGATTATGCTGCAGATAATGCATTGTATACTGTAGAAGCAAAATCTTACGAGCCTAATGGGTATAATCTATACAATATGGCTGGTAATGTTGCTGAATGGACTAACGATGCTTACGATCCAAATGGATTTGAGTATGTTTCAACTATGAATCCAAACGTTTCAGATGCTTCTAATAAACGTAAAGTTGTACGTGGAGGTTCTTGGAAAGATGTTGCCTATTTCTTGCAAGTAAGCACAAGAGATTTTGAATATGCTGACTCAGCAAGAAGTTTTATCGGATTTAGAACTGTTCAAGATTACATGGGTACTCAAGTTACAGGTACTACCAAAGGAAGAAAATAAATTAAACCAAATCTAAATATTTTAAATTAACCTAAAAACAAATTATCATGGCATTATTAAGCAAAAAAACAATGAATTTCGCTTACGGTATGGGAGCGGCAGTAGTTATTATCGGAGCATTATTCAAAATTACTCACTTTGAATTAGGACCATTAACAGGAACATTAATGTTATCTATTGGTCTTTTGGTTGAGGCGGCAATTTTTGCTTTATCTGCATTCGAACCAGTTGAAGACGAATTGGACTGGACTTTAGTTTATCCAGAATTAGCGAATGGTCAAGCTAAATCTCAAGTTAAAAAAGAAGAGAAAGTTGATGCTCAAGGGATTTTATCTCAAAAATTAGATGCAATGTTGAAAGAAGCTAAAATTGACTCTGAGTTGATGTCAAGCTTAGGAAATAGCATCAAAAACTTTGAAGGGGCTGCTAAAGCAATTTCTCCAACAGTTGATTCTATAGCATCTACAAAAAAATACAGCGAAGAGTTATCTATGGCTGCTGCTCAAATGGAATCATTAAATAGTTTATATAAAGTTCAATTAGAAAGTGCTTCAAGAAACGCTGAAGCTAATAAAGAAATTGCTGAAAATGCTGGTAAATTGAAAGAGCAAATGGCTTCAATGACAGCAAATATTGCTTCATTAAACAGTGTTTATGGAGGAATGCTTTCTGCAATGAACAACAAAGGATAATTAGTTTTCGACTAAAATTATTATTTATTAAACTAATTATTTAGAAAAAATGGCAGGAGGAAAATTAACCCCTAGACAGAAGATGATTAACCTAATGTACTTGGTTTTCATCGCAATGTTAGCAATGAATATGTCCAAAGAAGTTTTATCTGCTTTTGGATTGATGAATGAAAAATTTGAAAATGCAAATGCTGCTTCTACACAAAACAATCAAGCTTTATTGATGTCTTTAGACACAAAAGCTGCTGAAGCAAAAGGTGATTTCGTTGCCGCTGCAGCTACTGCACATAAAGTAGAAGTAATTACCAAAGAATTTGATGCTTATATTGCCACTTTAAAAACAGATGTTCTTAAAGGCTTTACTGTAGATTCAGAAACTGGCAAATTACCATACGAGAATATGGATAAAGGTGACAACATTGATAACTGGTTTATTGGTGAAGGGTACACTAAAAAAGGAAATGAAATTATTGCTAAAATTGAAAAGTATAAATCAGATATTAAAGCGGCTTTAGGAGCTGACAAAAAATATGCTGCAATTGCTAAAGAAGTTGATGCAAAGTTTGATTTAAGTGAGGTTAAAGATAAAGAAGGTAATAAAATAAAATACCTTTCGTACCACTTTAAAGGATTTCCTGCTGTAGCATCTGTTGCAAAATTATCTGCTTGGCAAAATGATGTTAAAAAAGTTGAGGCTGATGTTTACAATTCTGCATTAGGAAAAGCAGCTGTTGAAGCAGCTTCTTACAGTAACTATCAAGCTATCGTAGTATTAGAAAAGAATGCTTATTTCCAAGGAGAGAATGTAAAAGGTAAAGTAGTTTTAGGTCGTTATGACGAAAACACAAAACCAACTTCTTTCCAAGGTCCAGGTAGATTAGAAAACGGTCAAGCGGTTATCTCACTTACAGCTGGTGGTGTTGGAGAGCAAAATATTAACGGTCAATTTACATTCTTAGAAGATGGTAAAACAATTCCTTTGAAATTTGAAGGTAAATATGTTGTGGTACCAAGACCTAATTCTGCTACTATTTCTGCAGATAAGATGAATGTAGTGTATCGTGGTGTGGTTAATCCAATGTCTATTTCTTTTGCGGGTATTTCTGATAAAGATGTAGTGGCTTCTGCACCTGGTTTGACTAAAGTTGGTAATGGTAAATACAACATGAGTCCAGGTACTGGTACTGAAGTAGTAATTAATGTTACTGGAAAAATGTCTGATGGTAAAATGGCATCAGATAAGAAAGTTTATAGAATTAAAGGTATTCCTGGTCCAGCTGGAACTATTAGAGGAGAAATGGGCGTAGTAAAAGGGCCTAAATCAAATCTTCAAGTGGCTACAATTGGTGCTAAATTAGTTGATTTTGATTTTGAAGTAGGTTTGGATGTTGTTGGATTCAACTTCAAAATTGCAGGTCAACCAACTGTTGTTGTTTCAGGTAACCGTTTAAATTCACAATGTATTACTGCTTTGTCAAAAGCGGGAAGAGGAGATCAAGTAACGATTTCTGAAATTAAAACTAAATTAGTTGGTGCTGGTAGTTATTTATTACCAAGAACAGCTCCAGTAATTTACGAAATACAATAATAGTACGTTTGTAAAAACTACTCCAATATTTTATAAGGACACCATGATGAATGTAAGATTTTTTTTAGTAGCTATTGTCACTGTATTAGGTAGTGTAGCTGGGTTTTCACAATCCAATCTTTTGAATGCCAAAAAGCCTAGTGAAATTGGACTTAAGACTGCAGCTCAACTTATTTCAGATAATGACAAACCATTAGCTTATGGCTATGTTCATGATAGAGATATCTTGATGGGTAAAACAACTTGGGAAATAATTGATTTAAGTGAAAAAATCAATTTCCCTCTTTATTTCCCTATTGATACTGCTAACATTGGACACGATAGACGTTCA
Organism: Flavobacterium sp. RSSB_23; assembly: GCF_051547145.1. NCBI lineage: Bacteria > Pseudomonadati > Bacteroidota > Flavobacteriia > Flavobacteriales > Flavobacteriaceae > Flavobacterium > Flavobacterium sp. RSSB_23. The sequence goes on along the minus strand of NZ_JBPTTO010000015.1, from coordinate 7,503 downwards.
TTGTACGATGTTTTAACAAAAGCAATGAAGTCAGGTAAGATTACCGAAGTGTATACAGACAGTTATTTTAATACTAAAAAATCGCTTAAAGATATACAAGGTTCTTTATCTCGTATTGATACAACTGATGCTGGTAGAGAATTGATTAATCAAGACCCAGATGCATACAGATCTAGAGTAGTAAAGAAAAAAGTTGTTACTGGTACTGGTAAAAAGAAAACAGTTACTTATGTTGACGAAACAGTTGGACCAACTAAAAGCATTCCTGCTGAGTATATCTTGAAACAAGATTTATCTGCGCAAGATGTTACTCAATATAAGATTAAAGGTTTTTGGTATTTTGATAAACGTCAAAGTGAATTAAAGTACCGTTTACTTGGAATATGTCCAGTAACTCCTGATGTTTACACAATGAACAGTGAGGAAAAAGATTATATTGAATTGTTCTGGGTATTTTTCCCTGCATCAAGAGAGGTTTTGCATGAAGCAAAAACTTTTAATGAGAAGAATTCTTCAATGCCAATTTCTTTCGATCAAATCTTGAATTCAAGAAGATTTAATGCAGTTGTATACAAAGAGGAAAATATCTACGGAGACCGTGCGGTTGAAGATTATATGAAAGACAATTCCCAAAATCAGCTTATTGAATCGGAAAGAATTAAAGAGAAAATTCGTAATTTCGAACAAGATATGTGGAACTATTAATTAATGTAGTTCATTATAGAAAAAACTCTTACTTTTTAGTAAGAGTTTTTTGTTTTTAATCTTATTAAATTTTTATTGTATGATTGATTATTTGATTGTTGGTGCTGGTTTAGCTGGAATTTCCTTTGCTGATTTAGCTTTGAATAACAATAAAAAAATTGTTGTTTTTGAAAACAATTCTCAAAATTCATCTCGTATAGCTGGAGGTTTGTATAACCCGGTTATCCTTAAGCGTTTTACAGAAGTATGGGATGCTAGTAGTCAATTGTGCGATATGGATGATTTTTATAATTCATTGAGAAATAAGTTTTCTGTTGCTTTTGATACTAAATTACCTATATATCGAAAGTTTTTCTCTATCGAAGAACAAAACAATTGGTTTTTGGCTTCTGATAAAAAAAGTTTAGCCCCCTTTTTGTCAACTACTTTGCAGTTTAAAAAATACAATGGTATTGATGCTCCATTTGGTTATGGTGAGGTGCTTAAAACGGGCTATGTGGATACCTCTCTTTTATTGGAACATTATCGTGGGTATTTACTTAGTCGTTCTTTATTATTTCAACAAGAGTTCAAGTATGACGATATTGTTTTTTTAGAGGAAGGAATTGCGTACAATGGCATTAAAGCAAAGCATATAATTTTTGCTGAGGGTTTTGGAATGCATCAAAATCCTTATTTTAATTATTTGCCACTAGACGGAACAAAAGGTGAATTATTTATTATCAAAGCTCCTAATCTTACTCTTGATGTAATTGTAAATACAAGTGTATTTATTTTGCCTCTTGGAGATGGTCTTTTTAAAGTTGGAGCAACCTATAATTGGAAAGATAAAACAGACTTGCCAACAAGTGATGGTAAAGAAGAATTAATTGCTCGTATAAAAGAAATTATATCTTGTGAATTTGAGGTTATAGAGCATTTTGCTGGAGTAAGACCGACTGTTCGTGACCGAAGACCTCTTGTAGGTACGCATGACACCTATTCTCAGCTTCACATTTTAAATGGTTTGGGTACACGAGGAGTTATGTTAGGGCCTTCAATGGCTAAAGCTTTGTATAATAATATTGAACATCAGTTGCCTTTATCTGATGAAATAAATTGGAATAGATATCTTAAGAAATTTAGAAAGTAGTTTATTTCTTTGAGTTCAATGGATCGTAACTCACAAACATATTGATGTAAATGTTTCTCGACCATCGTAAAACCCAAGGGAATAAAATAATTAAGGAACCTAATATTGCGAAAAAAGAGTTTTTTATACTTGTCCCCAAAAAGACGTAGGAAACTATGAATGTCGCAACTCCTACTGCTACATTTAATGCATAACTTACATACATCGATCCATAAAAAAAGGAAGGTTCAATTTGATATCTTAAGCCGCAATGGCTGCAAGTTTCATTCATTTTAAGTACTTTACTCAAATTAAGAGGATTTTTGTCCTCATACATACTTTCATTTTGACATTTCGGACAAGTTCCTGTTAAAATGCTATTTAGTTTGGATCCTTTTTTTAACATTTGCAAAAAATTTTAACAAAGGTACAATTTTAGTTTGCTACCTATGTAACATTAGTCACAATCTATGCTTAATATACATAATTTATCGGTTTCTTTTGGTGGTTCCTATTTGTTTGAAGAGGTTACATTTCGTTTGGGTGCAGGCGATAGAGTAGGTCTAGTTGGTAAAAATGGAGCAGGTAAGTCAACAATGCTTAAGATTTTAGCTCGTGATTTTGCGCCAGACTCAGGAAGTATCGCTCAGGAAAAAGAGGTACGAATGGGGTTTCTTCGACAAGACATTGATTTTGAAGCGGGACGAACCGTTCTTGAGGAAGCCTATGAGGCATTTACTGAGATTAAGATAGTTGAAAAGAAATTAGAAGAAATCAATCATCAATTAGTTACTAGAACTGATTATGAAAGTGAGGAATATGGACAAATCATCGAAGATTTATCTGATTATACCCATCGTTTTGAACTTTTGGGAGGATACAATTATGTTGGTGATACTGAAAAGATTCTTTTAGGTCTAGGTTTTAAAAGAGAAGTTTTTGACAATCAAACCGATACTTTTTCTGGTGGCTGGAGAATGCGAATTGAGTTAGCTAAATTATTATTACAATCCAATGATATTCTTTTGCTAGATGAGCCTACAAATCACTTGGACATTGAAAGTATTATTTGGTTAGAAGGTTTTTTAAGAAACTTTCCAGGTGTAGTTGTGATTGTTTCTCACGATAAAATGTTTTTGGATAATGTCACTAATAGGACAATTGAAATTTCTTTAGGTAAGGCTTATGATTTTAATAAACCCTACTCTCAATATTTAGAGTTGCGTCATGAAATCCGAGAAAAACAGTTAGCAACTCAAAAGAATCAGGCCAAAAAAATTGAAGAAACTGAAAAGTTAATAGAGAAGTTTAGAGCGAAAGCTTCAAAAGCTTCGATGGCTCAATCACTCATCAAAAAGCTTGATAAAGTGGAACGAATCGAGGTTGATGAAGATGATAATTCAGTTATGAGTATTTCGTTTCCTGTTTCAAAAGAACCCGGAAAGGTTGTAATTGAAGCAGAGAATGTTACTAAAGCATATGGCGACAAAATAATTCTAAAAGATATTGATTTGTTGGTCGAGCGAGGAAGTAAGATTGCTTTTGTTGGGCAAAATGGTCAGGGAAAATCAACATTTATTAAAGCCATTGTAAATGAATTTAAATATGATGGGAATATAAAGCTAGGACATAATGTTCAGTTGGGTTATTTTGCTCAAAATCAAGCTGAATATTTAGATGGAGAGATTACACTTTTGCAGACAATGGAAAATGCAGCTACTGATACGAACAGAATGAAAGTTCGCGACATGTTGGGTGCTTTTTTATTCAGAGGTGACGATGTAGAAAAAAAGGTAAAAGTTCTTTCAGGAGGAGAGCGCAACCGATTAGCATTATGTAAACTTTTGTTGCAGCCCATTAATGTACTTTTGATGGATGAGCCAACAAATCACCTTGATATCAAGTCTAAAAACGTTTTAAAAGCGGCTCTGCAAAAATTTGGTGGTACTTTGTTATTGGTTTCTCATGACCGTGATTTTTTGCAAGGGATGTCAAATATTGTCTATGAATTTAAAGACCAAAAAATAAAAGAATATTTGGGTGACATTAACTTTTTCTTAGAACAACGCAATTTAGAAAACATGCGTGAAGTTGAGAAAAAAGATGTAGACAAGCAATCTTCAACTAAAGACAATGCAAAGTCTAAAGCATCATATGAGGATCAAAAAAAGCATAAAGCTTTGCATAATAGGTTAAGTAAAATTGAAAGTCAAATTAAACAATTGGAGGTTGATATTCAGCATGATGATAAAATGTTGGCCTCTAATTATGATAAGCATATTGAAGATGCTAATTTTTTTATTGCTTACACTAAAAAGAAAGACGAATTAGATCAACTCTTATTGGATTGGGAAATTGTTCAAGAAGAAATTGATAATTTGTCGTAGACTGAGAATACAGAAACACACTATTTTGTGATATAGTTCAAGATTGGTTACCTATGGGTAACCTTTTTTTATGCAAAGTACGCAAGAAGTATTCATAATATTTCCATTTTTTGGATTCATTTCCAAAAACAAGACTTTTAAATTTTGAGAAGTTGCCAAATTCATTTTATTGGAACACTAAAATGGATGTGTTTTAAAGACTTTATTTGTTTTTTATAAAATGTTCTATTTGAATTTTCTATTGAATTCATAGGCCTTAAGGGGCTTTTCTTCTTTGTTTTTTTTATTCTTCACCTTTCTGTTAGAATTATCTTCTTCCAATAGTAGTCTTTCATTTTTTTCTTTGGTTTGTTTTTTGTCATATGCTAGTAGATCTAAAACATTGGATTTTACGTAAATGAATAAAAAAAAGTTAATTTCTTTATTTTTTACATTTTATTCAATTTTTATTAACAAGAAAATAAGTAACAACTTGCTGATACTGTTGATTTTACCGATAAAATATGCATTTTGTCTTTTAAATAATGAAATCGCTTTTTTACAATATATGTATTTCATCGATTTTTATGTGCATTTCATCGACTTTTTATATAAAATACTTAATATTATTATGTTATGATTAAAATACTATTAATTTTGCCTTTATTATTAATATTTTTTTGTAGTACTTGTTCTACGTATAAATACTTTTGCCCTGCGGATTATACGCAGAGTGTTTTATACAAGTTCAACCTTATTGAATGTGTGCTAAAAATCCTAAAAAAACATCCTGGAATAAATTTGAATCGCTATTTATTTATGATAAAAAACTCTACTCTTGATTATTTAAATACTATTTCTTTATTTAAAAAAGTATTTTTCCTTTTTTTAGTTTTATTGTTCAGTCAGTCTGTTTTCTCTCAGTATTCTACAAAACATTATATAGCAGCAGCTCCTTGGGATTATTCATCTAATGCTAATGAGTTTATTGTGTCTTCTGCTTCTGGTGCTACTGATGTTACGATTACTAAAAGTGATGGTACATTAATAACAACTTTATTAAATGTGACTTCTGGTATACCAGTTGCTTTTAGACCTCTAGGATCTCCTGCTTCTAGACCAGCAAATGCCATCAACACCATATACAATGATAGAGGTTTAATTTTTACAAGTTCTTTGCCAATCGCTGTATCTGTTAGGAATGTAGAGAGTGATGCAATAAATGGTGGGCGACCTACAGAAATAAAAGGGAATTCTTCTTTATCTAGCTATGGTAATGAGGCAATCGGATCTTCTTTTAGAGTAGGGTATTACCGTTCTAATTTTGCAGGTTTATATGCCTATGCGCCATCTGGTTTTCCTGCAGCAATAGCCGCTCCAGTTTATTCTGTGATGGCAATTGATAACAATACTGTAGTATCAGTTAACGGAACCGTTTTGGTAACATTGAATGCGGGTCAGTCGTATCTTTTTCAATCTGCGATAGGTTCTTTGGTAACTGCTTCGAAACCAGTAGTGATGAATTCCGGGCAATGGAGAGATACACCTAGTGGATGTGGAGACTCTGTTTTAAATCAAATCCCTCCTGTACGAGTTTTAGGTACTAATTATTTGGTAGTAAGGGGTAATGGTACATCCGGTACTGCTACAAATTTGTCAGAACAAACGATTTTTATAGCTACAGAAGATAATACTACAGTAACGGTTAGTACAGTTAATCCTTCAGGAGTTGTCACAGCAACAAACACTTACACGCTTGCAACAGCTGGAAGTTTTCAAAATATTTTTCACGGAATTAATGGGGTTCAGTATTCAGCGTCTGTTATTTCATCCGATAAGAAAATTATGGTCTATTCTGGAACTGCTGATGGTTGTGAGGTGGATATGGCCTGTGTAGCTCCAGTTAGTTCATGTACAGGCTCATTTAGAGTAGAAACAAAAAAATTTACTCGTTATAATAATACTAATATAAAGTATTTTGGTTATGTCTTGATAAATAGTGCGACAGAAAAGGTTTTTATGAATAGTACTGACCTTGAAACTATCGCAGGGACCAGAAGACAGATAGGAACTACAGGGTTTTATCTAATAGATTTCACCAATACTCAATTATCAGATCCTACTGATCTTATTTTTACTTCAGCAGTACGAATGAGTATTAGTATGGTACAACAGGGGGATGGTTATTCTATGGCTTCTTATTTGTCATCTTACAATGATAACTCCACACAGCAAAATCCTCCAACACTTAACGGAGCAGGTTGTGTAACTGCGTTAACAGCTGAACCAGGTCTAGCACCTTATCAATGGTATTTGAACGATGTTTTGATACCTGGGGCAACGAGCCAAACGTATGTTCCTACCGAAACAGGTTCTTACTCTGTAGCAGGTACTAAAGCTTGTGGGTTGTCTGTTGCTTCAACACCTTATCAAGTAAATTGTATTCCAATTGATGCTGTTAATGATGGTAGTTTAGCTTCGCCATTTGCAACTGTGATTTCGGGATCCACTCTAGCTACTTCTGTTAAAGCTAACGATCTCCTGGATGGGATTGCAGTAACGTCTTCCAATACGACTGTAACGCTTAAAACGCAAGGTCCTTTGACAATAGATGCTGCAGGAATCATTTCAGTTGCATCTGGAACAGTTAATGGAACTTATCAGATAGAATACGAGTTGTGTTCAACAAGTTTAACTCCAACAATTTGTGATAAAGCTACTGCTTATGTAAGAGTCACTGTTTTACCTGGTTCAATCTCAGCAAATCAAACTATTTGTAGTGGAGGAAATCCTGCGGCATTTTCAAGTACTGCAGATGCTGTAGGGGTTGGAACTATAACTTATAGATGGGAAAGTGCAGTAAGTCCTTTTAACACTTGGACTACGATCACAGGAGCTACATCGGCAACTTACGATGTTCCCGCTGGTTTGAATATAACTACAAGATACCGCAGGATCGCTGTCACAACATTAGGGGAGTCAGATCCAACGGCATTTGTAACGGTAACTGTTACGCCATTGAATACTATAGCGGCTGGTTCAAATCAAACTGTTTGTGTTAATAGTCCGATTACGAATATAACTTTAGCCACAACAGGAGCTACTGGTGCAACTTTTTTAGGTTTACCAACTGGTGTATCGGGGTCTTGGTCTGGAAATGTAGTTACTATTAGTGGTATTCCCTCGGTTTCTGGAACATTCAATTATACAGTAAATACAACTGGTGGTTGTACTCCAGCTTCTACATCTGGAATAATTACCGTTGCTGCAACGCCAGCACAGCCAACGGTTGATACAGTTGCCGCTACTTGTTCAGCATCA
>NZ_JBPTTO010000014.1:0-42452 GCF_051547145.1 Flavobacterium sp. RSSB_23 | reverse complement strand
AAAAAAAATAAGCCGTCTCATTTGAGACGGCTTATTTACTGGAATCAAAAAAAATTATTTTTTAGGAGCTGGTTTGTCGGTTTTGGCATCCATCATTTCCATTAGTTTCATACCTAGTAATCCGCTGATTCCACCTTCAGAACCATTTGTTCCTGAAATTAAAACATCAGGAATTACTTTGATATTTCCTTTTCCAATCTCTTCGGTAATTTTATATTTAGTAAAGTTATCACCGCCCATAGCTGAAACCTGTAATTGATAAGCTTCGGCTGTAGATTGACCAATAGCCTTGATTTTTTCAGCTTCAGCTAAACCTGTTTTAGAAATTTTTTCAGCTTCTGCGCTTGCATTTAATCTAGTAGCTTCAGCTTGTGCTCCAGCTCTTGCTTTAGTAGCTTCGGCTTCTGCATTGGCACGCATTTTAGTAGCCTCTGCCTCTGCATTTACGTTAAGTTTCAAACTTGTAGCATCTCCTTCTGCTTTTTTAACAGTCGCATCAGCCGTTCTTTGAGCAATTTCAACACTTTGAGATGCTTTTACGATTTCTTTTTGCATATCTGCAATAGCAGTTTCTTTTTCTACACCTTGACGTTGTTCTTGCGCCATTCTTTGGGTTTGATAGGTTTTTTGTTCCTCCTCCGCAATTTTTCTATCGGTCAACGTTTTCATTAAAGAATCTGGAGGAACGATATCACCAATTAAAGTATCAACTGCATTTACGTTGTATTCGTCCAATACTGCTTTGATATGGTTTTTAGCTGATTCTTGACGCTCTTTACGAGTACTTAAGAATGAAATTACATCGCTGTCTTGCGCTGAGTTTCTAAAATAGTTACCTATAGTTGGTTCCAAAACTTGAGACACTAAGTTGGTCATACTACCAAAACGAGCAATAACTTTTGGAGCTTCGTTAGCGGGAACGTGAATAATTTGTGCTACATCCAAATTAAAAGGGAAACCATCTTTTGAACGAACAGTAATTGTTGATAGATTCTTATCAAGGTCGTGGGATTCACTTCTTGCATTTGCCCAGTTTAAGACTAGGTTTGTTGTTGGAACAGGCTCAAGTTTTGTTGTGTATTTATTCAATGCATATTTACCTGGGCCAAACGGTTCCATCCAAACACCACGTTGTCCTTTTGATACAATATTACCGTGCTTGAAGGTGTCTCCTGTAACATCTTTTCCGTCTTCACCGATATAGGAAATCACTACTCCAACATAACCGATAGGGACATCTGTCATTGGGTTTTGTTCTATTTGAATTGCCCAAGTATTGATATAGTAAGAACCTGCCAACATTACTTGAGGTTGCAAGCCACGATTTCCACCTTGCTCTAGGAAATAGTCAAAATCTTGAAAGTTATTGTGGCCATCTACATATTTACCTGCAATTTGTCCTTGCGGAATTGGATCACCATCTAGGGCGGTTACAATTCCAACCATATTTTCAAAAATCTTTATTTGTTCGGCGATTACAATTTCGAACAAAAAGGTATTGATACGATAAGATCCAGTGGTTATAAAAGCGGATTGCCTTCCTTTTTGTCCACCGTTAGTTAAGAAAGCTGTGGCGTCTTGAAAGTTGTCACTGTCTACTTTTCTTGCAAGGATGCGTCCCGTTGGGATTTCTTTACCATCTTTACTCAAAACCAATCCAATTTTTCCTTCAGGGATAATAGTAAATGGGGTCATATCTACTGAAAATTGCCAAATCCACATTCCCCAATACAAACCTGGAGCCAGTGTTTGAGCTTGAAACCCTGCTTCGCCTTTCGTGGCTATAATTCTTCCGTCAGGTAACGATTTGTCCGCACCAAAGAGCACGAATTTTTTGGTTACTAATCCAATTTTGTCTTCGGGAACGATAACCATTCCAAAGAAAACTCTTAAAACAAATTTGTAAAGAACGATGGATAAAACTAGTAAAAATACCCACCAAAAATCTAGAATTGCAGTCATTATGAAATATTTTTTTGATTATTACTATGTTTGAATTTTATAGATAATGACTATAGAAAAATACTGTAATTTCTTTTTTTAGTTTCTGAATTCAAATTATATAAGAAAATTGAAATCCCTTTTTGAAGTTACAACAGCTGTGTGTTATTTTAGAATATCGTTATGGTATAAAATCTCTAATTATACGGAAACACTTATTAATTGTTACAAAAAAATAAGAAATATTTTAGAAAATAAAAAAACCGAAATTTCTATTGTCACTTTGTTTTGATTCTTAATTTGTGCTTTTCAATTATTCTGGAGTTTTATTTTGTTTTGCTGATTTTTGGGTTGATGTTGCAATTATTTATTTCAAAAATATAATAATTGGTGAATATGTTCCCTTAATAATATAATAATTGGTGAATACAATATCTTAAAAACATAATAATTGGTGAATATTAAACTATTTTATTACATTTGATTAAAATTAATATGATGATAACTAGGAGTTTAATAGAGAGAATAAGAAATCGACTCAATAAAGGAAAAGCTATTGTTCTGGTTGGTCCAAGGCAAGTGGGAAAAACTACCTTAATTAATGAGTTGCTAAAAGGTGTTTCGTATTTGTTTTTGGACGGAGACGACTCGGTAATAATGGATACTTTGGCAAATGCCAATACCGAAACGCTAAAAAGTATAATTGGCGACTACAAATATGTTTTTATCGATGAAGTACAACGCATTCCGAATATTGGTTTGAAACTAAAAATCATTGTAGATCAAATCAAGGATGTCCAAGTTATAGTGAGTGGTTCTTCAGTGTTGGATATTCATAATTTGACCCAAGAACCGCTTACAGGTAGGAAATTTGAGTTTCAAATGTTTCCAGTTTCTTGGGCCGAATTTGAGAATAATGTGGGCTATATGAAAGCAAAACAACAACTCGAACTCCGATTGTTATATGGTATGTATCCTGACGTAATTAATAATTTTGGAAACGAATATGAAATTCTAAAGAACTTGGTTTCAAGTTATTTGTACAAAGATATTTTGGCTTTGACAGGCATTCGAAAATCCGAGGTATTAGAGAAAATTCTTCAAGCTTTGGCGCTTCAAATTGGGAGTGAAGTGAGTTATAATGAACTTGCCCAGTTAGTTGGTGTTGATAAAAATACGGTAAGCAGTTATATCGATTTGCTCGAAAAGAGTTTTGTGATTTTTAAATTCAATAGTTTCAGCCGTAATGTTCGAAATGAAATAAAAGCCAATCGAAAAATCTATTTCTACGACAATGGTGTTCGGAATATGCTGATAGGAAATTTTAATTTTTTGGAATTCCGACAAGATAAAGGGGCACTTTGGGAAAATTTCCTTATTTCAGAACGTATGAAAGTATTGAGTTATCAAAACAGTATAGCAAAGCCATATTTCTGGCGAACCACACAGCAACAAGAAATCGATTATGTCGAAACGGTTGCTGATGATGTGAATGCCTATGAATTCAAATGGAAAGCCAAAAAAGTGAAATTACCCAAAACTTTTTCGGACAACTACAAAGGAAGTTTTGAGATTATTACTTTAGATAATTTTAGGGAGTTTTTGAAATAAAAAATTCCGAAGCATTGCTACTTCGGAATTTTCTTTGAATTCTAAATTCTAATATCTGCAATCTTTTACAACAACCCCGCTCTTTTCAAAAGCGCATCCGCCTTTGGTTCCTGCCCTCTAAAACGTTTGTAGAGTTCCATTAGCAATTCGGTGCCGCCTTTCGAAAGTACGTTGTCTTTGAATTTTGCTGCCACTTCTTTATTGAAAATGCCTTTTTCGGTTTTTCTAATATGAATCTTTCTCCATATCAAACGATGTTTTTGAATTGTTTTCAACTAAATTTTTTATGAATTGATTTCTTTCTGTTATGAATTTGGTTAAATGTTTTTTCAAAATTAAACTATCAAATATTTTTCCCAATATAGTTAATGGTACTTCGTATTGAATTTCATCTTTCATTGTTGTGCAGCCATTTACTTCTTCAAAAAAATGATTGTGTTGAAAAGATTTGAATCTTCCCTCAACCATTTCATCCCTAAAGTTCGAATACAAGTTCATTTCGGTAATTCTACTTTTATGTGTGAGATACAAACCGAAATGTTGGCCTCTCCAAGTTACCGTTTCATTTAAATTGATTAAACCAGATGTAACACCAGCAATTGCCAATTCCTTCGATTTACTAGTTGATTCTTGATGTAAATCTATATTTCTGCACGCATCGAAAACAACTTGTTTCGGAGCATTTATAATCGTGATTAGAGTTATAGATGTCATTTTATGCTAGATTTTTTAAAGCTTTTTCTAAAGTGTCGAATTTAAATTGAAAACCATTTTCTAGTAATCGTTTCGGAATTACATTTCGACTTTTTAAAACTAGTTCACTTTCCGTTTTTATGATTATTGAGCCTATTCTTAATAGCAGCTCACTTATGGAGATACCAAACGGGACGCCTACAGATTTCCTTAGAATTGTCATAAAATCTTTGTTTGTGATTGGCTTGGACGATACAACATTTATTACACCAGTAATTTCTTTTTCGATAATAAAATCTATTGCTCTTGCAAAATCGTCTTCGTGAATCCAGCTGATAAATTGGTTTCCTTTTCCTTGTTTTCCACCTAAACCAAACTTAGCTAAAGTCTTTAAAGGAATAAAAGCGCCTCCATTTTTACCCAGAACTATTGATGTTCGCAAAGCCGTTTTTAAAGTATTAGGCGTTTCGGTTTTGAAGAATGCTTTTTCCCAACACTGCGCCACATTCATAGAGAAGTCATTTCCAATTTCTCCATTCTTTTCATCCATTTCTTTGTCGAGTGAAAAACGATAGATAGTAGCAGTAGAAGAATTTAGCCAATGTTTAGGTGGATTTACACATCGAATAACAGCTTTGTTTAGAATTTTTGTGCTTTCAATTCTAGACAACAAAATTTCTTTTTTATTTTGTTTTGTATAGCGACAATCTACTGATTTACCTGTTAGGTTAATTAAGACAGTGGCGTTTTCTAGTTCTTTCTCCCAGCCAGAAAAAGTTTTTGCATTCCAATTTACATATTTTATTGTATCCTTGAATTTTGATTCTCCTCTTGTCAAGATGATAATTTCTTCAAATTTATCTCTAAAATGGTTGGTCAAAACCTGTCCTAAAAATCCTGTACCTGCTGCTATGATTAGTTTATTTGATTTCATTGGTGTGAATTAAGAGTGATAAATAAATACATAATAAGGGAGGCAAACACCAAATCCAATTTGTAACGTAGAAGTACAACAGTAAAAAGAATAGAGTAACACCTAAAAAGTAAATTTTAATTAAAACATTTTTTGGATTTTCTTGCCAATACTTTATAGCTAGTAGTACTTGAATTGCACCAGTAATCATAGTTGATAACAATGCCAATACAAAGAGTCCATTTTCGAATAGTGCGAATAAAGAGATAAACAATGGGATACTTAATGCAATGATGTTTAAGTTTTTTATTGCTTTCATATTTTTATCACTTATATTGAGTTTTACTATTGTAGTGCTTCTTTAGCTTTTCTTTTTCCTCTAAAGAAAAAATATAAATTCAAAAACAACATTAGTCCCAGATAGATTGAGAATCCTCCAATTTTATAACTTAAGGCTTCAATTAGAGTTTGATAATCATTTTTGTACTCGCTAATGGTTAGTATCATCAAAGCGAATCCAAGATTAAGTAGATAAAAACCTGTTTCAAAAAGTTTGTTTGTTGCATTTGCAATTTCCTCTCTGCCTCTAAAAATATCTAGCATATAGATTTTTCCATTTTTAAAAAGAGTTTTTGAAACGTAGTAGGTCAAGAATATTGCAATAGGTAAATAGATGCTGTAACCAATAAGGATTTTTGTCGTTTCCATAATGTTTGAATTTAATTGTTATTTGATTAATTTTTAATGTATCTGGTAATCGCTATAATGTTTATATAGTGCAGCGCTGAAAGAATAAATGCAATTGCTGCAGTTTTTATAGCAATAACTTCAATGAGTTGGTTTGTTGAAAATATTTTTTCCCACGAAATTAAAGTCATTGCACAGTAACCAATGTTCAAAAGAGAATAGGCTAGTAGTAGTATTTGATTTATTTTTTGACATAAAGTAGTATGGTTTGGAAGTAATTCAGCGACATAAATGTTTCCGTTTTTATAGCAGATTTTGCCAACAATCAGAATTATAAAAGCTGTTATAATGAGGTAAATAAAATACCCAATGATGTTGAGGTTCATAATTTTATTTTGTTTTAAACTTTCAGAAAAAAATGAAAGTTTGTATTAAATTTTTTTAGTTTTATTTCATAAACTTAACCACTAATTTGGTTAGCCAATTGTCTTTGTATTCAGTGATTTTATCTAATACATTATCGGCTTTCAAAACAAAATCATAGAGTTTTGTAGTTTGCTCGATAAACTGTATTTCTTCTGCCGTGTTATTGGACTGAATGGATGATACTTCTTTTAAAATTTTAAGTGCTGGTTTAATTTCACGCTTGCTTCTTTCTCTAGCAATTTTGACTGCTAACTCGTCTAAATCTTTTTCGGCTGTAAAAAATTCTCTTCTTTCACCAGCCTTGTATTCTTTATATACAATTCCCCAATCCATCAAAGCTCGTAAATTCATACTGGCATTGCCTCGTGAAATTTGTAATTCTTCCATTACTTCTTCCATCGAAACAGCCTCGCTTGAAACCATCAACAAAGCGTGAATTTGTGCCATTGTTTTGTTAATGCCCCATTGCGAACCTAATGCCCCCCAAGTTTGTACGAACTTATTTTTTGCTTCTTTGAATTCCATAGTTCAAATGTATGTAAAAGTTTTTAAACTTTCAAAAATAAATGAAAGTTTATTTTAAATAAAAAATTCCGAAGTAGCAATACTTCGGAATTTTCTTTGAATTCTAAATTCTAATATCTGTAATCTTTTATAACAACCCCGCTCTTTTCAAAAGCGCATCTGCCTTTGGCTCTTGACCTCTAAAGCGTTTGTAAAGTTCCATTGGTAATTCGGTGCCGCCTTTCGAAAGTACGTTGTCTTTGAATTTTGTTGCCACTTCTTTATTGAAAATGCCTTTTTCTTGAAAGTAAGCAAACGCATCAGCATCGAGCACTTCTGCCCATTTGTAGCTATAATATCCAGACGAATAACCGCCTGCGAAAATATGGGAGAAAGAAACTGACATACAATTTTCTGCTACATCTGGATATAAGGAAGTGCCTTCAAAAGCTGTTTTTTCAAACGCTTTAATGTCAGTAATTGCGTTTGGATTGTTACTATGAAAGGCCATATCTAAAATACCAAAACTCAATTGACGTAGTGTAGCCATCCCTTCTTGGAAACTAGCGCTTTCTTTTATTTTATCTACATATTCTTGTGGAATTATTTCGCCAGTTTCATAATGTTTAGCAAATAAAGCCAAAGCTTCAGGTTCGTAGCACCAGTTTTCCATCACCTGACTTGGTAATTCCACAAAATCCCAATACACTGAGGTTCCTGATAAACTTGGATAAATAGTGTTGGCCAACATACCGTGTAATCCGTGACCAAATTCGTGGAATAAAGTCGTTACTTCATTAAAAGTTAATAATGACGGTCTGGTAGCGGTTGGTTTGGTGAAATTACAAACATTAGAAATGTGTGGTCTTTCGTTGACACCGTCTTTGATGTATTGCGATTTGAAAGAAGTCATCCAAGCACCGTTTCTTTTGCCTTTTCTTGGGAAAAAATCGGCGTAGAAAATAGCCACAAGTTCTCCAAACTCATCTTTCACTTCATAGGTGGTTACTTCTTCGTGGTATTTGTCGATGTCGAAAATTTCTGTGAAGGTTAATCCAAATAATTTATTGGCAATTGTAAACGCTCCGTTCAAAACGTTTTCTAATTGAAAATAAGGCTTCAGCTTTTCATCGTCCAAATTGAATAATTTTTGCTTCAATTTTTCGGCATAATAAGCGCCATCCCATTTTTCTAATTGCTCAATGCCATCTAAATCTTTAGCGAAAGCTGATAATTCAGCAAATTCTTTTTCGGCAGCTGGTTTGGCTTTGGTCAACAAATCATTCAAAAACGATTTGACTTTGTCGGGATGTTGCGCCATTCTTTCTTCCAAGACAAAATGAGAATGCGTTTCATATCCCAATAAATTAGCTCTTTCGAAGCGTAACTTAGCAATTTTTAAGGCAATGGCTTGATTGTCGAATTCGTTATTTTGAAAGGCTTTTTTACCAGCAGCGATGGCGATTGCTGCACGTAATTCACGATTGTCGGCATAGGTCACAAACGGAATGTAACTTGGGAAATCCAAAGTAAAAATCCAACCCTCCATATCCTTGCTTTTGGCCAATGCACTAGCTGCTTCAATAGCACCTTCTGGTAAACCTTTTAAATCGGCTTCATTGGTTAAATGCAATTGGTAGTTGTTGGTTTCGGCTAAAACATTTTCACTAAAAGTCAGTTTGAGTTTAGCCAATTCCGTATCAATTTCGCGTAATTTTAGTTTGTCTTCTTCCGAAAGCAAGGCACCATTTCGAGAAAAACTTTTGAATTTCTTGTCTAACAATGTTGCTTGTTCGGGCGATAAATTTAAGGTGTCTTTTTGCTCGTAAACCGATTTTATTCTTTGGAATAAGGCTTCGTTTAAGGTAATATCATTGCTGAATTCGGTCAACATAGGCGAAACTTCTTGGGCGATTTTTTGCATCTCATCGCAAGTTTCTGCCGAATTCAAATTAAAGAAAATAGAGGATAAACGGTCCAAAGCATTTCCTGAAAAATCCAAGGCCTCGATAGTGTTTTCGAAGGTTGGAGCTGCTGGATTGTTGATGATGGCATCAATTTCCGCTTTTGCCGCAGCGATATTCTCAATAAATGCAGGTTTATAATCCTCCAATTTTATCTGAGAAAAGGGTGCGGTATTGTATTTCGTGTTGAAGGTAGAGGTTAAAATTTCCATATATCGAAGGGACAGGTCGCGACCTGTCCGTACTTTTATTGATTAATAATTTAAAATAGCCGATTTGTTCGTCAGTTATTTATTTTTTCAACCCTTCAGCTGCTTTGTTTACAGCGTCTTTCAATCCTTCTTTGTAAAGGATAATTTTATCTAAAACGCATTTATCAGCACTACCGATGATTTGAGCAGCCAATATTCCAGCGTTTTTTGCACCGTTTAAGGCCACAGTGGCAACAGGTACGCCACCTGGCATTTGTAAAATCGACAATACCGAATCCCAACCATCAATAGAATTGCTTGATTTTACAGGAACACCAATCACTGGAAGCGGCGACATCGAAGCCACCATTCCTGGCAAATGCGCGGCTCCACCTGCACCTGCAATAATCACAGAAATACCACGTTTGTGAGCGTTTTGGCTAAAATCAAACAATTTTTCTGGTGTTCTATGTGCCGAAACAATATCGACTTCTACTGCTATATCAAATCCGTTTAGGATATCGATGGCGTCTTGCATTACAGGCATATCTGATATACTGCCCATTATTACTGCTACTTTGCTCATTGTTTTTTATTTAAAAAATAAGTGATAAATTATATAGATTGTAAATGTTATTAGAAATAGATAAGTAGTAATTAGTAAAACAACAGAAATAAAAGATTTTATTCTTTTACCTAAATACTCGTTTTTGTCTGATAGAATATTCCAATTTTTTTTTAGAAGATTTTCTGAATCAGTAATATTTAATAATTGAATAATAAAATCTATTATATCCATTTATGTAATCACTCTTATTGTATTCTTTACTTCCTCAGCAATTCTTCTTGCTTCGGCCATATTTTCATTCGCAATGGTCACGTGTCCCATTTTTCTAAAAGGACGGGTTTGTTTTTTACCGTATATGTGAGGCGTAACACCGTTCCAACCTAAAATCGTTTCGATGTTTTCGTAAACCACATCTCCTGAATGCCCTTCGGCACCTACCAAATTGACCATAATTCCAGCCACTTTACTATCGGTATTGCCTAAAGGTAAATCCAAAATGGCACGCAAATGGTTTTCGAATTGCGAAGTATAACTCGCCTCAATGCTGTAATGACCTGAATTGTGCGGACGAGGAGCCACTTCATTCACTAGGATATCGTCGTCTTCGGTTTGAAACATTTCAACCGCCAAAAGACCTACGTGGTTGAATTGTTGCGAAACATTTAGCGCAATAGCTCTAGCTTTTTCGGCTACTTTTTCATCGATTCTGGCAGGACAAATTACATATTCTACCTGATTGGCTTCGGGATGAAATTCCATTTCGACCACAGGATAGGTTTTGATTTCACCCGATGGATTGCGGCAAACGATAACAGCCAATTCGTTTTTGAACGGAATCATCGTTTCGGCAATGCATTCTACATTGGGTAACAAATCCAAATCCGAAGCTTTTCGAACCACTTTTACACCGTTTCCGTCGTAACCAAATTCAGTACATTTCCATACAAAAGGCAACTCGACTTCGCTCGATGTTACAGCCAATTGTAAAGCATCAAGATTTTCAAATCGAGTATAGGGAGCGGTGGGAATATTATGTTTTGTGTAAAAATCTTTTTGAACGCCTTTGTTCTGAATCAAACGCAAGGTTTTAGGTGAAGGGTATACTTTTTTGCCTTCGTTTTCTAGTTTTTCTAAGGCTTCTAGATTTACCAATTCGATTTCGAAAGTCAGCACATCGACTTGTTTTCCAAAGTTGTATACGGTATCAAAATCCATCAAATCGCCTTTGAAGAATTGGTTACAAGCGATTTTGCAAGGTGCTTCGTCGCTAGGGTCTAGTACATAGGTTTGTATGTCGAATTTTCGAGTGTCAAACAACAGCATTTTGCCTAATTGTCCGCCACCTAATATGCCTAGTTTAAAATCAGAAGAAAAATAATTCATTTGTTTTATAGTGTGTTTAAAAATTCATCAGGAGAAAGCACATTGATTTCTGCATTTTTATAGTCTTTTAAATCTCTTGTTACAATGCATTCTATGGTGTTAATAGATTGTGCTGAAGTGATTTGAATGGCGTCTTCGAAATCTTTGTGATTTGATTTTAAGCTTTTTTTGATGATATTGATATCCACCGGAATAATCAATACGTGTTCAATAACGTGTTCTAATGCCAATCTTGTTTTTTCCTCAGAAATTGATTTTTTTAAGATATAATGTAATGTTGTTATGGTATTTGATGAGGAATATAATTTTATTTTTCTTTTAATAGCCAGATTATAGATTGATAACGATTTATGAACAAATGGTTCTCTATTAGCAAAAATATCAACTAATATATTGATGTCGATAAAAATATTTCTCATATACCGTATTTCTCTTTGTAATGCTCGTCTCTAGCTTTCTTTACATCAAAATCTGAAGGTAATTCAATAATGCCAACTAATTTCTTTAAACTTGGGTCTATCTCGTCGTCTTTGTTTTCTTGGGAATTATTTGGAGTAGAAACCAAACTTTTAAAGTAGTTTTCTACCATTTCTGATAGACTTCTACCAGTCCCTTTAGCATAGATTTTAGCTTTTTCTATGACATCTTTTTCTAACGATAATGTGAGTTTGGTGTTCATATACGTATAGTTTTTGCAAATGTACGGATAATTTTTATTTCGTTTATTTTTGAAAATAGAAAAACGCTACTTTATTTTCTTTAAAATCTCCCTAGAAACGGCCTTGTAGGCTGCGGATTGAGAGGGGTAGTCTTTTTCGATTATGATTTGTAATTCAGGATAAATCCAATCATTCGATTTTCCTAGGACAAATAACGTGCGAATACTGTAGCATTTGGCAGCTACTTTTGTATCTGAAATCAACCAATCAAAGCAGCATTCCGTTATTAGTTCAAGATGTTTTGGGTTGAGTTGTATGGTCTTCATTTTGAAATGATTTTCAACCAATAACTGCAATACTTTGGCAACAGGACGAATTGCACTTTCATTGTTGAGTTGGTTTAAATGCGAACAAAAGAAATCCAAATGCGGTTGCCACCATTCTAGTTGACTATAAGCTACTTGTTCCAAAACCCAACAGGCTTTGTATGACTTTTCATCTTCTGTAGCAAAGCAAAGGTGTAGTAATGCCTCAAAATGAGCGGGATGATTCAAAACAAATTGTGCCGCCAGCACTCTTTTGTCTCGATAACCACTTACATAATCTAGATGGGACAACAGTTCAGTGCTCATTTTGGATGGTTTTAATTTAAAAATACAAATTTAAAATCAATTGTTAAATGTCAAATCCGAATTCTGTATCTTTGCGCATTATTTTAAACCTAAAAATAATGATACAACTTCACGATAAACAATTTGTTCCGTTTATTTCAGCTAACGAAATTGATTTTGCTATTACCAAATTAGCCGCTCAAATTCAAGACGATTTTGCCGATGAAACTCCTGTTTTTGTTGGAGTTTTGAATGGGTCATTTATGGTGGTTTCAGATTTGATGAAAAAATACAAAAAACCTTGTGAAATCACCTTTATTAAGATGGCTTCTTATGAAGGAACTTCTTCAACAGAGAATGTAAAACAATTAATAGGTTTGAATCAAGACCTTTCAGGTAGGTCAGTTGTGATTCTTGAAGATATTGTAGACACCGGAAATACTTTGGTGGAGCTAAAAGAATTGTTCAAAAGTCAAAATGTAAAGCATTTCAAAATTGCTACGCTTTTCTTTAAGCCGGAAGCCTACAAGCAAGATATAAAAATAGACTACATCGGTATCCGAATTCCAAACAAATTCATCGTTGGCTACGGCCTAGATTATGATGGATTGGGAAGAAACCTATCCGAAGTATATCAGCTAAGCGAATAACTAAAAGTAACTATAACTAATTTAAAGGTAATCTTTAACCATAAGGTTGCCACTTTTAAAATTACAAAAATGATTAACATTGTTTTATTTGGGAAACCAGGTGCAGGAAAAGGAACTCAAGCAGAATTCCTAAAAGAAAAATACCAATTAGTTCACATTTCAACAGGAGATGTATTTCGATACAATTTAAAAAATGATACCGAGCTAGGAAAACAAGCTCGTGTTTTTATGGACGCAGGAGATTTAGTGCCAGATGAATTGACCACTAAAATGCTAATTGACGAGGTAAACAAAAATTTGGATGCCAAAGGAATTTTGTTCGATGGCTACCCAAGAACCATTTCTCAAGCCGAAGCATTAGATGCATTTTTGCCAACTATCGGTAGCCAAGTAACCGCTACTGTTGCGCTAGAAGCTGATGACGAAGTACTAGTGGCACGTTTGCTTGAAAGAGGAAAAACGAGCGGTAGAGTAGACGACCAAGACGAAGAAAAAATCAGAAACCGTTACCAAGAATACAATGAAAAAACTGCTCCTTTGATGGATTATTACAAGGCGCAAAACAAATTTCACGCTGTAGATGGTATAGGAAGTATTCAAGAAATTACCGAAAGACTTACACAAGTTATCGATAATTTGTAGGAGCATTTCCAGCTGTACGTTACAAGTCCTCCTCTTGTGGTTTGTTTTTGTAAAGCATCGCCCAAGCTTCTTTTAGTCGCTTAGCGCTACTAACAAAAACTAAACCACAAGAGTCCGGGCTTTTCTCTTCCATCTGGGCTAAAAAGAAGTTTAACTAACAAACATAAAATTGGAAATACTGATTATCTTTTTTCTAATACTCTTAAATGGCGTTTTCTCTATGTCAGAAATCGCATTGATTTCAGCAAGGAAAAATAGATTAGAAACAGCAGCAAAAAAAGGAAATAAAAGTGCAAAAACTGCATTAGATTTAGCCAACTCTCCTAATAAGTTTTTGTCAACCGTACAAATAGGAATCACCTTAATTGGTATTTTGACAGGTATTTATTCTGGAGATAAAATCACCAAAGACGTTGAGCTTTTTATACAAAGCTATCAAGTTTTTCAACCCTATGCCCACTCCATTGCAGTAGGAATTGTGGTGGTCGTTCTTACTTTTTTCTCTTTAGTATTAGGGGAGTTGTTGCCCAAACGAATTGGTCTCAACCACCCAGAGTCTATTGCAAAGACTGTAGCGATGCCAATGAAATTTATTTCGATAATCACGGCTCCTTTTATATGGTTGCTTACATCTTCTACAGATGCTATTTTAGACCTTTTGCAAATCAAACCTACAGCAGATGGCAAAGTAACGGAGGAAGAAATCAAAGCCATTATTAAAGAAGGTACTGAAGGAGGAGAAGTACAAGAAATAGAACAAGATATAGTGGAGCGCGTTTTCCACATTGGTGACCGAAAAGTCAATTCTTTAATGACGCACCGTAAGTCTGTAGTTTTCTTGCCATTTAATGCCAACAAAGAACAAGTAAGGCAGTTAATGTTGAAAGAATTGCATTCCATTTACCCAGTTTATGGTGAGAATTTTGACGACATAGTAGGTGTGGTTAACTTAAAAAACATATTCTCTAATTTTGAAAATGATAATTTCAATTTGGCGGATATTATGACCGAAGCGCCTTTTATTATGGAACAAACTACCGCTTACACTGCTTTAGAGAATTTCAAAAAAACAGGTATTCATTACGCTTTTGTATCCGATGAGTATGGCGATTTTCAGGGAGTGATTACCTTAAATGATATTTTAGAAGCTTTGGTAGGTGATGCCGCCGAGTTTTACAAAGATGATTTTCAACTAATAGAAAGAGAAGATGGTTCTTGGTTGGTCGATGGACATTATTCATTACACGATTTCTTAACCTTTTTTGAGTTAGATGAACTAATTAATGATTATGAAGTGACCACAGTGAGTGGTTTGATAATGACCGAATTGTCTCGTATTCCAAAACAAGGAGAAAAATTGATTTGGCAAAAGTTTGAGCTAGAAGTCATTGATATGGATGGAGTTAAGATAGACAAGGTAATGGTGAAAGCCTTACAACAATAATGAACAGTATCCCGTTTTAGTTTTTAGTTGATGTGGAAAAAATTAAAGACGGAGTGCTAGAATATAAATAAGTGGTCATTAAAGTAATCGGTAATCGACTGATTACTAATAACTGACTACTGAATACTAAAAAAAATGACAGAAGGAAATTTTGTAGATTATGTAAAAATATTTGTTTCATCTGGTAAAGGTGGAAAAGGGTCTACGCATTTGCACAGAGAGAAATTTATACAATACGGTGGACCAGATGGTGGAGATGGAGGTCGAGGAGGACACATTTATCTAGTAGGTAACAAAGGGCTTTGGACTTTGTTTCATCTAAAATTTGCCCGTCACATCAAAGCGGGTCACGGAGGAGATGGTGGTGGCGATAGAAGTACGGGTGCTGATGGAGAAGATAAATTCATCGAGGTGCCGTTAGGAACTGTTGTAAAAGACAAAGAAACAGGCGAAACATTATTTGAAATCACAGAAGACGGAGAAAAACAAGTTTTATGCCGCGGTGGAAAAGGTGGATTAGGTAACTGGCATTTCCGTAGTTCGACCAACCAAACGCCAAGGTATGCACAACCTGGTTTGCCTGGAGTTGAAATGGATGTGATTCTAGAGCTGAAAGTTTTGGCTGATGTTGGTTTAGTAGGTTTCCCAAATGCTGGAAAATCGACTTTGCTATCGGTGTTGACTTCTGCAAAACCCAAAATTGCTGATTATCCATTTACGACTTTGAAACCTAATTTAGGAATTGTAGCGTATCGTGATTATCAGTCGTTTGTAATTGCTGATATTCCAGGAATTATTGAAGGTGCAGCCGAAGGGAAAGGCTTAGGACATTATTTCTTACGTCACATCGAAAGAAATTCTACGCTGTTGTTCTTGGTTCCAGTTGATACGCCAGACATCAAAGCGGAATACGATATTTTGGTTAACGAATTGACCAAATACAATCCAGAAATGTTAGACAAAGAACGTTTGTTGGTCATTTCAAAAATTGATATGCTCGACGACGAATTAAAAGCAGAACTAAAAGCCGAATTAGATGTTAAGTTCAAAGACGTTCCCTATATGTTCATTTCATCGGTTGCCCAACAAGGTTTGACCGAATTGAAAGATAAATTATGGAAAATGTTGAACGAATAATTTCTTTTCAATCAAATATAAAAGGTGTTCTTGAAAAAGAGCACCTTTTTTTGTTTTATAAAATTCATAAAATTAAGTTAAGAAAGAGAATGTAAAATGTGATTTTGAATACGAATAGTCGTTTAAAATGCGAAAATGACTTATATTCGCAATGCTAAAATAAATATTTACCTATATGAAAAAGATTGTCTTATTCTTGACCTTATGCCTGATGGCTTTTCCTGTAAAAGCAGACGAAGGAATGTGGTTCTTGATGTTTATCGAAAGATTAAACCATAGAGATATGGAAAAAATGGGCTTGCAATTGACAGCCGAAGAAATTTACAGTATCAACCACCACAGTTTGAAAGATGCGATTGTACAATTCAATGGCGGATGTACTGCCGAAATTGTTTCAAAACAAGGTCTAGTTTTAACCAATCACCACTGTGGTTATGACGCGATTGCAGAATTGTCATCAGAACAAAATAACTATTTGAAAAATGGTTTTTGGGCAAAAGACAAAAGTCAAGAACTAAAACCAAAGTCGTTGTTCGTTCGTTTCTTTGTGCGTATGGATGATGTTTCTAAACGTATTTTGTCTAAAGTAAATGATAAAATGACAGAAGCTGAGCGCAACAAAGCGATTCAACAAGAGATTGCTTTGATTGAAAAAGAGAACAATGAAGGCGGAAAATATACTGTTTCTGTTCGTCCGTTTTTTCAAGGAAATGAGTACTACTATTTTGTGTACCAAGATTACAAAGACGTTCGTTTGGTAGGAACTCCAACAGAGAGTTTAGGAAAATTTGGTGGAGACACAGACAACTGGGAATGGCCACGTCACACTGCCGATTTTTCTATGTTTAGAGTGTATGCAGACAAAGACGGAAATCCAGCAGAATATTCTCCTGAGAATGTGCCATTGCAACCAAAACATTATTTGCCAATAAGCTTAAAAGGTGTGCAAGAGAATGATTATGCAATGATATTAGGGTATCCTGGTCGTACCAACAGATGGATGCCAGCTAATGGAATTGAGCAAAACGTGAAGTATGCTTATCCTGCTTGGGTAGAAGGTGCCAAAACAGGAATGGACAATATGAAAAAGTTTATGACTAAAGATGCTACCGTAAATTTACAATATGCTTCTAAATATGCTTCGACTGCCAATTATTGGAAAAACCGTCAAGGAATGATTGATGCTTTGACTAAAGCTAAAACGGCTCAAACCAAAACAAAAGAAGAAGCTAAATTTAACGCTTGGGCTAACAAAGCTGAAAATAAAGCCAAATATGGTGATGTAATTACAACTATCAATAGTTATTACGCTCAAACCAATTTAAAAGCGCGTCACGATAACTATTTGACACAATTATTGCGTACCGCGACTTACGGAACTTTGCCTGCTAGTTTAGGAAATGGTTTAATCGCTTATGCTAAAGAAAACGAAGCAAAGAGAGCCGAAATGTTGCCAAGATTAACTTCAGCAATTGATGGTGCTTACGGAAGTTTGTACGCACCTCTTGAAAAAGAAGTATTAACAGCACAATTGAATTTGTATGCTGCAAAAGCGGCTGAATATGGTTTGGCACCAAAAGTGGCTGAAATGAAAGCGGCGAATAATGGTGATTTTACCAATGATGTACACAAGGCGGTAACTTCTAGTATTTTTACTTCAAAAGATGCTGTGCTTGCGTTTTTGAAAGAGCCTAAAGTTGAAACTATTACTAACGACCCTTTGTATGTTATTTCTAATGATTTGATGACCAAAATCAGAGCGAAATCTCCAGAACAAGCCAAAGCTGATGATGATTTTGCTATCGCTTTCCGCAAATTGGTTGAAGGTTTGAGAGAATCAAAATTGAATACGATTCAGTATCCAGATGCGAATTCTACTTTGCGTTTGACTTACGGGAAAGTTCGTGCTTTGCCAGCTGACAAACGTAACGACGCCAAAATTAATAATTACACCACTATGACAGGAATGGTAAACAAATACAAAGCGGGTGATGCTGAGTTTGATTTGCCTGCTCGTTTATTAGAGTTGAACAAAGCCAAAGATTTTGGTCAGTATGCTGACAAAGCAGGGTACATGCCAGTAAACTTCCTAACTGATACCGATATTACAGGTGGAAATTCAGGTTCTCCAGTATTGAACGGAAAAGGAGAATTGATTGGTGTTGCTTTTGATGGTAACATTGAAGCAATGGCAGGTGATGTTATTTTTGATAAAAAATTGCAAAGAACCATCAACTTAGATATTCGTTTTGTGCTTTGGATTATTGACAAATATGCTGGAGCTCAAAATATTATTGATGAAATGACTATCGTTAAATAGTTCAAAATAAAATTGAAGGCAAGAAAGAATGTTGTGGCTCTCTAGCCCCGATAGCAGTGAAAATCCTCTAGACTCGTGACCAAACGAGTCTAGAGATTGTAGCGGATAGCGGGACGATGACAACCAGAGTGCCTATTTTTTCTGCTCCTAAAAACTTTAATAGATAAGACCGTCTTGATTAGTTTCGAGGCGGTTTTGTTTTTGGGGATAGGTGTCAAACAAGAAGTCTAAAGTGTGTGGAATGACATTGGCCTCGATTTTGGGGTAATTCATAGGCAAGGTGAGCCAATTTTCTATAATCAAATCGAAATCTTGACCGACTTCGTAAATAACGGGAATGCCCATTTTTTTCAGGGCGGCGGCGTTACATTCTTGCTCGTAATGTTTTCGAATGGGAATGGAAAGGATTTTTTTGCGAAGGTACAATGCCTCAGAAGGCGTTTCAAATCCGCCACCAGTGATGATACCTTGGCATTTGATTACACTTTTGTTGAACAGCGCTTGGTCTACAGGATAATAAGTGATGTTTTTGACTCTATGCTTTGTTTTGACATCGCTCAAAAACCAATGAAAGTGCTCGTTGGGTAGTTTATTGAAGGCTTTTTCTAGACACTCTTTTTGAAAAGAAGGAAGATAAACGGTAATGTGTCCGCCATTTTTTGGGTCGGCGTGTAAGATTTCGTCTTTGATGATGGGAGGTAAAATGAAATCATCGTAGCGTTCAAAATGCAATCCAATATTTTGAGGAGCGGGCGCATAATGTCTGAAAATTAATTCACCGATTACATCTTTTCTTTCGGGTCGAGGGGTTAGTTTTGAGGTGAAACTGGCTTGATGACCAAAAGATACCGAATGTTTTTTTTGTAATTTACAAGCCAATGAAGTGATGGAATCAAAATCATTGATGATGACATCGTATTGGTCTAATGGTAGCGAGCGAGCGTCTTTGTAGATTTGGTTAGGCTTTACTTTTTTGGCAATATTCCAATAATCTAGTCCGCCGCATTGACTGTAGTGAAGGCTCAATCCGTTGCTTCTGTATTTAATCGGAATGCTTGGATTTAAGGAAGCATAAGTGCCGCTTAAGAGAAAGTCAACTTCGCCATACTTTTGCAGATAAGGGTAGAGTTGAATGGCTCTGCTAATGTGTCCGTTTCCTGTGGCTTGAATGGCGTAGAATATTTTCATTTTACGGATTAGGATAAGATTTTGACCACGATGTCGTTCTTTGTTTTTTCTTCGGAAGTGTCGGCATCTTTGTAATGTTCTTTAAGGTATTGGTAGATGCTCCATTTTCCTTTTTTGTATTCCAAAGCGGTTAGATTCTCGACCCAATCACCACTATTGAGATAAGTGACTTGTCCGTGTTCGTTTTCGATGGTTTTCATTTGAGGTTTATGGATATGCCCGCAAACCACGTAACTGTAGCCTTTTTCTATGGCGATTTCGGCCGCAGTGGTTTCGAAATTGCTGATAAAAGCGACTGCTTTTTTTACACTGTCTTTGATGGTTTTGGAGTAGCTTCTTTTTTCTTTGCCGAACAATTCGCGAAACCAATTGATACAACTGTTGATTAAAATCAGTAAATCATAGCCTTTGCCACCCAATTTAGCAAGGATTTTGGCATAGCCTCTGGTGGAAGAATCAAACACATCGCCGTGAAAGAACCACGTTTTTTTACCGTCTATTTCTAAAATCAATTTGTCGACCAACTCAAAATTTCCTAAAACAAAATCTGAATATTTACGAAGGGCTTCATCATGATTTCCGGTGATGTAAATGACTCTTGTGCCTAAATTGGAGAGTTTTATGATTTGTCTCAAAACATTCATATGCGCCACAGGAAAGTAACTTTTGCTGAAATTCCACATATCGATAATGTCACCATTGAGAATTAAGATTTGCGGTTGAATGGATTTGAGGTATTGTAGTAATTCTTTGGCTTGGCAACCATACGTGCCCAAATGCACATCACTAATTACGACTAGAGGAATTTTTCGTTTACTTTTCATATGTGTGGATTATATTTTTAATGGACACATATGGTATGCTTCGCCAATTCGCTTCACTCGGGTCGATTTGTTTCTCTTTGGTGTTTGCTTAGGCAAACTTTTGGTTATTATCGATTTCATATAAAGTTTTTACGAAAATAGGGTAGTAGTGTTAGGGGAATGTGATTTTAGTATTATTTGTGTATAAAAAAAGGTCTCATTTTGAGACCTTTCTGTTATGAAGTAGTTTAGTTATTCTTTAGTGTTTATTCGAATCCCTTTCGTGTGATTGTTGAATTCTGGGGCATACATACTTTCAATAGTGGTGATTCCGTTAGAGAAGTCACCTTGATTATTTACTCGAATATCGTATTCTAAGACATAAGTACCTTTGTTAATATAGTCGAAAAAGAAGTGGGTAGCAGCGTCTTTTGTACTCATATAATAACCTAGTCCGCCTTTGTATTGGTATTCCGAAAGTACATTTACAGGTTCAAAACAAGCAGCGCGCATATCTTTTAAATGCACAAATTCCATATCTTCTTTTGAAGATATGATTAATCTGATGGTTACTAAATCGCCGATTTTCAAACTATTTTTAGTCGTAACTTTTTGTAATTCATCTCCTGAAAGACTATTTTTCTTCAAATACAATTCTTTAGCTATAGATAAAACCGTTCCTGAATTGGTTTTAATTTTATCTAAATCCTCAAAGTATTGCCAATACACACCTCCAAATCCAGGAACTTTTGATTTGTTTTGTATAGTAATGTTGGCCATTTCTTTCTTGATTTCATCGGCTTTCCAATTGAGTTTGATATATCCAGTTTCAGCTTCTTTTTCGTTTTCGGATAATTTTTTGGTAAGGATTTTTTCCTCTCCAATTTTTAAGATTGTATTGTCTTTAACACTTAACCAATCGTTTCCTTGTAGTAATAAGGCGTAAATGGCTTCGGTTGTGGATTTTGTTGTGGGCCAGTTTTTGGTTTGTTTATTTTTCAGTAACCAAACTTTCATAGCATCCACCGATTTTGTATCGTCTAAAACTTCTGTGAAGGCTTCAATCAATAGCGCCTGAGTTTCTATAGGAGCTTGGTACCAATGCCAGCCTGCTTTGTTAGCAATCCAATACATTCCCCAATCTTCATTATTTGAAGCGGTTTCTTTTAGATTTTCTAGAATTTTTTTAGCGGATTCTTTTTCTCCAAATCGGTGTAAAGCCAAGGCGGCTACTCCTTTTTCGTATAATGAGTAACCCAACCAATCTGTTTTGGCGGTTTCAAGATACCTTTTTGTGGTTTTTGTTAAAGTATCTGAAAGGGGATAATCTTTTAAATAAAAACTGCGGGTATAGAGATAATGCAAATCAGAATATGGATTAAGCCATATCAATTTATCGGTTGTTTTTAAATCTTGAGTTCTAATTTTGTGTTGTTCTAAAAATTTTCTATCCAAGAAAGGAATGCCAGTTGTAGCAATTTGGTTGATTCTATCTGGCTTGCTCTTTTCTTTAGTCAATTTCGATAAATGTCCTAAGCCAGCCAAAATATGTCGGGTAATGTATTCGCTTTCATTGCCACCGTCAAACCAAGCAAATCCTCCTGAAGAGGTCTGTTTTTGTTTTAGTTTATTGAATGTCGTTTCTTGCGAGGTCTTCATTTTTTCTAAATCGAAAAGCAAGGCGAGATGCTTCTTTTTTTCTTCTTCGTTTTGAGCATCATTCAACCAAGGTGTTTCGGCCAAAATCATCGATTTGAGTTCTTCGTTTTCTTCAAGTTTTGAATTTAACTTTCCGTTTTTTCTCCAAGTTTCAAAAAGAGTCGCAATTTTGGGATTACTAGAAATGATTGCTGAAGCCAAAGCATTAGAATAAAAACGTGCAAAAGTTTGTTCGGCACATTCGTGTTCATATTCCATCAAATACGGCAAGGATTGCATGGCTAGCCAAGTAGGGTTTGAGGTATATTCTAAAACAAATTGATGGTTTCGTAAAGTAGTCGAAGTATTGTTTTTTAGGTTTTCAAAACTGTATTCTTTTTTTGAATTTTCTCTTACCCAAATAGGGATGCTTTCGGTTACCAGCATTGAATTGCTCAAAACAGGGAGGATATTTTCTTCTCCATCTGAGAAATTACCTGCTTTGGCCAAGATTTTATATTGAACACCTTGCATCCCTTCAGGAATATAGATTTTCCAACTCACAAGGCTGTTCCCAAAAGCAGCAATCTTGAAACTTTTAACCGTTTTTGTGTTTGCTGTTTTCGCATCAATAGGTTGCATCGTAGTGGCATCAAAAAGCTGTAAAAGGGCTATACCATTTTTGGTTTCATTAGTCATATTGCTCACTTTCGCAGTAATGACAATCGAATCTTTTTCTCTAAAGAAGCGAGGAAAATTAGGTATAACCATCAGTTCTTTTTGGGTAATCACACTTTTTTCTAAATATCCTGAAACGGCTTCTTTGTTGTGCGCCAATAAACGAAGTTTCCAAGCGGTCAAAGCTTCTGGGGAAGTAAAATTGACACTCACTTTGCCTTTGTCGTCTGTTCTTAGATTGGGGAAAAAGAATGCGGTCTCTGATAGATTTTTTCTAGCTTTTACTTGTGTTAAGGCTTCAAGAGATTTTTTTGTTATTACGACGATAACTCCATTTTTGCCTTGGCTTCCGTATAGTGCCGTAGCTTTTTCATTTTTTAAAACATCTATGGAAATAATGTCTGATGGATTTAAATTTTTAAACGTTTCTTCAGAAGTATTTTCACCATCGATGATAATTAGTGGAGTAATTTGATTTCCTGTTAAAGAAGCAGCTCCTCTAATTAGAATTCCTGATACTTTTCCCTGTAATCTTTCTTCTATTCCAGCAGTATTGTAAACTGTGTTGTCCTCTTCAACAACTATTGCTACTGCACCTGTAGCCGCTTTGCTTTTTTGTACTCCGTAGCCGGTGACTACAACTTCTTTTAAAGTTCCACTGGATAAATCTAATTGTATATTGACAACTTTACTGTTGATAGTTGTTTTTTTGGTCTCGAATCCCAAATAAGAGAAAGTAAGTTCTTCCCCAATGCTAGCTTCAATTTGGTAGTACCCATCAAAATCCGTTTGTGTACCTCTTTCTATGCCTTTAATGAAAATATTTACTCCTGGTAAAGGAAATTTTCCATCTGTTACAATTCCTGAAATTAGTATAGCATTCAGCGGTTTTTTACTTTTTTTGTTTAGTTGTTTTCGATATAAATCTATTTGTTGTGGTGTGTAAGAATCATTAAAGTCAAACCCAAACCACATTAAATGTGTAGATTCTTCATCTAGTTGAATGCGATTGAAAAAAGGATTTAGATTTTGGAGGCTACTGTAGGTTGTATCAAATCCTAAAAATGTTTTACGATTTATAGCATTATAATAGTAATCTTTAAAATTTAAACTTGACCAATCTTTTTTTGTGAATTGGTCTAGCGAACTATCGTACATAGCCGCTAAAATTTCGGATTCTTTGCTAGTATTTGTAGATTTTAATTGAAAAGACCAATTTTCGTTACTTCCAGGTTGAATTTTGTTTCTAAAGCTTTCTACAGAAAAATCTAATGTTGGTTTTATTTCTGCTAACTTAATTTCTAATTGTTCGCTAAAAGTTTGGTTTTCGAAAATACTTTCAAAGCCTAAAGTGACTCCTTTTTCAAATTCCTTTTTTAGCGGAATCTTTATTATAGTTTCATTATTTTCTAAATGAAAAGTGTCTTCAAAATAAAGATAGCTTTGATAATTCCCTGTCGTGTTAATTAAAAGTTCTGGAATAATCGAGGATAGTCTTACTTCAACAAAGCCATCTCTTTTCGGGTCTGCATTGATTTGCTTTGCAGTGAATAATTTACTAGGATCAAATTTGTCTTTACTTTGAACGATTTGAAAAGTTGCACTCGTTTCTATTGGATTATTAAATTTGTCTATGGCTGAAAATACTACTTTGTAATTTCCTGATTTATAATTTGAAATGAAATCTAAAACCAAATTTTTATCTTTTTCAGTGTCAATTTTTTTGGAGAAGACTACTATTTCCGTAGGTTTTGTTATTGGTTTTTCATTTGCTTCATAAGGAAATAATTTTTCAAAATCTACATCCGAAATAGTAGTGATTTCAGGTTGTTGGAACACTCTATCTTTGAGTTTTTTAGAAAATGGACTTATAAAATAGAGCTTAACTTCTCCTTTGGTAGCTTGAAATTCCAAGTTAAGATTGGTGCTGTTTAACTTAATTTCGTTCTTGTCTTTGGTTTCAATACGATGAGGGACAGTAGCTGAAAGCATTAGTGAGTGATAACCAACCCTAACGGTTGTATTGCTCTTATGTGTTTCGCCATTAATGTCAGTCACAGTAGCTGAAATATGATACTCATTTATATCTAATCTTTTTTTTGCAAAATCCCCATAAGGTTTCGCAATAAAATTAATTTTGAAATTTCCCGAAGCATCAGTTTTTGTCTCGCCCATTATAACTTTTTCGGATTTACCATTTGGATTGTAATAGTAATCATTTCCTGTAATGTAGAGTTTATTTGTAACTTCGTATTGCACTTTTGCGTCTGAAATGGCACTTCCAGCAACAGCTTTTGCTTTTCCTGTCACAGTTATATTTTGATTAACTTGATATACTTGCTTTAAAGGTTCAAAAGTGACTTCGAATTTTGGACGTTTATATTCTTCTACTGTAAATGAAAGAGTTGAATTTATAAAATCAACCTTATCCCAAAACGGGTGCTCTTCAGTTGTTTTAATATAAAGTAAATCTTTCTCATAAGTAGTTGGTTCATCTGCAGCAATACTAAAATTTCCTGTTAGTCCTGTTTTTGGTAGTTCAAATTCTCCAAAAAAAGAACCAAATTCATTAGTAGTAGCATCAAACTCTTTGAAAGTGTTGTAATTAGCATCTTTTAGAAGTATATGAAATGTCGTGTTGGGTACAACTTGGGATTCATTTTTGCTTTTTTGGAATGCTATCCCTTTATAATATACCGTTTGACCAGGACGATAAATAGCTCTGTCTAAGTAAAATTCAACTTTTCCGATAGGTTTTTTATCTTCGATTTGTTGGTAGTCATAACTGTTATACATATATCTTTTTTGAATGAAAAGGGTATCGTTATTGGTTGAGAATGTTATCGACTCATGATCGTAATTGTTTTTTTCTTTGGTATAAAAAGCTATTCCTTTTTTATCTGTTTTTAGGGTTTGATTTAGCAATTTTATGGTAACCTCTTCCAATGGCATTCCCGTTTTTCTATCTAAAACTTGATAGTATTCTGCGTTGTTTCTTTGAGAGGCTAGAACAGCAATATTTGAGATAGTAATTGTTTCATAAGCGCTGGCCTTACCATTCTCGTTATATCCATCGCTTTCAAAGCAAACTAAGTATTGCCCTATTTTTAATTGGGGTAAAAGAATTTCTGTTGTGTATTCAAAGTAATTATTCTTGTTTTCTAATTCATAGTTTTGACTTATAATTGGCTTCTTTTCTTTTATCTCAGCGATTAAACTCTCATTGCCGTATGGAAGATCTTTATAATTTCGCAACGTTTTTTGGTCAATTTTATAAAAAGAGACCGAAAGGCGATTTAAATTTTTGTAATTAATATAGGCTCTCCTGTTTTCATCATTGTAGTTGTATTTTTGGAGTTGAACAGTTAGTGATTTTTCACTGATTTCTTGTTTTTTTTGTAAAGCTAATTTATAAGCATTAGAACGGTTGTTAACTTTTATAATGCTATCAAGTACTGAAATGGCTTGTATCTTATAATTTGAATGTATTTCTTTAGATGCATGTTTGTTAAGTTCAATTGCTTTTTCTAATTGAATTTTTTGAATCAAAATAATATCCTTGGTTTCCTTTTGTAACTCATTCAATGATTTCAAATAGAGCTCATTTGAATCTAATAAAGTAGTATTGCAAAATTGCAACCTATCCAATTGGTTTTTGATGTTTGGGTTGTTAAGTTCTTGTTTTTGAAATAAATGCAATAATTTTTTTAACTTTTCATCTTTTAGAGTTTCAAAATTCAGTAGAACAAAATCAGCTGATTTTCCTAGTAGTTGTTTTTCAAACTGAGTAAGTTTATTATCTGGATTTACCCAATTGCCAATTTCATTTTTGTAAAATTCAATGTTCTCATTTAGTAGGTATTCAAAGAGAGTTTCATTATTGAGTTCTTTTGATGTCCCAAAATCAAATAGTTCTTCATACTTTTTTAAAGTTATTTTTTTTAAAATAGTTTCGTCTGCTAAAGTTTTTGTTATTGAAGAAGCAATTTCTTTTTCGAAGTCTTTACTGGTCCAAGTAAGAAAATCATCATCTAGACTAACCGTATTAGTTCTATTGTAAATCAAATAACCATTTTGATTTTTGTATGTCTTTAAGCATTTAGCATAAATCCAATTCAAAATAGCTTTAGATGGTGTAGAAGCTTGATTGATTTCTTTTTTTAAATTGAGAATAATTTTTGTTTGAGCATTTTCGTCTACTACTTGTAAATATTTGGATTCGTAAAAAAAGCATTTAATGATTTGTACTTCGTTTTTCTCAGAAATTGCTTTTTTATGTATTTTGTTGACAATAGCATTTGCAGATTTCAATTTTCCTTGATTCTCAAATTGAATTACTTTTTGCCAGTTTTTATCATAATCTTGTGCAAATAGTGTACTTGAGAGAAATAAAAGTAGATAACATATGTTTTTCATGAGTGTGTTTTTATATAGAGAGTGTTTTTTGATTGAAAAGGTTGGGAGATTACTAAAAGTATTTCGTACAAATTACTATTTTTTATTTAAAGTGAAACGAAACTTACTGCATTTTCTTATTTTTGAAGAATGAAAAAATCAGTACTGTTTTTTATTCTATTTCCTCTTTTTATGGTTTCACAATCTAATTTCGAAACAGCCGAAAAGTTATTTGAAGCCGGAAAGTATACACAAGCAGCATCTTTGTTTGAATCAGTTTTGAAAACAAATCCAAATGA
Source organism: Flavobacterium sp. RSSB_23 (assembly GCF_051547145.1). Lineage (NCBI taxonomy): Bacteria > Pseudomonadati > Bacteroidota > Flavobacteriia > Flavobacteriales > Flavobacteriaceae > Flavobacterium > Flavobacterium sp. RSSB_23. The sequence goes on along the minus strand of NZ_JBPTTO010000014.1, from coordinate 15,107 downwards.
TTTGAAAGCGATAGAATATCTTGGCGATATCGCAGGAAAACAAAAACAATGGGATAAAGCGCTAGGTTACTACAATAAGTTGAAAAAAGTAAAACCCAATGAAGCCGATTATCATTACAAATGTGGTGGAGTTATGGGTATGAAAGCCAAAGAGGTGAATAAATTCAAGGCTTTGGGAATGATTGGTGACATTCGTTCTTCTTTTGAAAAAGCCATAACCCTCGAGCCTAAACACATTGATGCGAGATGGGCACTTATTGAACTTAATTTACAATTGCCCGGAATAGTTGGTGGTAGTCAGTCGAAAGCAATACAGTATTCTAATGAGTTATTGAAAATTTCTCCTGTTGACGGTTATTTGTCACGTGGGCATATTGAGGAGTATTTCGACCGCTATTCGGCTGCTGAAATTCAATACAAAAAAGCGCACGAAATTGGCAATTCAAAAATTACTTTTCAAAAATTATATCAATTATATTTGAAAAAATTAAACAACCCCAAGAAAGCGCAAGAACTGAAAGTGCAATTTGAAAAAAATTAATCAAATTTCATTTGGAATTTGGAACCTATAAATCTAGAATTTACTATGAAAACTCATTTTATAGCTATTGGCGGAAGTGCAATGCACAATTTGGCCTTGGCTCTTCACAACAAAGGATATCAAGTAACAGGTAGCGACGATGCTATTTTCGAACCTTCAAAATCTCGCTTGGAGAAAAAGGGAATTTTGCCTGCTGAGTTGGGTTGGTTTCCCGAAAAAATCACTGCTGATATTGAAGCGGTAATTCTAGGAATGCACGCAAAAGCCGATAATCCAGAATTATTAAAAGCTCAAGAATTAGGTTTGAAAATTTATTCTTATCCTGAGTTTTTATACGAGCAATCCAAAAATAAAACCCGTGTCGTAATAGGAGGTTCACACGGAAAAACTACTATTACCTCTATGATTTTGCACGTGATGCACTATCATAACATAGAAGTTGATTATATGGTAGGCGCCCAATTGGAAGGCTTTGATACTATGGTGCATCTTACAGAAGAAAATGATTTTATGGTTTTGGAAGGGGATGAGTATTTGTCTTCACCAATTGATAGAAGACCAAAATTTCATTTGTACCAACCGAACATTGCTTTGATTTCTGGGATTGCTTGGGACCATATCAATGTTTTTCCGACCTATGAAAATTACGTGAATCAATTCGAGATTTTTATTGACAAAATCACCAATGGCGGTATTTTAGTTTATAATGCTGAAGATTCAGAAGTGAAAAGAGTAGCCGAAGCAGCTACAAATCCGATTCGTAAAATGGCGTACACTACTCCAAACTACGAAGTAAAAGATGGAGTCACACTTTTAGAAACACCAGAAGGTCCTATGCCAATTGAAGTTTTTGGAGCACATAATTTGAACAATCTCGCTGGAGCCAAATGGATTTGTCAAAATATGGGTGTAGATGAAGCGGATTTTTATGAAGCGATTGCTAGCTTTAAAGGAGCTTCAAAACGATTGGAAAAAATTGCCGAAGGTAAAGGGAAAGTGGCTTACAAAGATTTTGCGCATTCGCCAAGTAAAGTGGCTGCAACTACAAAAGCCGTAAAAGAACAATATCCTGAACGTACTTTGGTAGCTTGTTTGGAATTACACACTTACAGTAGTTTGAATGCCGAATTCTTGAAAGAATATGAAGGAGCACTTGAATATGCTGATGTTGCCGTGGTATTCTATTCTCCAGATGCCGTAAAAATTAAACAACTCGAGGAAGTGACGTATGAGCAAATTGCCAAAGCTTTCAATAGAGAAGACTTAATCATTTATACTAATCCAGCCGAATTCAAGACTTTTTTATTTAATCAAAATTTAGAGAATTCTGCACTATTGCTAATGAGCTCTGGAAATTACGGCGGTTTGAATTTTGATGAAGTTAAAAATTTAATGTTGTAGAGTCGAATACATGAAATATTAATAAGGTGTCAGTTTTTGGCACCTTTTTTTATTTCTGGTATTGAAAGTGTCCTACTATCTTGTATTTGAATAAGCAATCTTCTAGGACTTGTCCGTATCCTACATTATGAACAATCAAAGGACGTAAACCATCACTTGTTTTCTTATGAGTTACAATTCCTATGTGAGGAAGTTTTCCGTTAATTATCCAAGTGACAATATCTCCAGTTTTGTAATCCTGAGCGTTATCTGACACTAATAGTTTTTTGCCTTTTCTTTCAAAGAAAACTTCCAAATTTGGAACTCTTCTGTGGTCAATGTTGGTGTCGGTTTTCTTCATTCCCCATTTTTTGAGATTGGGATATTTTGAAAAATTTGCCTTCATATCCTCGTGTACTTCTTTTTGTAAATCAATATTGAGTTTTCTATAGGCTCTTATTACTACATCGGTACAAAAACGCCTTTGTTTTTAGGAACATCCCCATTTGGATATTTTATAGAGCAATAAGTGGGGTCATATTTTACATTTGGATTTATAATTGCTAGCGCAGCTTCCGAAAGTTGTAGGGAAAAGGGTTTTGTATTTGATGTAAAAGCTGGATTTGTAGTAGTAGCGAAAAAATAATTTAGTAGGAAAATTAAATAAATTGCTTTCATTTTTTTACTTTTATTATAAAACGATGTTTTATCAAAACTAGTATAGTGTTCAATTTTAATTATTTACCATTTGGAAGCAACTAATTTTCCTATTACACATTGGTCCGAAGATGACAAACCTCGTGAAAAAATGATGCTCAAAGGCAAAAGTGCTTTAAGTGATGCCGAATTGGTCGCCATTTTAATAGGTTCTGGAAGTAGAAGTGAATCGGCAGTGGCGCTGAGTAAGCGTATTTTGGCTAGTGTCAGTAATAATTTATCTTCATTAGGGAAACAATCTTTGGCTCAGTTAATGGAGTTTAAAGGGATAGGCGAAGCCAAAGCCATTACAATTGCAGCCGCTTTAGAATTGGGAAGACGAAGAAAAGAAGAAAATCCTCTCGAATTGGTAAAAGTAACTTCGAGTAAGGTGATGTATCAAGAAATGTATCCAATAATAGGAGAGTTAGCTCACGAAGAATTTTGGGTCGTTTATCTTAATAATTCGAATAAGATTATTTTTAAAGCACAACTTAGCAAAGGCGGGATTACTGGTACTATTGTAGATGTGCGTTTGGTATTTAAAATTGCTTTGGAGCAAAATGCAGTTGCAATTGTTTTGGCACATAATCATCCGTCAGGTAAACTGCAAGCCAGTGGAGCCGATATTCAAGTAACTAAAAAAATTAAAAATGCAGGTCTACAGTTGGATATTCCTGTTTTAGACCATATAATTGTGACTGAGCACGGTTATTTTAGCTTTGCTGATGAAGGAATATTATAATTAATTGCAATCAGTAAGGACATTTGTCTTATATTTGCAGACAAATGTCTTTTTTATGGAAGCGATTAAATTAAATTCTCAAACGGCTATCAATTCAATGGTGCGTTCGTTTGTTTCAAAATTGGAGCAAAGTAGTGGCTACAAAGTGTTGAATAAAAAATTAACGTATGCCGATTTCTTAAAGAATAAAATGCTAATTGTCCACGCCATTCGCGAAGGGATTCCTTATGATTTTTTCAAATTGATTCAAGAACAAACACCTTTTAATGAAGAAGATTGGGCTCTTTTCTTAGGAATATCTACAAAATCTTTGCAGCGTAGTCGTGCTAAGGATAGTTTTGTTTTTAAACCCTTACAATCCGAAAAAATATTAGAATTGGCAGAAGTTACTAGTGTTGGAAGGACCATTTTTGATTCAGAGGAACAGTTTTACAGCTGGCTAACACTTCCTTCATATGCTTTAGGTAATCTAAAACCAATTGAGTTGTTGCGAGATTCTTACGGTAAAGAAATGGTCTTGCAAGAGATGGTAAAAATCGATCAAGGTATTTTTGTGTAATGGAAGTTTTCCGACTAGCCCGAAAGAAATATCCCATAGAGTTGTCAGGTAAAGGCGCTTCAATTTGTGGTGCCAGATGGAATTCTAAAGGCACAGAAATCATTTACACAGCAGAAAGTAGAGCACTTGCTATGGCGGAAGTTGTTGTACATTTGTCATTAGCTACTTTACCAAGTGATTTTGTAATGCTAACCATTGCTATTCCTGACACTATCGAAATTAGCGAAGTCAAAATGGCTGATTTGCAATCGGATTGGAATGTGTTTCCTTCCTCTTTTCATACAGCTGTAATTGGAGACCGTTTTATTCAACAAAATGATTTTGCGATACTCAAAGTACCTTCAGCAGTGGTCAAAGGAGATTTTAATTTCTTAATTAATCCGTTTCATCAGGATTTCAAACACATTCAAATTACAGATCAGATTGATTTTCCTTTTGATAAACGAATATTCAAATAATAGTATGCTTTTAAAAAATATAACCGATGTCTTTTTTGATTTAGATCACACGCTTTGGGATTTTGACAAAAATTCTGAGATGGCTTTTGATGCTATTTTCAAAAAAAATCATCCTGATGTAGATACAACTTTATTTATAGAAAAATATATTCCAATTAATCAAGCTTGTTGGAAATTATATCAAAATGACCAAATTTCGCATAATCAATTGCGTTATGACCGTTTGAAATTGTCATTTGATGCCTTAGGATATGCTATTTCTGACGCAGCAATTCATCAAATGGCAATTGACTATATTGATTTGTTGCCTGAAAATAACTTTCTATTCGAAGGGACTATTGATATTTTAGAATACTTGCATAAGAAATACACTTTGCACATCATTACAAACGGTTTTGCTGCTGTTCAAGATAAAAAAGTTAGAAATTCTAATTTAGAAATTTATTTTAAAACCATCACCAATTCAGAAATGGCAGGGGTTAAGAAGCCGAATCCCATTATTTTTGAGCACGCACTCGAAGTGGCCAATACCAAAAAGGAGCAGAGTGTAATGATTGGCGATTGTCTCGATGCAGATGTAAAAGGGGCCATAAATGCGGGTTTATCAGCAATATTTTTCAATCCAAATCAGGTTCCTGTAGACCCCGAAATCAAACAAGTGAAACATTTATTAGAGTTACAAAATTTCTTGTAACTTTAAACCAATTGGAAAAAGGTTTTTTCCTCTGTTTTTTTACTTTAAAAATAATGATAATGAAAGTACGTTTTTTATTCTTTTTCGCCCTTTTGACTAGTTTTTCATTTGCTCAATCAATCAATGATTTCCGAGCAGTTATTGTACCATTGAAATTTGATTTTCAAAAAAAACAAAATGAATACCGTGTCTCTACACTAACGAAGTATAATTTGACTAAAGCCGGTTTTGAAGCGTTTTATGCAGAAGAGCCTAATCCCTACGACAAATGCAGTTTGTTGTATATTGACGTTATTAATGTAAAAGCTTTTTTGGCCACCAAGATGTATTTTGTATTGAAAGATTGTAACGGGAAAGAAATTTTTAAATCAACTACAGGTTATACCAAAGAAAAAGACTATCAATTGGCATACACGGAAGCCTTAAACGAGGCTTTTAATTCGTTGAATGCGATGCATTATAAGTATACGCCGGGAGCAGCACCTGTAGTTTCAGCAAATGCAAATGCAGTTCCAACACCAAAGCCTGTTGCTGTACCAGTCCCAGTTGTATCCAATGTTAGTGCGCCTGTTAGCACTGTAGTAGCAACTAATGTCGCAGCCAATACTACCGTTTATTATGCGCAGCCAACAGCCAATGGCTATCAATTAGTAGATACGACTCCAAAAGTTGTTATGAAATTATACAAAACCTCAAAAAGCGATTACTTTACGGCTGTTAGAGACGGCGTTCAAGGAGCTTTACTTTTAAAAGACAACGAGTGGTATTTTGAGTATTATCAAAATGAGCAATTACTGTCTGAAAAAATAGCTATTAAGTTTTAGTTAGTTTAGAATACCAACCGAACAAATAAAAAAACGAGAATGCTGATTAATCAAAGCATTCTCGTTTTTATTTTATTTACTTCTAACCTCTAACTTCTAATTTCTAACTTTATCAGTATCCATACTTCTCCTTCCATCTATTCTTCAAAAATTCTCGAATACTATTTTCTCTCGAATTATTACCGGGAACATAAATAGGCGTGTTGCTTAGCGCGTCAGGAAGGAATTCTTGTTCGGCAAAATTGTTCGCGTAATCGTGTGAATATTTGTATTCTTCACCATAGCCTAACTCCTTCATTAATTTCGTTGGAGCGTTTCTTAAATGCAACGGGACAGGCAAATCTCCCGTTTGTTTTACGATTTGTTGAGCGGTGCCAATGGCCATATACGAAGCATTACTTTTTGGGGAAGTTGCCAAATATACCGCACACTGACTCAAAATAATGCGACTCTCAGGATAGCCTATCGTAGCCACCGCCTGAAAAGTATTATTAGCCATAATAAATGCCGTCGGATTAGCATTACCAATGTCTTCACTTGCCAAAATCAACATCCGTCTGGCAATGAATTTAACATCTTCGCCGCCTTCAATCATTCGTGCCAACCAATATACCGCTCCATTGGGGTCACTCCCTCGAATCGATTTTATAAAAGCGGAAACAATGTCATAATGTTGCTCTCCCGTCTTGTCATACAAAACCGTATTTTGTTGCACCAATTCCAAAACCCGTTCATTAGTGATAATAATAGGTTCCGAGGCCGAGGCATTGACCACCAATTCAAAAATATTAAGCAGTTTTCTACCATCGCCTCCAGATAATCGCAGCAAAGCTTCGGTTTCTTTTAGCTCAATTTTTTTGCTGGCCAAAATGGCGTCCGCTTGCATCGCTCTTTCCAGCAGAGATTCTAAATCTTGTTTGGTAAAAGCATTCAAAATATACACTTGACAACGCGATAACAAAGCGGGAATCACCTCAAAACTTGGATTTTCAGTCGTAGCACCAATCAAAGTAATCCATCCTTTTTCCACCGCCGCCAAAAGTGAATCTTGTTGCGATTTACTAAACCGATGAATCTCATCAATAAACAAAATCGGATTTTTGGCTGTAAATAATCCGCCACTTTGTTTGGCTTTTTCAATCACATCCCGAATGTCCTTCACCCCAGAATTGATAGCACTCAATTCATAAAAAGGTCGTTTAGATTCCTGTGCAATAATCTGCGCCAACGTAGTTTTTCCAGTACCCGGCGGTCCCCACAATAGCAGTGAGGGGATGATTCCGTTCTTAATTTGTTGCGTCAACGAGCCGTTAGGCCCCACCAAATGCGTTTGACTAATATAATCCGTCAAGGCTTGTGGCCGAATGCGTTCTGCTAAAGGTGCTTCCATACCACAAAAATAAACATTTTTTATAGTTTTCAGGAGCCAATCCAGCTGTACATTACAAGTCCTCGCGCCGCGCTCTGTTTTTCTAGGCATAAAAGGAGCTTCCTTTGGTCGCTCTTTTCTGCCAAGAAAAAAGTAGAGCGCGGCACTCCGGGCTTTCCATTCCCATCTGGGCTAACCCTACCACAACACATTAGGTATGACAATTTAGCATTTTCGCTATTTTGGATGTATTTTTGAGAGACCAATAGCATAGCATTTATCCTATGGAAGAAACCCATTTTCAATTTCGTAATCGCGTAGTCCTATTACCGCTACTTTTTTTATTGACGATATGGTTGGTCTACTGGCTCGAAGTTCGTTTCCATTTCGATTTTGACAAAAATGGGATTTATCCACGTACTTTCTCGGGTTTACAAGGTGTACTTTTTAGTCCTTTCATCCATTCCGATTTATTGCATCTGTATAATAATTCCCTGCCATTACTCGTTTTGTTGACTGCCCTGTCTTATTTTTATCCTAAGCAAACGCTAGCTGTTCTTTGTTTCGGAATAGTTTTGTCTGGTGTTATTACTTGGGTTATTGGTCGCCCTAATTATCATATTGGTGCTAGTGGACTCATTTATGTTTTAGTGAGTTTTATCTTCTTCAAAGGAATTCAAACCCAATATTATCGTTTAGTAGCACTCTCTTTAACTGTAGTGTTGGTCTATGGTGGTTTGATTTGGTATGTCTTCCCTGAAGTAGATAATACCATTTCTTGGGAAGGTCATTTGGCGGGTTTTATCACTGGGTTTTTATTGTCCATCTTTTTCAAAGCCGAAGAGTATCAAAAAATCTATAAATACGAATGGGAACGCCCAGATTATGACCCATCGCAAGATAAATTTATGCAACGTTTTGACGAAAATGGCAATTTTGTAAATCCGCCAAAACCTGAGTTAGAGGAGGAAGTTGACCCCATTATGGCGTATTTTACTTCCAATTTACCTATTCATTACGATTGTGTTCCCACACAAAAAAAGGAACCAAAACAAGAGTCTTGATTCCTTTAATATTGAGCAACTCGTGATTTTCTACCACGAACTGTATTCTAAAATTTGACTTCTACAATCTAGCTACGCTGTCTCACCGCTTCATATAGGAAAGCACCACAAGCAACTGATACGTTTAGAGAACCAATAGTTCCAAACATAGGCAATTTTGCTTTCTCGTCAATGATTTTTAAAACCGATGGATTAATACCTCGGTCTTCGGCTCCCATTACAATAGCAGTAGGGCCAGAAAGTGTTACATCATACAAACTTTGTTCTGTTTTTTCAGTAGCTGCTACTGTGGTAATGCCACTCGCTTGCAGTAAGAAAATAGCATCTTTTATATGGTCTACTTTACAAATCGGAATATTAAAAACAGCCCCTGCAGAAGTTTTTACCGTATCTCCATTTACAGGCGCCGAACCTGATTTTTGAACGATTATTCCATTCACGCCAGTACATTCAGCGGTTCTAATAATAGCACCAAAATTTCTAGCATCAGATATTCCATCCAATACTAAGAATAATGGATTTTTACCATTTTCAAGAACTGTTTCAATTAAAGATTCTAAATCAAAAAAGGAGATAGGAGAGATAGTAGCTACCGCACCTTGGTGATTATTAGGTGTGAGTCGGTTTAGTTTCTCAACAGGAACATAAGAGAAATTAATGTTTTCTCTTTTCATTACCTTCATTAAATCTTTCATTAATTCGCCACTAGCTTCCTTTTGAATATATACTTTATCCACTGTTGCCCCTGCTTGAATCGCTTCAATGATGGCTCTTATCCCAAATATTTGATGTTCTTTTTCCATAGCGCAAAGATATAAAAAAAACCACCCTAAAAAGGAGTGGTTTTTAAAGGATAATTTGTATTTGATGGATGTTTTTTTACGTTGTATATGCTTCTGTTTTTTTTTAGTTTTGTTTAACTATGTTTTTTTAAATGTTAAAGTTTGGATGAAAATGTAGTCGTATTGTATTGTTAAAAAAATGCTATTTATAATTAAATTTGTTGTTTTTTCGTGTTTTTTTGTGTTTATTTAGTTTTTATAGTTTAAAAAATCTTATTTGTGTTAATAATTTAACATTTTAAAAGATGTTGTTATGTTGTGTTTATTGTAAATAAATTGTTAAAATATATTGCTATAAATTTGTTTCTTTAGTAAAATATTAAGATGTTTGCGTTAATACTAATTCAAAACATATAATATGAGATCAAAATTCAAATGGATTTTTTCTTTGCTATTGGCTTTGTCAATGCAATTTGTCTTCTCACAAGAGAAGACTGTTTCAGGTACTGTTACTGATAATGCAGGCATCCCTATACCAGGGGTTAATGTCCAGATTAAAGGAAGTAAAAGTAATACTCAAACTAATTTCGATGGTAAATATTCAATTAAAGCTAGTGTTGGAGATAATATCACTTTTTCTTTTGTTGGAATGAATGAAGTTACATTAAAAGTTACGGCATCCAGTGAACTTAATGCAGTTTTAAAAGATGGTAGTGTAGCATTGAATGAAGTTGTAGTTGGAGCTCTTGGAGTAAAGCGAAAAGAAAAAGCTGTTGGATATGCGGCTCAATCAATTAAAGGGGCCGAATTGACAGAGGCTAGAGAGGGTAACTTGGTTAATGCAATGAGTGGTAAAATTGCTGGAGTTCAGGTTACTAACAGTTCAGGTGCGGTAGGAGCTTCATCTAGAATAGTATTGAGGGGTAACTCATCAATTACAGGTAATAATCAAGCCTTGTTTGTTGTTGATGGTGTGCCATTTGATAATTCATCTTCTGGTAATGCTGGTTCAGGAGGAGGAAGGGATTTACCTAACGGTGCAGCTAGTATTAATCCTGATGATATTGAGAGCATGACTGTTCTTAAAGGCCCAAATGCTGCTGCATTATATGGTCTGAGAGCAAGTAATGGTGTAATTATTATTACAACAAAATCTGGAAAAAAAGGTAAAGGTGTAAGTTCTGTTAGTTTTAATTCAAACTTTACATTTTCTAATGCATTAGTTATTCCTAATTTTCAAAATAAATATGGTCAAGGTTCTACTTCTGATTTTTTTGAGTTTGTTGACGGTGCTGGAGGAGGAACTAATGATGGTGTAGATGAGAGTTGGGGGCCAGCTTTAGATAAAGGTTTAAGCTTTGTACAATGGGATTCTTTTAAGAATGGCGGGGCTGCGACTCCTTGGGTTTCTCACAAAAATAATGTAAAAGATTTTTATGAGACTGGATATACTAATTCTAATACAATATCTTTTTCAGCAGGTACTGATGAATCAAGTTTTAGAATGTCTGTAGGAAATACAGATCAAAAAGGTATTTTGTATAATACTGATTTTAAAAAGTTTAATGTTAGTTTAAATGGTAATATTAAAATTGGTGAAAAATTAACAGCAGGTGTTTCAGGGATTTTCTTTAATGATAAGAGTAATAACTTGCCAACAGCAGGTTATAATAATGAAAATGCTGCTCAACAATTTATATGGTCTGCAAGAAGTGTTAATTTTAGAGATTTAAAAGATTGGAGAAATTTACCTTTAGCTCCTGCAGGAACTGCTGCAGCTGGTACACCATTAAACTGGAATAATAATTTTCAAAACAATCCGTATTGGGTACTTGATACTAACATAAATACTTATGATAGAGATAGATTAACAGGGTCTACTTTTGCTACCTATGAGATTACAAAAGATTTGACAGCTACAGGTAAAGTTATGTTAGATCACTACTCTCAAAGAACAACTGGAAGACAGGCAAAAGGAACAAATAGCGCTGGTGATGGTTCATATAATGAAAATACGTTGCGTTATTCAGAAGTAAATGCTGAAGCCACATTGAGTTACAAAAAGCAGATTGGTGAAGATTTTAATCTTTCATTTAACGTTGCTGGAAATAAAATGAAGAGAACTAGAACTCAAACTTTTGGAAGTATTGCTGCATTGGAATTACCTAATTTGTATAATTTATCTAACAATAAAACGGGTTCTACTCCTATTTATGGTAATGATTATAATGAAGTTAGAATCGGATCTGTGTTAGGATACGGTCAAGTTTCTTATAAAGATTTTGTGTTTGTCGATTTCTCTGGAAGAAATGACTGGGCGAGTGTATTGCCAAAAGAAAATAATTCATTTTTCTATCCAGCGGTATCAGCCTCTGTAGTTCTGTCTGAAATACTAGGAATACAAGAATCTACTTTAAATTATGTAAAAGTAAGAGGGGGATGGTCAAAAGTTGGTGGAACAGGTGCTTTATCAGCATATAATTTGAATGCTACTTATGACTTAAATAATAATGGTTGGGGTAATCAGGCATCTACACCTGCTACTCAGTTTAATCCCAATCTTAAGCCAGAATCTGTTGTTGGTATTGAGGGTGGTATTGATTTAACTGCTTTTAATAATAGACTAAGATTTGGTGCAACGTATTATACTAAAACAAGTTCTGATTTGTTAATTCCAATTCAAGTTTCTGCATCTACAGGTTTTACTAGTGTATGGGATAATGTGGCTGAGATGACAAATAAAGGTATAGAGCTACAATTAGGAGTAACAGCAGTTAAAAATGATGATTTTACTTTTGATATAGATTTAAATTTTGCAAAAAATAAAAATGAAGTTGTATCATTGGGAGGTCTAGATACATATATTCTTGGGGGTCAATGGGGTGTAACTTTAGAAGCTCGTCCAGGGTTGCCTTATGGTGCATTAGTTGGTAGAGGATTTGAAAAAGACACAAAAGGTAATATTATTTATGAGAATGGTTTGCCAGTTATTGAGACAGAAAAGAAAGTTCTAGGTAATATTACTCCAGATTGGACTGGTGGAGCAAATTTTAGTTTTAAATATAAAAACTTTGATTTAAGTGCTTTAATTGATGCAAAAGTAGGGGGTGATGTTCATTCTATGACTTATGCTTGGGGTAGGTATGCAGGTACACTTGAAGAAACTTTAATTGGTCGTGAATCAGGTGTTGTTGGAAACGGAGTTAAATCTGATGGTAATGGTGGTTTTGTTAAAAACGATGTTGTGGTAAGTGCAAAAGAATTTAATCAAAATTCATTTGGGAACACTATCGAAGAAAGTGCTATTTTTGATGCTACTTACGTAAAATTAAGAAACATTTCTTTAGGCTATAGTTTTCCAAAGAAATTCTTGAAAGGTACTGGAATTGAAGATTTCAAATTTTCTGTAATTGCAACTAATTTGGCAATTTTGTATAAAAAAGCACCACATATTGATCCAGAAACAGGATTTAGTAGTGATAATGGAGAGCAAGGTCAAGAATTTGGTCAGATTCCATCAACACGTAATGTTGGTTTCAATTTAAATGTTAAATTTTAATTATTATAATTAAAAAATTATGAAAAAAATATCAATTTTATTTGTTGCTGCCTTGGCTCTTTTGAGTGCAAGTTGTGACAAAGATTTCGAAATAGTAAATTCAGATCCAAATAATCCACTAGAAGTACCTGCGCATTTAATGTTAGGAAACATTATTAGAGTAAATCAAAATGTGATATATGGTATGCAACAAGGTGGTGATATGGGAATGTGTTGGGGACAACATGTGTCTAAAGTGCAATACAATGATGAGGAGCGTTATATTCCAAGAAGAGCTGCCATAGATGGTATTTGGGATAATATTTATGCTTCAGTTATTTCTGACGCAAAATCTATGTATACTTTAGCAGATGCTGAAGGAAATGAAAGTATCAAAGGAATTTCATTAATTATGCAGGCTAATGGTTTTCAAATTTTAACTGATTTGTTTGGACCAATTCCTTTTACAGAAGCTGCTCAAAGTGGAGTTTTGAAACCTGCTTATGATAGTCAGGAAGTTGTATATACTGGGATTCTGGATATGTTGACCAAAGCAGATGCTTTGTTAGCTAAGGGACAGGGTGCTGTTCCTGCTTCTTCAGATTTAATATATGGTGGGAACATTGCAAAATGGAGAAAATTGGCAAATTCGTTAAAACTTAAAGCATTAATGAGAATTTCTAAGAAGGTTAATGTGGCTTCACAAGTTGCTGCTTTGGTTACTTCTGGTAATCTTATGAGTTCAAATGCGGATAGTGCAAATTTAACATATTTAGTTGCTCAGCCTGATGCTAATCCTATTTATGAGACTATTGTTTTCGGTTCTAGAGCTGAGTATAAGGTTAGTTCAGTATTGGTGAATAAATTGCAATCATATTCAGATCCTCGTTTAGCTGTGATAGCTGCTAAAAATAATGCAGGATTATATGTAGGTAATAAACCAGGAGAGGAAAATACTTCTAATTATAATGGTTTTTCAGCATTGGGTTCTTTTTATTTAAATCCTACTTTGGCTGGTGTTATTTTGTCTTATTCTCAAGTTGAGTTTTACTTAGCAGAGGCGGCTAATGAAGGCTATATATCTGGAGGAGTTGCTACTGCTTTAGCTCATTACAACAAGGGAATTCAAGCAAGTTTTGATTTCAATGGGATTTCTTCTGAAGGCGCAGCATATATAGCTCAACCAAATATTGTTTTCACAAATCAAGCACAAGCAAGGGTTAGTATTGGAGAGCAAATGTGGATTTCATTATTTGGACAAGGTTTTGAAGCTTGGACAGAGTGGAGAAGAACTGGATATCCTGCATTGTCTCCAGTAATTGATGCAAAAGAGTCTAGAATACCAACAAGATTGTATTATAATTCAAATGAGGTAGCTTTAAATAAAGCGAATTATGAAGCTGCAGTTGGAACATTAACGGGTGGTGATAAGTTAACTTCTCCTTTATGGTGGATGAACTAATACAAATTTTTAAAATTTTAAACATGAAAAAAATAAAATTATATTTATTGTCACTTATTGTGGTTGCAGGAATTATTTCTTGTGAAGAAGATAGTGATGTGCTTACTGGTGATGCAGTTACAGGTGGTTTAGTGGATGTAAATTCTAAACTGGTTGGATATGTTGTTGGTAACGGTAATGATTTCAAATACTCAGCTAGTTTTAGTGTGAATCAGAGTGAAGATGTTACGACTAAAATTGATGTTTATAAGGTGTTTACCAATATAGCTGGTAAATCATCTAACGAAATCTTAATGAAAACAATTGATGTGCCTACAGCTATGGGTGTTCAAAATGTTACTTTTGATTTTAGTTATAACGAACTTATTAAAGATTTGAAAGTTGATGGAGTTGCTATTTCTTCAAATGATGGTTTGTTAAATATTGGTGATTCTTGGACATTGAAGTATGTTGCGCATACTAATAAAGGGAAAGAAAATGTTAATGCCGCTACGACCAAAGTTGCTGTTGGTACACGCTATGCTGGAAAATACAAAGTAATTGCAAGTACTTATTGGAGAATTAATGTGGATAATGGTGATTGGAATGGTGACGAACGTATTATAGAATCAGTTGATGCTACAACATACAAGTATGTTGGCTATGCTGGACCTTTTGCGGGTGTAACTAATACTCATTATTTTACAATCGATGCCAATCTTGTAGTTAGAACACCGGTTGTCTATCAAGGTGTTGCGCAATTATTAAATGGCTTAGGGGTTATAAATTGTGAGGAGACTCCTTTGAATATGCCTAATGCTTGTTCTGTAACAGGGCCATTAAATATTGTTGTTAAAGATGATGTTAATGGTAAAGATAAGATTTATAGATCTTATGGTTACATAAATCCTGCTTCTGGTTCAAGAGAGTTTTATGAAGTACTTGAAAAAGTAGTTGAGTAAATTATTCTATTAGCAATGACTAGACCGCTTCAATTTTTTGAAGCGGTTTTTTTA
>NZ_JBPTTO010000013.1:0-42835 GCF_051547145.1 Flavobacterium sp. RSSB_23 | reverse complement strand
ATCAGGACTAGCAGTAATTTTCAAATCACTACCTGAAATACTAAACGAAGTATTATCGGTATCACCAGTTCCACTTACTAAAGAATACGTAAACGAACTAGTATCTAAATCGGTTGAAGACAAAGTTCCGACAGTCGAGTTAGCTGCTACATTCTCATCAATGGCAGCAGCAGACAGCGTAATATCCGTTGGTGCTTCGTTTAAATCATTAATAGTGATAGTGAATGCTTTTTCGAAGGTTAAACTTCCTTGGTCAGTTGTACGAATACGAATGGAGTAAGATGATTTCGTTTCAAAATCAGGGCTAGTAGTAATTCTTAAATTTGAACCGCTGATATTAAATGAGGCATTGTCAGTACTTCCAGTACCTGCCACTAAAGAGTAAGTAAAAGTATTTCCGGAATCAGCATCAGTTGAAGACAAAGTTCCAACAGTTGAATTGGCCGCTACATTTTCATCGATAGCAGCAGCAGACAGCGCAATATCTGTTGGCGCTTCATTTACATCATTAATAGAAATAGTAAAGGCTTTTTCGAAAGTAGAAGTACCATCGAAAGTGCTTACACGAACCGAGTAAGAAGATTTAGTTTCAAAATCAGGACTAGCAGTAATTTTCAAATCACTACCTGAAATGCTAAAGGCAGCATTATCAGTGTCTCCAGTTCCAGCGACAAGAGCATACGTAAACGAACTAGTATCTACATCGGTTGTAGAAAGTGCTCCGACAGTGGAATTGGCCGCTACATTTTCATCAATTGCAGCAGCAGACAACGTTATATCCGTTGGCGCTTGATTTATATCACTCAAATCATTAATAGTGATAGTGAATGCTTTTTCGAAAGTTAAACTTCCTTGGTCCGTTGTACGAATACGAATGGAATAAGATGATTTGGTTTCAAAATCAGGACTAGCAGTAATTCTTAAATTCGAACCGCTAATATTAAATGAAGCATTATCCGTGCTTCCGGTTCCAGCCACTAAAGTATAAGTAAAGGTATTTCCGGAATCAGCATCGGTTGAAGACAAAGTTCCAACAGTTGAATTGGCCGCTACATTTTCATCGATAGCAGCAGCAGACAGCGCAATATCTGTTGGCGTTTCATTCACATCATTAATAGTGATAGTGAAGGTTTTTTCGAAAAACAAGCCTCCTTGGTCGGTAGTTCTTATTCGAACAGCATACGAAGATTTTGTTTCAAAATCAGGGCTAGCAGTAATTCTTAAATTTGAACCGCTAATATTGAATGAAGCATTGTCAGTACTTCCTGCTCCAGCCACTAAAGTATAAGTAAAAGTATTTCCTGAATCTACATCAGTTGAAGAGAAGCTACCTACAGTTGAGTTAGCCGCAACATTTTCATTGATTGCTGATGTGGTAAGCGCAATATCTGTTGGTGCTTCATTCACATTATTGATGGTAATGGTAAAGGCTTTTTCGAAAAACAAGCCTCCTTGGTCCGTTGTACGAATACGAATGGAGTAAGATGATTTCGTTTCAAAATCAGGGCTAGTAGTAATTCTTAAATTCGAACCGCTGATATTAAATGAAGCATTATCAGTACTTCCAGTACCTGCCACTAAAGAGTATGTAAAAGTATTTCCTGAATCAGCATCGGTAGAAGACAAGCTACCTACAGTTGAATTAGCCGCTACATTTTCATTGATAGCAGCAGCAGACAGCGAAATATCCGTTGGTGCTTCATTGATATCATTGATGGTAATAGTAAAAGCTTTTTCGAAAGTCAATCCTCCTTGGTCAGTGGTTCTAATTCGAACAGCATACGAAGATTTGGTTTCAAAATCAGGGCTAGCAGTAATTTTCAAATCAGAACCTGAAATGCTAAACGCGGCATTATCGGTATCTCCAGTTCCAGCCACTAAAGTGTAAGTAAAGGTATTTCCGGAATTAGCATCTGTAGAAGACAAAGTTCCAACAGTTGAATTGGCCGCTACATTTTCATTGATAGCATTAGTAGACAGCGCAATATCCGTTGGTGCAGTATTGAGACCAGTTATAGTGAAAATTGGATTAGTACCAGAAAAGTTTGTACCGCTTGGGCTTATATCGTAAGTTGTAGTTTCGCTTCTAGTCCAGTTATTCTTGTTACAAATTGCAGCAAGTATGCTTGCTTTTGTATCAGATTCTGTTCCTATATAAACATTGTTGTCTGCGTGAAAACCAACCCCGCTATTGATTGCTGGGTCAACTGTTAATGCTATGGCATTGGTTCCTAAGGTTAAACTTGGTGGTAGATAAGTGACACCATTACTGCTTAGATTACCGCTTCCACTTGGAACAAATTCACCCGGAGTTACTGTAAAAGTGTTTATAGTTCTAGGAGAACCATTTCCCCAAAGAAAAATAAAAGTACTTACATCGGTTACACTACTGCCCTGATAGATAAACCAGTTGTCACCTCCTTGACTTGAAGGAGTACCGGTAGGTGTTGACCAGCCAGTAACAGAAACGGTGCCGGGTAAGCCACTGACCGTATTTCCTCCTTGTGCAATACTAATCTTATATACAGTTCCTGCAGGAATAGCAACGTTGGTTGTCCATAAAATTGCTCCTTCTGATGTCAAAGCATTACCTGTAGAAGCTTGAACATTGGTCAATTTATTTGGTGTGCTTTCATTGTACCAATAATCACTAATGTAAATTTGGGTATTTGCTGCAATAGGAACAAGGGTCACTATGGTAAGTTCATAGTTAGGAGAAGTATCATAGTTTACTCCTATAATAGCAATATCACCAGCAGATAAAGTAGTTTGGGACTGTAATGAAGCAAAAAAACTCAGCAAAAAGCCAAGTAATAGTATTTTTTTTCTCATAATTATATGGTTTTAAATTATATGAAAAAAAAATGGACTATGGTAAGTAGTCCATTTTAATTTTTTGTTATGGTCTAGAAGGGTAAATTCCTTCATAACAAATGATATATTGCATAGCAACAAAAGGCGGAACGGTAGGTACTGGTAATGGACCAGACCCCCAAGGGGTGAGTTGTAAACCACTGGGATCAAAATTCAAATTATTATTCACTGTTGAACTAATTCCTGCTAAATTTTGACTAGGTGCGGCATTAGTGTACAAATTAGGGTCACTAGCGCCATTGGTATCAACAGCTTTACCTAATACGTTATTAGTAGCTGAAGGTGATGGATCAGCTCCAGGACTTGTACTAGCTTGTAATACAGTATTTACAGAAAGAGTACCTGTTAAATTGGATCCTTGACCTTTTACAATACTATGGGTATGAGGAGGCATGTTTGCTGATGTAATTGTAAATGACTGTGTGCCACCTGTTTGTCCAAGGGAATAACTACCTCCAGGATGTGCACCGCCAATGTTAGTGCATTGGGTAGGGAAAGCACCGCGTAAATCAGGCAATTTAAAAGTACTTACGCCATCTCCACCATAGGTGGTTCCCAAAAGGCTAAATAATGCGGTATTTTGACTAATTGACAATGTTTGTCCCTCGCAAGTATAGTAGCCTCTTGGAGCAAAATTACCTGCAAAAAGTTTGATAGTTCCCATTAATTCTTCGTCCATAATAGTATAATTTTAGGTTTATAATTATTTAAAAATGTAGAAATTGAGGTATTTTTTAATTGTCTGATATAAAGGTAGTTAAAATATGTTAAAAAAAATAGTTTTTGTTATGATATTGATTTTTAATGGTATAAGGCGGGAATAAAGAAGCATGAAAAAGGACTTTTTATTGGCTAGTTTTTTTAAAATAAGATAACCAAGTATCTTTGTTGTTCAATACTAAAGTATGCATCACCATTTCCTTCTTCACAAACCCTACGGCTACCTCAGTCAGTTTATCTATGAACTTAAACGAAAAAAACGTTTGTTGGGGGAACTCTATGATTTCCCTGAAGGAACAATGGCGATAGGCCGTTTAGATGAAGACTCAGAAGGGTTATTACTCTTGACCACCGATGGGAAAGTTAGTGAGCAAATTAGAAGCAAGAAAGTTGAAAAGGAATACTTCGTGCAAGTTGATGGTGTAATCACTCCCGAAGCCATCGAGCAAATAAAAAAAGGAGTTGAAATTGGTTTCAACGGAACCAAATACGTAACCAAGCCTTGCGAAGCTTTTATCTTGAATGAAGTCCCTAATTTTGGTCCACGCGGCAAGAAAATTAGAGATGAACGCCACGGTCCCACTTCATGGGCTTCGATTATAGTAAATGAAGGCAAATTTCGTCAAGTACGCAAAATGACTGCCGCTGTTGGTTTTCCCACCTTGCGATTGGTTCGCGTTCGAATTGGAAATGTACATTTGAATAATTTACAAGCCGGAGAAGTACGTGAAGTAAAGAATTTTGAAATTGCTATTCCTGAATCCCAAAACCCAAAACCCAAAACCCAAAACCCAAAACCCAAATATGTTAAACATTGTACTCGTTGAACCCGAAATCCCTAATAATACTGGTAACATTGGCCGCTTATGTGTTGGCACAGAAAGCCGTCTGCATTTAATTCACCCGTTTGGTTTTGTGATTAATGACAAAAACCTCAAACGTTCTGGACTGGATTATTGGGTGCATCTGGATGTGACCGAATACCAAAATGTAGCCGAATGGATGAAAGTAGTACCTGATACTTCAAGAGTTTTTTTAATGAGTTCGCACGCGGAGCATTCCTATTTGAATATCGAATTTCAAGACGAAGATTGGTTGGTTTTTGGTAAAGAAAGTGTGGGTTTGAGTCAAGAAGTATTGGATTTGTTCGCCAAAGAAAATCAATTAAAAATCCCTATGTCGCCTCTGATTCGCAGTTTTAATATTGCCAATTCTGTTGCCTTTGTTGTTGGTGAAGCTAGAAGACAACTTTCATTGGGCAAAAAATAGTTGGCAGTTTACAGTTGTTAGTGTTCAGTTTTTATGAGCTGTTACTATTTGTGCTCCTTGAGTAAACCTTACTGAACTTTACGTTTAAACTTTTTGCACCAAGGATTCAAAACTAACCTTCTATGTCTTTATTTGCCTTATATGGTTCAAAATAGACAGTTAATTCAAAAAACTGTTCTGACTTATATGTTTGTATTTTTTTTTTGCGCCCCTTGCGTAATCCCTTTGCGAACTTATCGGTTAATTTTTTACCACGGATTACACGGATAAAACGGATTTATAGCAAATTTAATTGTTAGTGTGCTTTGTGTCTTCTTTGTGAATCTTTGTGTTTGAATTTTTTAGCTACAGGTTTTAAAACCAGACTTATATGTCCTTATTTGCCTTATATGGTTAAAAATAAACAGTCAATTCATAAAACTGTTCTGATATCTATGTTTGTATTTTTTTTTGCGCCCCTTGCGTAAATCTTTGCGTTCTTAGCGGTTAAATTTTAGACACAGATTTTAATTATCCTTTTTTGGGTTAGGGGGCTTAACCCGTAATCACAAACTTTCCTTTTTCATTATCAAAAACAATATGCTCATCTTTAAAAAGCGTATTGAAATTTCCTTTTGTAATCAAATTACAAGGTTCATCTTGCACAACGGTTTCTGGCGTCATAATAATCATTTCGTCACTCAATTGAATCGCCATATCGATATCGTGAGTAGAGAAAAGAATACATTTTCCCGTTTCGTGGGTAAGTTTTTTGAGTAATTTCAATAACGAAACTTTGTGTAACAAATCCAAGTGCGTAGTAGGCTCATCCAAAATAATCAAAGGCGTATCCTGAGCTAAGGCGCGTGCAATGAGTACTTTTTGCAATTGCCCATCACTAATTTGATAATGTTTTTTATCGGCCAAATGACTGATTTGAGTAAGCGTCAAGGCTTTTTCAACCTGAGTTTTATCTTCCTCGGTCAAGGTGCCAATCCAATTTGTATAAGGCTGACGTCCTAACGCTACTAATTCATATACGGTTAAATTACTGGGAGGTAATTTCTCGGTCAATACCAAACTCATTTCTTGTGACAAAGCTGATGCACTGTAGGTTGCTATATTTTTACCATGCAACAAAACATCACCCGCAAGAGGCTTTTGAATTCCAGTAATGGTTTTTAAAAGTGTCGATTTTCCAATCCCATTCGCACCAATCAAAGCCGTTAGTTTTCCTTTTTTAAGCGCAATGGAAACATCTTTAGCAACAAGAGTGCTTGCTTTTTTGTTCTGATAACCAATGCTTATCGACTCGGTTTGAAGGATGATAGTGTGTTCCATTAGCCCATCATTTTTTGTTTTCTAACCAATAACCAAATCACCACAGGAGCCCCTAAGATAGAAGTCACCGCATTGATAGGTAGACTCACTTCAGTACCGGGTACATGGGTAAATATATCGCAAACCAACATAATGCCAGCTCCAAAAAGAAGTGTGCTCCAAAACAACACACGATGATTACTAGTTTGGAAAGTCAATTTGGCGATATGCGGAACGGCTAATCCAACAAAAGCAATCGGACCTGCAAAAGCGGTAATGCTTCCGGCTAGTATACTAGTTGCAAAAATGATAATTAATCGCGCTCTGTTGTAGTTCAGTCCCATACTCTTGGCGTAGTTTTCACCCAAAAGCAAAGCATTAAGAGGTTTGATGCTAAAGGCACTCAGAACCAGCCCAATTCCCACGCAAAGACTCAAAATCCACACCGATTCCCAAGATAAATTCCCTAAATTTCCCAAGGACCAAAAGGTGAATTTTTGCAATTGCTCTGCCGAACTAAAATAGGTGAGTGTCCCAACAATGGCCGAGGTTAAGCTGCCAAACATTAGACCAATTATGAGTATCGCCATAGTATCACGTAAGCGTTGGGATACAATTAGTACGAGCAATAAAACGCTACTACTTCCAATAGTCGAAGCCAAAACAATACCGTAATTCGAAAGTAACAAAGGAATTAAAAAGGAAGGCATAAAACCAGCACCCAAAATCACAAAAGCCACACCCAAACTCGCACCAGAGCTCAATCCCAATACATAAGGACCAGCCATTGGATTTCTAAACAACGTTTGCATCAACAGTCCGCTCATCGATAAGCCCATACCAACCAATACAGCTGTAATCGCTTTGGGTAATCGATAATTCAAGATAATGTATTCCCAAGTGTCTTTGGAAGCGGTTTGCCCTAATAAACTTTTCAAAACTTCCTTTGCAGGAATAGCAATAGAGCCATAACAAATGTTGCCCACAAACAGCGCAAACAATCCTATACTTAAGATGATGAAAAGAATACTATGTTTATAGGAAGACCTCAATTTATTGTAATTTTTCAGCAAAGGTAAACGTATAATTCGGAAGTAATTCGGGATGGAAAATTTTGATATAATCTTTCAATACCAAATCGGGCCGACTTGCTGCCAATTCATAATAAACAGTACCGCCAGTGGCTCCGTGTTTGTTTTCAAAAGTATAGACGTTTTTGTTTTTCACAGCGTCAAATTGTTGGTAATGCGGATTGCTATTTTGCAATTCTGCTAAGTTTTTGAAGGAGCCCGTAGCAACCCAATAATCAGCCTTTTGCGCTTTTTCCAAAATCTTCTCAAAAGGCAACGATAAGCTTCCTGTTCCTTTGGTAGTGCTCCATAAATAATTAGATTTAGCATCTTTTAAAAACTGTGCCACCCAGCTGTCGCCTTTGGCCACAAACCATTGTTCTTGGTACATTGAGCCATACAATACCGTAGGATTTGCTTTTTTTTGAGCGACTAAGCTTAGGGTTTCGTTGTAACTTTTTACGATGTCATTAAATAAAACTTCGGCTTCTTTTTCTTTGCCAAACAAAGCGCCGTACAATTTAATCCATTCGGCTTTGCCTAGTGGCGTTTGTTCCATCCAATCGGCTTGAATGAGCACTTTTAAACCGCTTTTTTGTAAATTATCAATCTTGGAATTCGAATTATCAATGCCAAAAGCTACAATCAAATTAGGACTCAAATCAATCAATTGTTCGGTGTCTAATTTCTCATTCTGACCAATATTTTTAACCTTTCCAGCATCGATTAATTGTCGCGTTTTTGGTGACGAAATATAATCGGTATGCGGAAAACCAAGTAATTTTTGCTCCACACCCAACATTTCCAAAAACGGAATATTGGTGGTCGAGGTCACCACTATGCTTTGCAAAGGCACAGCAATGGTTGGGTATTTTTGTAAACTATCCGGAACGATACCGTTTTTTTCTTTCAAAATATAGGTGAAGTTCTGCTTCGCGTCAGGCCAAGCATTGCGAACCGTTACCACTGAAAATCCTTGGTTTTTCTGTATCGAAAGTCCAGAAGCATAACGAATACTATTGATGGCAGTGGTTTCCGAAAGAGGGGTAGTGTTACCTTTTTTCTCGCAAGCACTCAACGAGAGCAACAAGCTAATCAAGGCAATAAGAACAATTTTAGTCTTCATAATCAAATTTTGATAGGAGCAAATGTAACGCAAAAACTAAAATTTCTTGTTTATTTTTAACACTAAAAAATTCAACAAAGACTATCTTTGCTCTTTAATGAAGCCATAAATTAGCCCAAATGATGTACTTGATTACTGGAGGAGAACGTTCTGGAAAGAGCGGTTTTGCTGAAAAAATAGCCAAAGAAAAGTCGGATAACCCAATGTATGTTGCTACAGCGCGTCAGTGGGATGCCGATTTTAAAAGCCGCATCGACAGACACCAAAAAGACCGTGACGAACGTTGGGAAAACATAGAAAAAGAAAAGTTTCTGAGCGAGATAAATTTCCAAAACCGTGTGGCCGTCATCGATTGTGTGACCTTGTGGTTGACCAATTTTTTTGTAGATAACAACAACGACATCGATTTGTGTTTGGCACAAGCCAAGAAAGAAATCGATGCCCTCGCACAGCAACCCAACACCACCATCATCATCGTTTCGAACGAAATCGGGATGGGTTTGCACGCAGATACACACATCGGTCGAAAATTCACCGAGTTGCAAGGTTGGACCAATCAATACATCGCCCAAAAAGCCGATACCGTAGTTTTTATGGTAGCGGGAATCCCAATGGTAATCAAAGGCGAAGTTTAAAATAATACAGCTTTGGGCGTTTCCACAAGGGCCGGGCTGTCCGTTATATCTTTACTGCCGAACCCCGGCAGTAAAGGATGCCACTACCATCCCTAACGCAAAAAAAGACTATGACACTACAAGAAATCATACAATCCCGTCGCGATACCCGCCACTTCACCACCGATGAAGTGCCAGAAGACGTCTTGCAAAAAGCGTTACAAGCTGGACATTACGCACCTTCTGTTGGACTTACCGATGCCACACGATATTATATTATACGTTCCTCCGAAGTCAAAAAAGCCATCAAACTTTTGTTTGAAACTTATGATAAAAAAGCAGCCAATGCCACCGATAATGAGCAACAAAAGCAACAATACCAAGCCCTAAAACTTGAAGCCATCGAAGAAGCTCCTGTGGGATTGGTCATTGCTTACGACCGTTCGGTGCTTAATAGCTTTACCATCGGAACCGTGGGGAGCAACGAAGCGATTAAGTTTAGCGCGGTTTGTGCGGCACAAAACATTTGGTTATCCTTAACCGAACAAGGCTATTCTATGGGATGGGTGTCGATTCTAAACTATCACGAATTCAAATCCATTTTAGGATTACCCGAAAACATAGAGCCATTAGGCTATTTTTGCGTTGGCAAACCCGCCTCTAATTATGAGCATCAGCCGATGTTACAACAATTAGGATGGAAGAAAAAAGAGCCATTTCCCTCTATTACTTCGATTGATTCGGTACAATCAAAAGAAACTACAATTTCCTCCTTTGACGAAATGGTAACAGAACCCAACGTGCTTTTATCGAGCCAATTGCAACACAAAATCGATAACAAAACGAAACCCACGGGAGCTTTGGGTGATTTAGAAGCACTCGCTCACCAAATAGGGATGGTGTTTCAAACCACTTCGCCTCAAATTAAACAACCGCATTTGGTGGTTTTTGCTGCCGACCACGGTATTGCCAATCACGGCGTAAGTGCCTATCCACAAGAAGTAACCCGGCAAATGGTGACTAATTTTCTGGAGGGTGGAGCAGCAATTAATGTGTTTTGTAAACAAAACCAAATCGAATTGTCGATTGTAGACGCGGGAGTGAATTATGATTTTCCAACGAACACCAATTTGATTCACAATAAAATTGGCAAAGGCACGCAGTCGTTTTTACACACCGCTGCGATGAGCCCTTTAGAAGTAGCGACTTGTTTTTCGAAAGGCGCTGCTGTTGTGACTCAAATTGCGCAATCGGGCACAAATTGCATCGGGTTTGGAGAAATGGGGATTGGGAATACAGCGACCGCTTCGGTAGTAATGCATTTTTTGACCCAAATTCCCCTAGCGGATTGCATTGGAAAAGGAACGGGAGTTACAGCTGAAAAGCTACAAAACAAACATCAAATTTTAGCAACTGCAATTACCAATTATAAAGGCGCTACCGATTTAGACTCGGTTTTGGCCTATTTTGGAGGTTTCGAAATCCTGCAAATAGTTGGAGGAATGCTCGAAGCACATAAAAAAAAGATGTTGATTTTAGTCGACGGATTCATTGCGACAGTAGCCTTTTTGATTGCTTTTAAGAAGAACCCAGCGATTATGAGTAATGCTGTTTTTTGTCACGCCTCGGCTGAAAAAGGACACCAACAACTCTTGGAATATCTAGGAGCAAAAGCATTGTTGCACCTTCAATTGCGCTTGGGGGAAGGAACGGGTTGTGCTTTGGCTTTCCCTTTGGTGCAATCAGCAGTAGCTTTTTTGAATGAGATGGCTAGTTTTGAATCGGCTGGGGTGAATAACAAAAAGGAGTAAATGATTAGAACAAAATGATTTGTTACTATTCCTGCAAGGTTTCCAAAACCTTGTAGGTATTATCGAATTGATGCAAACACCTACAAGGTCAAAAAAAGACCTTGCAGGAGTTCGAAATAAATTGTGAATCAAATTATAGTTCCTGCAAGGTTTTCAAAACCTTGTAGGTATGATTGGAATAATAAAAACACCTACAAGGTCAAATAAAAGACCTTGCAGGAGCTCAAAAAATAGTGTATCACAAACTATTCATAATTGAATTGAGGTTATCTGTAAAGAATAGACTAAATAGAAATAAATGAAAAAACAATTCCACATCTTTTTTACCGCATTGATGTTCTACACCCGAATTCCGTGTCCTAAGAATATCGACCATAATCCGGAATATTTGAACAAAGCGTCTCGTTATTTTCCATTAATTGGTTGGATTGTGGGGGCAATCGCTTTTGGAGTGTATGCCGCGGCGTCTTGGTTGTGGAATGCGGAGATTGGGATGGTGCTTTCGATGATTGCGAGTGTGTTGGTTACAGGCGCTTTTCACGAAGATGGTTTTGCCGATGTCTGCGACGGATTTGGTGGCGGATGGACCAAAACTAAGATTTTGACCATTATGAAAGACAGCGCTATTGGCGCTTATGGTGCCATTGGTTTGGTATTGCTTTTTTTGCTGAAGTATACGAGTTTGGTTACTTTGGCTAAAAGTGAAGCACTATTCACTAATTACGCTTCACTCTTCACTCTTTTCTTGGTTTTCATAACCGGGCATTCTTTGAGTCGATTGGCGGCGATTTCGATTGTGTTTACTCACGAATATTCTCGGGAGGATGCTACGAGTAAAAGCAAACCCATTGCACAACACTATTCTTGGAAAGAAGTGGTAGGTGCGATATTTTTTGGGCTATTGCCTTTGCTGGTTTTGATGACGAATCACGGAATTATTGGGTTGGTGGTGTTGCCTGTTTTTTTGGCGCGTTATTTTTTAGCGCGTTATTTCCAGAAATGGATTGACGGTTACACTGGCGATTGTTTGGGAGCAACACAACAAGTGTGTGAAGTTATTTTTCACTTAAGTTTACTAGCGATATGGAAATTTATTTAGTGCGCCACACAGAAACGGTTTGTGAAAAAGGCATTTGTTATGGCCAAAGCGATGTGGGTATTCGAGCCCCTTATGAAGCGGTATTTCAAGAGATTTTGGAGCAATTGCCAGAGCAAGGTATTTTGTATACCAGTCCGCTGCAACGCTGTTCGATTTTGGCGCAGCATATTCAGCAAATAAAAGGAATTCCTATAGTTGCCCAAGAACCTCGACTGAAAGAAATGCATTTTGGGGATTGGGAATTGCAGGCTTGGAATGCCATTCCGAGAAGTGTTTTGGACCCTTGGATGAATGATTTTGTGAATGTTGCTGTGCCCAATGGCGAATCGTTTATTGATTTGGACCAAAGGGTTTGGGAATTTTTGGAGGAGGAATTAGAGAAACCCAATAAAAAACCGCTGATTTTAGTCACGCATTCTGGAGTGATTCGAAGTGTTTTGTGTAGAATAAATAAGATCCCTTTACAGGAGGCTTTTGCTACACCCTTAGATTATGGAGTGGTGGTGAAAGTAGAGTATACTCGTTAAGCAGGGTTTGCGTGAGGGATGGCAGTGGAGCTCTCCCGATTTTTTCTATCGGGAAGCGGGAACGTACAGCCCGACCCGACTACTGAGCCTGTCGAAGTATCAGGAGGGGCACGCCCAAATAGTGAGTATTGTATTTTATGTTATTGTATTGCAGTGATTTATGATTTTTTTTACTTGTTTTTTGAATTTTAGTTTTAGTATTCCATTTTTTTAAGGCTATATTTGCATCCGAATTAAGGTTGCGTTTTACTTTTTTTAGAAAACGCATTAAAAGGGAATTAGGTTAAAAACCTAAGCTGTACCCGCAACTGTAAGCTATCAAGCTTGTTGTTATCTACAAAGCCACTGTTTTTAAAGTGGGAAATTAGAAATTAGAAACAGAAGTATAACTTCTAATCGCTAACCTCTAAATTCTACCTTGGAATGGGAAGGTCAACAACAAGACGCAAGCCAGGAGACCTGCCTTTTTTCTTAACCAATAACGAACTTTCGGGAAAAAAGGTTCAGGAAATTATGGCACATTTTAAATCTTTTCTTTGTTTTTGCTTGCTGGCAAGTCAACTGACTATTGCGCAGAATGATTCGATTACTCGCTTGAAAGAGGTCGTCATTGCTGATGCGAAGCTGCGCAAATTTTCTAGTTCTCAAACGATTCTTAGTTTGAATGATTCTATTTTGTCTAAAAATAGTGCGTTGTTGACCAATTTACTCAATTATAATTCGGTTTTATACTTTAAAGAATACGGTCGTGGTATGCTTTCGACGGTGGCTTTTAGGGGAACAACTGCGTCCCAAACTGCAGTGATTTGGAACGGAATCAACATCAATTCTCAGATGAATGGGAGTACCGATTTTAATACAATTTCAGGAACGGATTATAATTCGATTGCTATCAAAGGAGGCGGAGGAAGTGTGATTTATGGCAGTGGCGCTATTGGTGGCACGGTGCATTTGAACAATGACTTGCGATTTGAGCGTTCTTTTTCAAACCAATTGCGATTGGATTATGGAAGTTTCAATACGCAGGGTATGCATTATAACAGTCAATTTTCAAATACAAAATGGTCGGCTCAAATTGGTTTTTCAAGAAACTATTCTGATAACGATTACGATTATCCTGGTCGTTTTGATTGGAAAGGCAATCAGCGTTTCAATGAAAACGGGGAGTATGAAGTGATTGGGTTTAATGCAGCAATTGGTTTTAAAATTTCGGACAAACAACTACTGAAGGCATACAGTCAGTCTTCGAATACCGATAGGAATATTTCTTTGCTTTCGCCCTCGGAGTCTAGAACGAAATACAAGAATGATTTTAGTAGAAATTTGTTGGAATACAATGGTGTTTTTGACCAATGGACGATGAATGGTAAGATGGCTTACCTCACGGAAGGATATCAGTATTATCCGAATAAGTCCCTACAACAATACAGTTTTGGGGATACCAAGACTTGGATTACCAAAGCGGATGTCAGTTTTCAGGCGACGCCCTCATTTTTGGTAAACACAATTTTAGAATACAATGCAACCCGAGGTGAAGGCTCTGGTTTTGGATACCACGAAAGACAGATTGGTGCTGCATCAGTGTTGTTCAAATATGAGATGGATTCAAAATGGCAAAATGAATTGGGGATTCGTAAGGAGTTTACCAATAATTATAAATCGCCTGTTCTTTTTTCGGCTGGAAGTGCTTTGCGTATCGCACCTT
Organism: Flavobacterium sp. RSSB_23; assembly: GCF_051547145.1. Taxonomy (NCBI): domain Bacteria; kingdom Pseudomonadati; phylum Bacteroidota; class Flavobacteriia; order Flavobacteriales; family Flavobacteriaceae; genus Flavobacterium; species Flavobacterium sp. RSSB_23. The sequence goes on along the minus strand of NZ_JBPTTO010000013.1, from coordinate 28,721 downwards.
GGTACCAATTGAAAGTCAACGTTTCTCATAATTTCCGAATTCCTACCTACAATGATTTGTATTGGGAAGAAGGCGGGAACCCCAATTTAAAACCCGAAAGTGCGTACCAAGGCGAACTGGCCAATGTCTTTATGTATAAAAATATCAGCTTAACGCAAACGGTCTATTACAATAAAATTAAAGATTTGTTGCGTTGGGTTCCCGGAAATAATGGGATTTGGTCTCCTCAAAATACAGACCGCGTAGCCACTTATGGAATAGAAACGATATTGGCTTGGAAAAAACAATTTGGAAAAAGTATATGGCAAATCAATGGGACGTATGCGTATACTATTTCTAAAAATGAGGAAACCCAAAAGCAATTGTTTTTTGTGCCTTATCACAAAGCTACCGCTGCTTTGGCATACAGTTATAAAAAATGGAGCACCAATTATCAATTTCTGTATAATGGTTTTGTTTATACCCAATCTGATAACGACCCTAGTGCTATCATTCCTTCGTATTGGGTTTCTAACTTAGGGGTGGACTATGAATTTTTTAAGCGTAATCCAATAAAGATAGGCGCTCAAGTGCTTAATCTTTGGAATGAAAAATATGAAAGTCTGGAAAACAGAATGATGCCCGGACGCAATTTTAATTTGTATCTAATCTTTAAATTTTAATATAATGAAGTTAACTAGAGTTTTATTAGTAGCCTTTACTTTCGCCTTTTTGGCGTCTTGTACTAACGACGACAATGAGAATGTTTCCAAAGGGAATTATGATAATGGAGTATTCATTCTAAATGAGGGAAATTCTTCTGGAGGTTCGGTATCCTTTTTAGGAGAGGATTTGACTACTTTTAAACAAAATGTATATAAAGCAGAAAACCCTGATGATTTTTTTGGAGTATATGTGCAAAATATATTTTTTGATGGCGATAAGGCGTATGTGATTGCTGGAGGGTCTAACGTGATTAATGTGGTGAATCGTTATTCTTTTAAGCTTATTACAAAAATTGAAACAGGTTTTGTGAATCCAAGATACGGAGTAGTTAGAAATGGAAAAGCATATGTAACCAATGCTAATGAATATGGAGGAACATCAGGTAATACAGATGATTTCGTAGCTGTTATTGATTTAGCAACTAACAAAGTGGAATCTAAAATTAACTTGAATGCAACAGCCAATCGTATTGTTTTAGAGGGTGACAAGTTGTACATCACAGAGCCTAATAATAGTGATAAAGTGTTGGTAGTAAATACAGTAACTAAGGCTTTAGAAACACCAATAACCGTTGGGTCAAGCGCCAATACAATGGAAGTGAAAAACGGTATTTTGTATGTGTTAGCGGCTCCTTACGGAAGTGCAAGCAAAATTGTAAAAGTGAAATTATCGGATAAATCGGTTACCGAAGTGGTGTTTCCAACGACTTTGACAGATGCAGGAAATTTGGATATTTATGGTTCTAAAATCTATTTCACTAAAGATACTGGAGTGTATAGTATGGATATCACGGCAACACAACCTTCAGACAAACCTATTTTTAACTACTCATCGACTTCTCAATATGGAGTGATGTATGGTTTTGCGGTAGAGAATGATAAAATTTACATTGCCGATGGAGGAGACTTCGCTTCGAATAGTAAGGCTTATGTATATTCTTTAACTGGTGCTTTGCAAAAAGAAGTAACAGTAGGAGTGGGACCTAACGGATTCTATTTTAATAACTAAAAGAAGTAGCTTAAAACTATAAAGGCGTTTTCGAAATGAAAACGCCTTTTTTTGTTTGGAATAGTTGTTGTTTTTATTTTAGTTCTGACACAAAATCTAAAATGGCATTAGCAATCTTAGTTTGTTCTACTTTATCGGTCAGGGTGCGTTTGTCATTTTCATTAGTTAAATATCCTAATTCAATCAAAACACCTGGAACGGTTGCTTTTTTTAGTACCATAAAAGGGGCATTTTTAATCATAGTATTACCTTTTAAAGCGGTTTGCTGTGTCAATTTTGCATTAAGTTGTGTCGCAATTTCTTTAGATTGTTCTGCCGTTGCAGGATTTTGTTCGTTGATGAAAAATTCCAGACCAGATTTTTGATCGGTAGCGTTAGCATTAACATGCAACGAAATGAATAAATCAGGTTGTATGCTATTGATAAGGGCTGCACGAGAAGGCAACTCCACGAATTCATCCTCATTTCTAGTAAAATGTAAAACAATAGCTTTATTGGTATTCTGAACTTTGATTTTATTAGCAATTTGGGAAACGATTTCTTTCTCGATGGCTGCTTCGTTTGTTGCGCCAAAATCATGTCCGCCGTGTCCAGCATCTATCACCACGTGTATGGTTTTGGAAGGTTTCAATGCAGGCGAAATAAATGCTAAAGAAGCACAAGCTAAGAATAGGATACCAATTTTAGAATACAATTTCATACTATAAATGTTTAAAAAGTTACTAATAAAGTTTTAAAAAGCATTGCTTTTCAAAGCTATAGGGGTAACGTTGCGTTTTTGATTTTAGTATAATTCTTATAAAGATTTTAATAATCCCTCAGGTATAGTCTCAAGGTACATTTCGTTTCCAAAGCCTCTAATAGATTTAGCATCTTTGAAAAACTCGAATGTTTTGGCTTTTGTTGTAGGGATTCCTTTTGCAGAAGTTTTTAATACTTTACCAGTTATTTTCTCTATTGCTTTTCTTAATAATGGTTCATAGCTTACTAATATTTCTTCATTATCCTTTATAGTTGTTACAAAATCACCCAATACACCAAAAGTAGTGATGGTTTCTTTCTCTTCAACAGTTGGGACTAAACCATCTTTATAGTCACCAAAGCCCAATGAATTGACGGTTTGCGCAACTATAAGTTGCATAGCATATCGATGTCTAGGGTTTACATTTTGTTTAGTATAAAATTCAGAGTCGTATAGTGTGATAGAGGCAACACTCTTACCATAAGTTACATCCCCAATTTGAACCACATTAATATAGGGTTTCAATCCGTTTATAATAAGTTCACTTGCAGATGCAGTACTTTTTGTGGTTATAACATATACCCTATTTAGGTTTAAACTGTTAATGTCAGTAGATCCAATTTTATTTGGGAATAGATAGTCTTCATTGTTTAAACTTAGTTTTTGATTCCACTTTAAGTTTGCAAAAACTTTTCCATTAAATTGTCCAGTAATCATACTTGCCAATCGTGTTGCAGTTTGCACAGAGCCTCCACCATTGTAACGTAAGTCCAATATCAAATCAGTAACGCCTTCTGCTTTCAAACTGCCAAAAGCTTCGTTGAGTTTGCTGTCATAGTCAGCAATAAAACTGTTATACATCAAGTACCCTATTTTTTTTCCTTCTGTTTCGATTACTTTATTGATAAATATTGGATTTTCATTCAAAGTAGTTTTGGTTAAGGCTACAGTTTTTCCGTTACTCACAATGGTTGTTCCATTGTAGTCGGCTAGATTTAAGGTGTAGCTTTCTGCATTTAATAATAAAGCTTGGTAGTTGTTAGCGGTCAATTGGGTTCCGTTTACAGCTGTAAACATATCTCCTCTTTTGATAGCTTTTTTGGAAGCATCAGAACCAGGAACGATGTAACGAACATAACCAAAAATTTCAGTACTACTTCCGGGTTTGTAGCTTAAGCCAAAATCTACCCCGTCGCTTTTAGTGGTGCCTTGAAAGGATTGCTCTAGCGCAACATAGTCATCTACTATCCAGCTAAAACGATCAATACTTTTTGGGGCTAATAAATTGTCAAATAAATTTTCTGGAGTTCCATTCGCTTTCAAAAAGCTATCTAAGTCAGCTTGACTGCTAAATTTATTGTCGGCTAAATTTAGAACCTCACTTTGCCAATAATAGCATAGGTTCATTGCTTTCCAAATAAAGTTTTGTATTTCTAAGTTAGCGACTGGTTTATCGTCATTGTCCTCACAACTTTGAAAAATAAAGAGACTTAAGAATAAAAAGAATACAGATTTTAGAATTGTTTTCATAGATTGAAATTTATTGTTTTTTAAGGCTACAGGTAATTGCTTTGCTTTTCGATGGTAAAGAAATTGAATCGTTTGAATGCTATCCTTGTATCGAGTGTTTTATTATTAGTAGCGTTATTTTTTATTTATCATAATTAATAACAACGCAAATTACGTAGTGGCTAAGTGAATGATTAGTTGCAGTAAAAATACTAACTTTAAAATTATTTTTTTATTGTTTGTAACAAAAATAATTGTCGTTCGTCTTGCTTATATGAACCACTAGAAACAACCATTAGAATGAACCAAAATGAGTTTGTACAATTGATTACTCCTTTCAAAGACAAGGTCTTTCGATTGGCCAAACGATTACTCGTGAGTACCGAGGAGGCTGAAGATGCTACACAAGATGTTTTGGTAAAGTTGTGGAATAAAAATGAAAGTTTATCCGGTTATGCCAGCGTTGAAGCCTTGGCCATGACCATGACTAAGAATCATTGTTTGGATCAGTTAAAAGCGAAACGTTCCAGTAATTTGAGAATTGTACACAACAATTACACGGATAGAGAACCTAGCTTACAACAAAAAGTAGAAGACAATGATAGTTTGAATTGGGTGGCTAAAATAATTGATCAGTTGCCAGAACAACAAAGAATGATTATTCAGCTTAGAGAAGTAGAACAATATGAGTTTGAAGAAATCGCCAAATTATTAGAAATGAATGAAACCGCCATTCGCGTGGCACTCTCTAGAGCTAGAAAAACCATTAGAGAGCATATGTTAAAAACACACCGTTATGGAACTGTATAAAATAGAAGAGCTTTTAGAAAAATACTTTCAAGGAGAAACCAGTATTGCCGAGGATAAAGAGTTGACGAATTATTTTTCTTCATCGAATGTTGCGCAGCATTTGGAGCAATACAAACCGATGTTTGGTTATTTTTCCTTAGCAAAGCAAGAAACTAGTAGCCAAAAAGGGGCATTAATTTCTGAAAATGAGTCTAAAGGGCTTAAAAGAATTTGGTGGTCTGCAGCTGCATCGGTTGCTGTTTTGCTCGGAGTAGGAATGTATGTTTACAATACCACTGCAACCAATACAAGTGTCACTACGAACGAATTGGGAACCTATGATTCTCCCGAGGAGGCGTTTCGCGAAACTCAAAAAGCACTTGCCTTGTTGTCGGGACATGTAAACACCGGTATAGAAAGTGTACAGGTCATTCAGGAATACGATAATTCAAAAGAAAAAATTTTTAATCAGTAAATCAAAAAATCATGAAAACAACAGTTTTAATCAGAAACAATAAGCAATCCGTATCAATAATGAGAACAATTTTTTTATCTGTACTTTTTGTACTTATGGCGTCACCACTATTTGCTCAGGGAGCCTTCGATAAATTCGATGGTCAAGACGATGTTACTTCGGTTATCGTCAATAAAAAAATGTTCGAAATGATGAGTAAAGTCAAAGTAGATGCTTCCGACAAAGAAATGCAGCAATACCATCGTTTGATTAAAAAGTTAGATAACCTAAAGGTATTTACTACCAAAAGCTCTCGTGTTGAAGCCGAAATGAAAGCCACTGCTGAGCGTTATATGAAAACGGCTAATCTAGAAGAACTAATGCGTGTAAACGATAATGGACGTAGCATTAAAATTTTAGTAAAATCAGGAGCCAAAGACACACAAATTAGAGAGCTATTGATGTTTATAGATGGAGGAAAAGGCGAAGATAGTGTATTGATGTCTTTGACAGGAGATTTTGATTTGAATGAAATCTCTGTATTGACAGATAAAATGCGTTTTCCTGGTGGAGACGATTTAAAAAAAGCTACAAAAGGAAAAAAGTAGTAATTAGTACTTAGCTGTTAGTGATCAGTAATCAATTTACGCTATCTAATAGTAGCTTTTAATAAAAATGGACTGAAATTCCTGCAAGGTTTTCAAAACCTTGTAGGTATGTTTTTAGAAGCTTAAGCTATAAAAAGAAATTGAAATTATCCAGAGTAGGGACTATTCAGAATAATTTTGATAACTAATAAACGAGTTGAGGTTGTCCTAATGGAACGCAATTAATATTTAAATCGAAAAAAAAATGAAAGCAGTTGTTGGTTTGGCTATTTTCCTATGCCTGTGGTTGAGCAGTTGTAACTCTGAACCGAGTTTGCAAAAGTATTTTGTAGAAAATACAGAAAACAAAAATTTTATAGCACTTGATATTTCCTCTTCTATTTTGAATGTGGATCCAGCTAAGCTTTCTTTAGAGCAACAGCAAGCCCTACAATCGTTTGAAAAAATGAATATTTTGGCCTTCAAGCGCAACCCAAATAATACGGCTGAATTCGAAACAGAACGCGCTAAATTGAACGGGATATTGAAAAATCCGAAATACCAACAACTTATGAAGTTTGGTTCTGGTAAAGAAGGTGCTTCCGTGAGTTTTGTTGGAACGGATGAGCATATCGAAGAGTTTGTTTTGTTTGCCAACCAAAAAGAAACAGGTTTTGCAGTAGTTCGTGTTTTAGGTAAAGACATGAATCCTACGCATATCATGAACATGATGTCAATTATGCAGCAATCTAAAATTGATTTGGATCAGTTGAAACCGTTACAGGCATTAATGAAGAAATAAAATTGAGATTAATATCATCAAGAACGGCTGGCGAATTGCTAGCCGTTTTTTTGTTGGTACGTTTCCCAATCCTCAGGTGTATTCAGATTCAGAATTACCTCTGGATTTTCAACAGGTACAATGCCAATCATTGACGAAGGACAAGCTTTTATCAAATAATCCAACCGACTTTTATTCGGGTCCAATTGAAGTAATGGTCTCCAAAACGAAGCGGCCATAACGATAGGATGTCCGTTTTTGCCTTTGTAATTAGGGATAACAATGGCTTGCTTTTTTTCTAAAAGTAGTTGTAAGGTTTCGTCTTTGGGTATAGGAACATCAATGGGGCAGAGTAGTACTGTTGTATGTTCTGAGATTTCTGCCAGAACAGTTTGTAAGCTAGAAAAAGAACCTCGTTCAGGGTTTGGATTTACAATGGCTCGAATGTTGATATTTAAGTAAGTAATAGGTACTTGTAAAGCAGAGGTTAACCAAGGTAGTTTCTCACAATAAGTGGCCGTATGAAAACCCAAAGCGATATAAACTTCGGTACCGCCAGAGGAAGCTATACTTTTTAATTGGGTTTCGAGCCAATAGATGTCATTATGAAGTAGTAAGCCTTTGGGGTGTCCCATTCGTTCTGATTTTCCTCCTGCCAATAGTACAAAAGCAACATTATTTTTCATAATACACATGTAGTAATTGGGCAGCAATGCTAATGGCAATTTCTTTTGGAGTGTGACCACCTAAGTCCAAACCTACGGGGCAATGCACGGGATTCATACCTGATTCAAAACCCAATTCGTCTCTAAGCATATGATGGAATTTATTGCGTTTGGTTTTGCTGCCAATAAGGCCAATGAATTTTGTGCTTTCAGCTAAACATAAGGCAGTGATTTCAAAATCCAATTTATGGTCATGGGTAACAATGATGGCATAACAATTTGGTCCCCAATGTACAGTGCTTTTATACAAGTCAAAAGGGACAGCGCTGTAGTTTACAGAAGAAGGAAGAGACAATGTGCTTTCCCATTGTTCTCTGGTATCCAATAGTGTGATTTGAAACGGGGTATTAGCTAATACTTCGCACAAGGCAACGCCAATATGGCCTGCGCCAAAGAGATACAGTTCTGGATTTTGATTCATAGGTTCGATTAAAAGGGTTACTTTGCCGCCGCAGCATTGCTCGAATTCGGGTCCTAGCGTATAAGTAGTAGATTGGATTTGATTTTCTTGAATGGCTTTTTGGGCTTGAGTGATGATATGAAATTCAAGTTTTCCTCCGCCAATGGTTCCAAAAATCTCTTTTTGATGGGTTACAATCATTTTTGAGCCTATTTTACAAGGAGCTGAGCCCAACACTTGAGTTACAGTGACCAAGGCAACCGGTGTTTTGGAGGTTTTGAAAGTATGCAATAGTGTAATCCAATCGTTCATATAGGAATGGGAAATGTTTTTGCGTTAGGGATTGCTTCGCCAGTTCGCTTAGCTCGTGTGAAGTGGAAAACCTTTTTATACCCGTAGCCATTGCGAAGGGTGTAAAAAGTTTGGGAACGGATAGCCCGACCCCGAGGAGCAGTGACTTGTGGTTTAGTAAAGTCGTGTGCCTCGGGGGAACGCCCCACAAATTATCCTACGATTTCATAATCAATTAAAGGTAAATTATAGTATTTTTTTCCGGTGAGTTGAAACAAGGCATTGACGATAGCTGGTGCGATTACGGGTACGCCAGGTTCACCGACACCAGTTGGGTTTTCGGTACTTTCTACGATTTCTACGTGTATTTTTGGCGCTTCGTTCATGCGAATTAAAGGATAATCACTAAAGCTGTTTTGTTCGATGGCGCCGTCTTTGGCGGTGATTTTGCCGTAATAGGTCAAAGACATTCCGAAAATAGCGGCACCTTCTAACTGTGCTTTTACCGTATCGCGATTGATGACGGTGCCACAATCGATAACAGTGTATATATTGTGAACTTTTACTTTATTGTTGATGAAAGACACTTCGACCACGGAGGCGACATAGGAATAAAAACTGTATTGGACCGCGATACCAAAGGCATGACCTTGCGGTAAAGCTTTTCCGTAGTTGGCATTTTTTGCAGCTTGTCGCAAGACGTGTTTCATTCTTGCTGTATTGTATTTTATGGCGTCTTGTGTGTTTTCAATGCGGTCAGGTCCGATGAGGTTCAAACGGAATTCCAAAGGGTCTTTTTTAGCAGCATACGCTAATTCGTTGGCAAAAACATTCACAGAAAAACCGTGAGGAATATTGATAACAGAGCGCATCCATCCGATGCGGACGTGAGCGGGCGCTTTGCCTGTTTCGACTTTAAAATTGGGAACGTCTAACGGTATGTCTGTGGCGCTTCCAGCTTCCCATTCGGCGGGGTATTCGGTTCCGGGCACAAAAGTAGACATAATAGAAGGTAGAGCGAAACGGTGCAGCCAAGCGGTTACATTGCCTTGAGCATCCAAAGCAGCTTTGAGGTATTGGGCACTTTCGGTATGATAATAGCCGTGTTTGATTTCGTCTTCTCGAGTCCAAACTACTTGCACGGGTGCGTTGATAACTTTCGAAACCATTACAGCTTCTACAATATAATCGGGTTTTGATTTACGGCCAAAGCCTCCGCCAAGGAAGGTAATGTTTACTGAAACCTTGTCTAAAGGTATTTTTAAATAATCGGCCACTTCTTTACGAGCGGTTTGCGGGTCTTGAGTAGGCGCCCAAACTTCGCAAGAATCGCCTTTTACCCAAGCAACAGCATTGGGAACTTCCATAGGGGCGTGCGCCAATAAAGGCAATTGTATGGTGCTCTCGACAATTTGATGTGCTTTGGCAAAAGCTTGTTCTACATCGCCAATCGATTTGGCTGTTTTTGCGGGTTGCAATATGCCATCTGTGATTGTTTTTTGATAATCGGCAGAGCTATAAGTTGCATTGGAACCATAATTCCATTCTATAGTTAAGGCTTTCTTGCCTTCAAAGGCAGCCCACGTATTAGAAGCAATTACGGCTACACCACCCAAAGGGCCAAATGGTTTAGCAATTCTTGAGATTTCGATGACATCAATCACTCCACGAATTTTGAGCGCTGCTTTTTTATCGAATGATTTTACAGTGCCAAAAGTGACTGGACAACGGGCAATGGCCACGAATTTCATATTTTGGATTCTTTTGTCAATACCAAATACAGCACTTCCGTTGGCATAGTTGGCAACATCGACACTTTTTAAGGTTTTACCAATATAGTTAAAGTCTTTTGGGTTTTTTAAAGTAACGTTTTTAGGTAATTCTAAAGTTTTGGCAGTAGCAGCGAGTTCGCCAAATCCTAATTTTTTACCACTACTGTGAACAATAAAATGATGTTGGGCGATACATTCTGCTTCAGGAACGCTCCATTTTTGCGCAGCAGCAGTAATGAGTAAAGCCTTGGCTGTGGCGCCCATTTTTCGCATGGTTTCATAGAGGTATAAAATACTTCGCGAACCGTCTGTGTTTTGATCGCCATATTTTGCATCGCCCAAAGCTTGTTGTACTACAACTTTGGACCAATCGGCTTCCATTTCGTCAGCTATAATTGAGGGTAACGATGTACGAACGCCATTCCCCATTTCAGAACGTGAGGCAATAAGCGTAAGCGTGCCATCGGTTTGGAGGTACACAAATAAATTAGGGTTGAAAGTTTCTATGGCAGTAGAGGATTCGGAAGCAAATAAGGAGCTATTTGCAGCAAGTAGTAATCCTCCAGATGCCAATCCGATGGTTTTGACAAAATCACGTCGACTGTAGTTTTGAATTGCCTCCATTATTTTCCTTGTTTTTTGAGTTCAACGGTATGGTGAATGGCATTTTTAATGCGTTGATACGTGCCACATCTACACAAATTGCCAGACATAGCGTCATCAATTTCTGCCTCAGAAGGCGATGGATTCGAATTAAGTAAGGAAGTTGCTGTAATCAATTGACCAGGCTGGCAATAGCCACATTGTGGGACATTGTACTCAGCCCAAGCTTCTTGTAAGAGTTGTAAATTGGGACTACTACCTTCGATTGTGATGATTTTTTTGCCTTTGGCATCGCTAACAGGAGTCAAACACGAGTATGTCGCTTCGTTATTAATCAGAATTTTACAAGCGCCACAAGCGCCGATACCGCACCCAAATTTAGTGCCCGTTAACCCGATAATGTCGCGAATCGCCCATAATAAAGGCATTTCGGGAGCAACATCGAGATTGTATTTTTTACCATTGATATCGAGTGTGACCATAACACGAAAAATAAAGTTAGATGGTACAAGTTACACTTTTTTTATGGAGTTGGTATAGTGTTGATTTAAGGATTTTTGTTTTATCAAGTGGTTGTTTGAAATATAGTATCCAATATGATCTACGATGTAATAGTTTTTTGGAATCCAAATGCTTAAAAGATGTAACTTTGGTTTTCTCCAAGGTGCTTTAATTTTTTTGGTATAATTAAAGAGTAATCTTTTAATAGTATGAGTAATCCTTATCTTGATGTTATCTTTCGAAGTGTAGCTGTTTATTTGTTCATGATAATTGCGCTTCGCGTTTTTGGAAAAAAACAATTGTCACAGTTGAATACAGCCGATGTAATTTTGATTTTATTGATTAGTAATTCGGTTCAAAATGCAATGGTGGGGAGCAATGTTTCTCTTATAGGCGGTATACTTGCGGCTTTGTCGTTGTTTGTGATGAATCTGATTTTTAAAAAATTGGTATTCAAATCTGAGTTAATCAAAAATTGGATACAAGACAAACCTGAAATTTTAGTGCACAACGGTAAAATTGAATTTGAGACCGTAGCAAAGTTAGGAATCACTTCCGAGGAGTTAGAGGAGGTCATGCGGGAACACGGGATAGAGCATTTTAGAGATATTAAGTTAGCGATGCTTGAAATTGATGGCGATATTAGCATGATTTCAGGTAACACTTCTTTGCGACAAACCCATCATAAACGAAAAATCCACAAATCACTCGGTGAGGTGGGGGAGTAATAAATTGAAAAAAGATATAAATTGAAAAAGGTATAAATGAAATTCATTTATACCTTTTTTTGTGACCATGGAGGGATTTGAACCCTCACGCCCTTGCGAGCACCACCCCCTCAAGATGGCGAGTCTACCGTTTCTCCACATGGCCTTCAAATAAAAAAAGGTCATTCGCCATGGCGAACAACCTTTGTGACCCGACTGGGGCTCGAACCCAGGACCCCATCATTAAAAGTGATGTGCTCTACCGACTGAGCTATCGAGTCAATCATTCAAGAAACTAATGCGTAGTTCACAGTATTTGTGACCCGACTGGGGCTCGAACCCAGGACCCCATCATTAAAAGTGATGTGCTCTACCGACTGAGCTATCGAGTCATTTCGTTTCTTGAATGCGGGTGCAAATATACGTACTTTTTTTTCAAGTTTCAAAGCAATTTTATTATAAATTTGTCTTTTTTAATCAAAAAGTCACAATGCCTTAATTAGTAAGGTTTTATTGCCATGAAAAAAATTGTATTATTAGGGTATATGGGTTGCGGGAAGTCAACCATAGCCAATAATTTGTCTGAAAAAACGAATCTTCCCTTTTTAGATTTGGATCATTATATAGAAGAAACGACAAAAATGTCAATCAAAGAGCTCTTTGAGAAGCGAGGAGAAGTGCATTTTCGTAAATTGGAACACGATGCGTTCCAAACTCTTTTGGATGAAGAAAAGACAATTATATTGGGTCTTGGTGGGGGAACTCCTTGTTATGCTAATAATCACGAATTTTTGCAACGACCTGATGTAGTCTCAATTTATTTAAAAGCTTCAGTGGCTACGTTGTTCGAAAGATTGTCTAGAAACAAAAGTAAACGGCCCTTAATTGCCAACTTAAATGATGCCGAATTGCAAGAGTTTATTGCCAAACATTTATATGACAGAAGTTACTATTACAATCAAGCGCAACATAAAATTAGTGTTGATGATAAAACGGTGGAAGAAACAGTAGAAAGCATCGCAGCTTTATTAGCTTAAATAAGCATAGCTGTTTTCTGAGTCTTCAAATACTACTTGAACATGCTCGAACAAGGAAGTAGATAATGAAATTCCTTTAAAATCAGCTTTTACAGGGTACTTTTTGTGATTTCTGTCAATGAGTACCGCTGTTTTGAATTTTTTTAAGGGAACTTCTAAAAAATGACGAACGGCATAAATAAGTGTAGTTCCTGAATTCAGAACGTCATCGACTAAAACCAAGCCTTTATCAGTATAGTTTTCCTTAGCCAATGAAGTGCGAATAGCCAAATCAGGTTGGTGTTTGTTGAGCTCAACTTCGCAAAGCGAAACTTTAATAGGAGCAATCAAGGCCAAAGCAGTCGCAATTTTTTGAGCAAAAACAAAACCGTTTTTGGTAATACCTGCGAGAACAATTTCTTCTTCGTCTACAAAGGTTTCGTAGATTTGGTAGGCAATTCGCTTGATTTTGTGTTCTATTTCTTGATGGGTTAAAATGATATTTTGGCTCATATTTTTTTATTTTAAAAGGTACAAAATGGAATGGTTTGGGTTTGATTTTAGGGGTGATTTTTTTTTGAAGTTTAACTTGTTGTTAAAGTAAATCCTCGTCTTCATCATCTATTATGACATTGCCAAATTCATCAATGTCACGACGGTCTTTTTTAGTGGGGCGTCCAGTACCATTTTTTCGGTAATGTTCTTTTGATAGTTTTAATAATTCAAGATGCTGGTATACCTCGGGAGGTGTATCATTGCGGCGATACATATCAACTAATTTTGCTCCTACACGATTCTCGGGAATATCTAATACTGTTATGATTTGAGTGATTTGATCTTTGCGAAAAGTAATTCTGTCTGTAGGAAAAACTTCTTTCGAAGCTTTGGCTACTTGACCATTTACGGTTACTTGGTTTTTTTTGCAAGCTTCGGTAACCATATTTCTGGTTTTGTAATAACGAACGCACCATAAATATTTATCTATTCGCATAAATTTTCAAAAATCAAAGTTAAATAGTTTATCAAAATCAATCTAAATTGTATCTTGCGCACTCAAAAAGCAGTAATAATGAACAAAATTAAGTTTTATTTTATTTTATCAATGCTATCCTTGGCATTATTTTCATGTTCTAAAAATAAAGACGAGGAGGTAACGCCACCAAGAGAGTATAGTGAACAATACCCTACAGATCTTAAAGACATTGAAGAATACTTGAAAACTTATTATATTGAGGAAGTTACTACAGACTTCGATATTAAGATTTCTAAAATACCTACAGGAGGAACTCAAAAGTCGATTTGGGAGCAAACGACTTATCCTCTTAAAGTTAGAGAAGTTAATTTGCACGGACTAAAGTATAAGCTGTATCATTTAATTTTAAATGAAGGAGTTGGCGTGTCGCCAACCAATGTAGATGGTTATTTTGTAGGATACAAAGGGGATTATTTGCAACAAGTGACTAAAGAGTCGGTTACTACGCTTACAGTAACCGAATTTGAAAGAAATAGTTTTATATTGTTGCAAGGTGCAATTACAGGATTTGCCGAATTTATGCCTAAATTGAAGACAGGAACTTATAGTTCTAATCCAGATGGTACAGTGGCATATAAAGATTTTGGAGCAGGTGTGGTTTTTATACCTTCTGGTTTAGCTTACTTTAGTGGTAGTAGTGGTTCAATCCCAGCATATGCTCCACTTGTTTTTAATATTAAATTGTATGAGGTGCAACGTAATGACCAAGATGGTGATGGTATTCCTTCATATTTAGAAGATTTAGATGGTGATGGGTATATGTATAGTTTTACCAATACTACTTCATATCCAACCAAACCAACTACTAATCCTGATGATACGGATGGTGATGAGGTCCCTGATTTTATTGATGTAGATGATGATGGGGATAATTATACCACCAAATTAGAGCGTTCTTATAAAGATGTTAATGGAGTAACTAAATATTACGAGTTTGTTGATATTCCGTTTTGTACAGGTGGTAATGGAAAGAAAAGACATTTGGATCCAAAGTGTCACGATTAAAAATAACTTATTTCTTAGAATATTTAAAACCGTTCCTAAATTTGGAGCGGTTTTTTTTGGACTCAACTTATGGTTTGGTTTACTTTTTTTGTTAGCAATAAAGATAATTGTGCTTTGTTTAATCTCAGTTCTGTATTAGGTTTTATATAATTTAGAGGTAATGAATTTTGCAAAACATCATACATAAAAAAATCCCGCCAAGGGATACCTGACGGGATAGATATAAATTGTGCTAAATATTATTTTCTAGCCAATACGCGCTCAACAGCAGCTTCAATAGCTTGGTGATTCAATTGGTATTTTTCCATTAATTGTTCTGGAGTTCCAGATTCTCCAAAACTATCGTTTACCGCTACGAATTCTTGTGGTGCAGGAGTGTTTAAAGCTAAAACTCTAGAAACGCTTTCGCCGAGACCACCAAGAATGTTGTGCTCTTCAGCAGTTACCACACATTTAGTTTTGGCAACCGATTTCAAAATAGCTTCTTCGTCCAAAGGTTTGATGGTATGGATGTTGATTACTTCTGCTGATATTCCTTTGGCTTCCAAAGCTTCAGCAGCAATTAAAGCTTCCCAAACTAAGTGTCCTGTTGCAACAATTGTAACATCTGTTCCTTCGTTCAATAAAATAGCTTTTCCAATTACGAATGGTTCGTCTGCTGGCATAAAGTTAGGCACAACTGGACGCCCAAAACGCAAATAAGCTGGACCGTGGTGATCTGCTAAAGCAATCGTAGCTGCTTTAGTTTGATTGTAATCGCAAGTATTGATTACCGTCATGCCTGGTAACATTTTCATTAATCCAATATCTTCAAGGATTTGGTGTGTAGCTCCATCTTCTCCAAGTGTTAAACCTGCGTGAGAAGCACAAATTTTTACATTTTTATCAGAATAAGCTACCGATTGACGAATTTGATCGTAAACACGTCCAGTAGAAAAGTTGGCAAAAGTTCCTGTAAATGGAATTTTACCTCCAATAGTTAAACCAGCTGCAATTCCAATCATGTTAGCTTCTGCAATTCCAATTTGGAAAAAACGCTCTGGGTGATTTTTTTTGAAATCATCAAATTTCAATGACCCAATTAAATCCGCACAAAGTGCTACTACATTCTCGTTCTTCTGACCCAATTCAGTCATTCCCGCTCCAAAACCTGAACGAGTATCTTTACTACCTGTATTTGTATATTTTTTCATAAGCCTCCCCCAACCCCTCCGAAGGAGGGGAGTTCCTATTGGGGTAAATAGGATTTATAATTATCTGTTTTTTAAATTTTTTCTACTAAGCTTTAGTTCCCCCTTTGGGGGATAGGGGGCTTAATAATCTGCTAAAGTTGAAATGTTTTGTGCTAAACCATTTTCTAATTGAGCGTCATTTGGAGCTTTTCCGTGCCAAGCATGCGTATGCATCATAAAATCCACACCATTACCCATTTCAGTATACAACAAAACACAAACTGGTTTTCCTTTTCCAGTTTTAGCTTTAGCTTCTGTCATACCAGCAATTATTGCTTCGATGTTATTTCCTTCTTTGATTTCAAGAACCTCCCAGTCAAAAGCTTCGAATTTAGCTTTCAAGCTTCCCATGTTCAATACTTCATCAGTAGTACCATCAATTTGTTTTCCGTTTACGTCAACAGTTGCAATAAGGTTGTCTACGTTTTTAGCAGAAGCGTACATAATGGCTTCCCAGTTTTGTCCTTCTTGCAATTCGCCGTCTCCGTGTAAAGTATAAACGATATGTGAATCTCCATTTAATTTTTTCGCTTGTGCAGCTCCAAGGGCAACAGATAAACCTTGTCCTAACGATCCAGAGGCCATGCGAACACCAGGAAGTCCTTCATGTGTAGTTGGATGTCCTTGTAAACGAGAGTTCAATAGTCTAAAGGTGGCAAGCTCTGATACTGGAAAATAACCACTTCTAGCTAATACGCTATAAAATACAGGTGAAATGTGACCGTTGGATAAAAAGAATACATCTTCACCAATGGCATCCATATCAAATCCTTCTTTGCGGTCCATTAGGTGTTGGTAAAGGGTAACCAAAAACTCTGTGCATCCGAGTGAACCACCTGGGTGTCCAGAATTAACAGCGTGTACCATACGAAGAATATCTCTTCTAACTTGGATAGTTAAATCGTTTAATTGTTGTGTGTTAGGCTTCATTTTGTGTGTAAAAGTTAAACTGCTGCAAAAGTAATTTTTATTTTCCCTTAAGACAAATGATTTCGAAAGCAATTTCAATCTTAGAGGTTAAAAACAACTGAAGTTATTATAAAGTATGAAAAATCTTTGGGAAAAGGGTGTGGAATTTTGACAAACAGAAATAAGTAATGCTGTTGTTTTAGTTTTGGTAGAGTCTTTCTCGGGGAAAAGACATTACCTTCTAAACTGCCCCAAATCCACTTTCACCGAAAAAATATTCGAATACAAAGCGACTCCTTGGTTGCCTAAATTGGTCAAAGCATAATCTATTTGAATGCCTTTATATTGAAATCCCAATCCGATGTTAGGTTGAAAATTGGTTTTTTCGCTTGCGTCTAATTGGGTTACTTTTTGAAAATTCCCAACACCTGCTCTCAGAAAAACCAAATCCGTATAGCCTAGTTCGAATCCCAAAGCAGGGTCAATACTCACGAAGTCTGTGGCAATGATGTCATTAGTTTTGGTAAAGCGCATATTCAGGTTGGCAGCAGCTAAAAGACTATAGTCGTAGTGAAAAACGAATTTTTTAGAAATACCAAGTTGTGCTTTTGGTGCTGTAATTTCGGTGCTTTCGGGAAGTTCTTGGTTTTGACCAGGAATGGCATCGGCTATGGCTTGGTATTTTTCTTCGTCAATATTCCAAATATTGTATGTGGTCGTAAGGTCTCGTACGAGTAAACCAAACTGCCAATTATTGCGTTCGAATTGCAACCCTACATCAAAACCAAAACCCCAAGAATTAGCAAAATCTCCAATGATTCGGCGCACTACTTTGGCGTTAACTCCATATTGAAAACCAGGTACTGGGAGTTTTCTAGCGTATGAAAAGGTAAAACCATAATCGGCAGTTGAGAATAATTCAATACGGTTGTAGTCAATATTTCCTTGATTGTCGATGAGTTCGGTAGTATTCAATATATCATCGACCCCAAATCGAATCAATGAGATGCCCCAGCTGCTTCTATCGTCTATGGGAGAAGCATAGGCCAAATAGTCGTATTGCGCAATATTGGCAAAATAATTAGCGTGCATAGCTGCAACTTGATGGTCTTTGAGATGCGTCAAACCAGCGGGATTCCAATAGCCCGCATTGACATCAGCCGTGAAAGAAACTGCAGTATTGGACATCCCTAAAGCTGCGGCATCTACACCAATGTTTAGAAATTCATTGGAGTATTTTCGAACCGTTTGAGCGGATATTGAGCAAGTACCAAGTACAAAAAAAAACGAAAGAATCTTTTTCAAAAGCAAGGAGAGCTAGTTGGGGTGAATATTTTTTTCAAAAATAGAATTTTTTAGGGAGCTTACTCCTCACTTTCAAGAGAATTCTCTTTTCTTTAAAAAATGCAGCAGAAACTCTGATAAAAAACGTACTTCTCTTTCACTTATTATCTTACTTTTGCGAGTACAATTTTTTAATACCGATTCCGATGGCTTTCAAAAAACATATTCCTAATATTATTACCTTATTGAACTTATTTTGTGGTTGTATCGCCATCACTTTTGTGGTGCAACAACAATTCGAAATGGCCTTTTATTTTGTTTGCTTAGGAATTTTTCTTGATTTTTTTGATGGTTTCTTTGCACGTATTTTTCAGGTTGCTAGTCCTTTGGGCTTACAATTGGATTCTTTAGCAGATATGGTGACAAGCGGTGTGGTTCCGGGATTGACAATGTTTTATATGATGTTGGAAGCTTTTGGTTTGCAAATCAGTGACCCGTTTTCTGGCCAATATGCGTTGGCTTTTTTGGGATTTTTGGTCACTTTAGGTTCTTGTTACCGATTGGCTAATTTTAATATTGATACCCGTCAAACCGACTCTTTTATTGGTTTGCCTACTCCAGCCAACGCTTTGTTTATTCTGAGTTTGCCTTTGGTTGTTCGTCATTTTGATTCGTTTATGCTATTCGAATTATTGTCGAATTATGGTGTGCTTTTGGCGATTAGTATCGGGAGCGCTTACATTTTGAATGCTGAAATTCCTCTGTTTTCTTTGAAAGTAAAAAAGTTGACCGTTAAAGATAATAAATTGACCTTTTTCTTTCTGGCGGTTTCACTTTTACTATTGGTGACACTGCAATTTTTAGGCATTCCATTGGTCATCCTTTTTTATATTTTTCTTTCTATTCTTAACAATAAATTTATCAAGCAATAGGGGATTACAATATGAGGAAAGTGACCAAAAACTATCCCAGACGTCGACCGTATAAGAAAAACAACCAAGCTATAGCTACCCTCAAGAAATATGTCTGGGCAGCCTTTGGATTATTCTTTTTAACAAGTGTCATCTATCATTATCGTACGGCTTTTGCGTATTATTTGGGTTTTAAATCAGATAAGCTAAGTAAAACCGATGTTTTTTCGGAAGCCAGAAATTTGCGAGTACTCGAAAAACAAGAGGGAAAAACCGTAGGGATTGATGTATCGGAATACCAAGGAAAAATAAGTTGGTCGTATGTCGATACTATTGAGAATCAATACCCCCTGCATTTTGTGTTTATCCGAGCCACTGCTGGTAATGATGCGGTTGACAGACGTTTCAAACGCAATTGGGAAGGGGCAAAAAAGAACAAAATGATTCGTGGTGCATACCATTATTACCGCCCAAATGAGAATTCTTTAGAACAAGCGGAGTTGTTTATTAAAACGGTACGATTGCAAAAGGGAGATTTACCTCCTGTATTGGACATTGAAAAATTACCCAAAAATCAGTCGATGACCAACCTCAAAAAGGGGCTTAGAAGGTGGTTACAAGCCATAGAAAGTCATTACAAAGTAAAACCCATTATTTATACTGGTGAAAAATACTACGATGATTTTTTGAAAGAAGAATTCAGTGATTACCTCTTTTGGATAGCCAATTATAATTTTTATCGAGAAGAAATTCAAGACGATTGGTTGTTTTGGCAGTTTACAGAACGTGCAGCCGTTCCTGGAATTGAAGGCAACGTAGATGTCAATATTTACAATGGCGATTTGCAACAATTGCAGTTTATTACGGTCGAGTAAAGTAGGGGTAATCGTTTAACTGTTTCATCGGTTAATTGTTTTAAATTTTGTGTTCTTTGTGCCTTCTTTGTACTTTGTGTTTGTTTTTAGGTGCTTTGCTGTCTAAAACTTAGATGTCCTTACTTACCTTATATGGTTCAAACCACTTCGACTTTGAATTAAAAACTTTATTGACTTATATGTTTTTAACCTTTGTGTTCTTTGTCGTTAAATTTTCACCACGGATTTTAAAAGAGTTAATAATTTAAAACTTTGCGTCCCTTGCGTAATTCTTTGCGCTCCTTGCGGTTAAATTTTTTTTTTTTTTTTTTTTTTTTTTTTTTTTTTCAAAACAATGTAAATATCACTAAATCTGGGTATTGACTATTTAGTTCTCACTTTTTATTTTTATTACTACAAATACTGTTAATTATCGTTAACAGTGTGTATTGTCTAATTTTAATTGAAAAGCTTTTGAAAATAAAGAATGCCCTGCTCTTACTTTTAGTTTTTAGTTTTGGTTGTACTTCCGTTTTTAGCCAACAAGGAAAAGTTGACCCTACTTTTAATACCTATGATGATGGCCTTTTGGGCGATGGTTTTGACAACACGGTCAGAACATTATCCGTACAAGATGATGGTAAATTAATCGTTGGAGGTGATTTTCTAAATTTCAATGGAGTGGCGACACCTTATTTATGTCGGCTGTTGCCTGATGGTTCCAAGGATGTGTCTTTTTCTCTAGGAACAGGCTTTAATAATAAAGTTTATGCTTCTTTGCTTCAACCTGATGGTAAAATTTTAGTTGCAGGTTCTTTTACTCAGTTTAATGGTACAGCAGTAGGACGTTTGGTGCGTTTGAATTCAGATGGAAGTCTAGATACTTCATTTATTGCAACACCAGGCGCTAGCAATAACATCATTTATAATATGGCATTGCAATCCGATGGCAGTATTTTTTTGGTGGGAAGTTTTACGAATTTTAATGGAACCACCGCCAATAGAATAGTGAAAATTTTGCCTAGCGGAGCTGTTGATACTAGCTTTGTTACAGGTTCGGGCGCTTCTGGTTTGATTGAAAAAATTGCACTTCAGTCCGATGGAAAAATTATTATAGGTGGAGGTTTTACTTCGTTCAATGGTAGTAGCGTAGGTAAAATTGCTCGATTGAATACCGATGGTACTTTGGATGCAAGTTTTATAACAGGAGTTGGTTTTGACGACAATGTCAGTGCCATAGGCGTTCAAGCGGATGGCAAAATTATTTTGGGAGGCTCTTTTACAACCTATAACGGTAATGTTGCGAATCGAATTGTAAGGGTAAACACTGATGGGACTGTTGATGCTTCTTTTGCCTCTGGGACAGGATTTAATTCAGGAGCGGTGGAAACAATTAAGATTAATTCAACTGGCGCATTTATGTTGGGCGGTTCTTTTTCTGGAACCTATAATGGTTTAGATGTTAATAGAGTACAACTTTTTCATCCCGATGGGGCAATCAATGCCGCATTTGATATTGGTAATGGTCCTGCTTCTGCCACCGTTTATGCTTTAGAGAATTTTATGGATACTTCTTGGTACGTTGGCGGTTCTTTCTCTGTTTTTGATGACCAGAATCAAGGGAAGTTAGCTAAAATTGATGCATTAGGCACACTGGATATTGGATATCTAACCTCGGGAGTGGGTCTGAATAACAGTGTTTCGAAAGTACTCCCATTATCAGATAAAAGTGTAATTGTGGTTGGCAATTTTACACAATTTAATGGTGAAATAGCTCCTAGAATTACCAAACTCAATGAGGCAGGCGAAAGGGATAGTACATTCAGTGGTTCGGGTCTGGGTGCCAATGCTAACATTCGTAGTGCGGCAATACAAGTTGATGGGAAGATTGTTATTGTTGGAAATTTTACGGCATATAACGGAACTGCGGTCAATCGAATAGCTCGTTTATTACCCGATGGAAGTTTGGATACTACATTCAATATAGGATTAGGTTGCAATGGGCAAGTGTATGGAGTAGCCGTACAGTCGGATGCTAAGATTCTTATTGTAGGGAATTTTTCGACTTACAATGGAATTCCTGCTGAAAAAATTGCTCGTTTATTACCTGATGGAACTTTAGATACTAGTTTTGTTACAGGCTCAGGCGCTGAAGACGGAATAGTCGAAACGCTGGCTTTACAGTCGGATGGGAAAGTAATTTTGGGAGGGCATTTTACACTATTCAATGGGATTTCATCCCCAAAACTTATTCGTTTGAATGCTGATGGGAGTGTTGATTCCAGTTTTTCGGTCGGTACTGGATTTGATGCAATTGTTTATACTTTGACATTGCAATCGGACGGTAAAATAGTGGTGGGCGGTTCTTTTGCAAATTTTAATGGAAATGCAAGACGAAGAATTCTTCGGCTACATCCTGATGGTACTTTGGATACGAGTTTCGTCATCGGGGCAGGATTCAGTAACGGAACGGTTAGAGCTATTTTGGTGCAACCCAATGATAAAATACTAATTGGAGGTACATTTTCTGGAACGTATAATGGGTTAGGAGTTAAACGAATGCTTCGTGTGCAAGCTAATGGGACGATTGATGGAAGTTTTTCGGCCAATTTGAATGGCACACTATTCACTATGGCTATGACTTCCGATGAGAAAGTAGTGATTGGTGGTACTTTTAATTCTGTTTCTGGTACGACCAAACATCGAATTGCTAGATTGCTGCTGTGTGTGGATTATTCGAAACGAGTTGCGGGGGCTTGGACTAATGGAGCACCAACACCCGGAAAGGAATTGCTTTTTGAAGAGGATTACACTATTGCCAATACAACTTACGCGTGTAATTGTGCTATTGCTTATGGTGTTGAAGTAACAGTGAGTGCAGGAACTACTTTAGCCTTGCGATACCAATATGAAGGAGCTGGACTTTTGGTTATCGAAGATGGAGCAAGTTTGCATCAAATAGACGATCAAATTAGTAATTCAGGAGTAATTCAACTGAAAAGGAAGACAACTCCGATTCGGAAAACAGATTATACTTATTGGTCGAGTCCTGTTCAAAGTCAGCGATTAATTGATGTGTCTCCAACAACACTTTCTGATAAATTTTTCTCTTTTGATGGAGCAAGTGATACTTGGAAAAACGAATCGCCTACTTCTGTAATGACAATTGCGAAGGGCTATATCATCCGAGGGCCTCAACACTATTCTAACACACTGCCCTCGGTGTATGAAGCTGTTTTTTTAGGAATTCCGAGTAATGGAATATATGATTTTCCAGTAGGAAGTGACCAATTCAACTTGATTGGAAATCCGTATCCATCTGCAATTGATGCTGATTTGTTTATGACCGATGCCAATAACGCTAGTAGTATTGATGGGGCTTTGTATTTTTGGACGCACAATACGCCTATACAACAAAGTGGTTCTGAATATATTTATACTGCCGATGATTATGCAACCTATAACCGTACAGGTGGTACGGGAACAGCAAAAGGAGCTGCACTTTCTGGAGGACAAGTTCCTTCTGGCAAAATCGCATCAGGTCAATCTTTTTTTGTTGGAACCGCCTTAGGGATTCCCGCAAACAGCCGTTTTCAATTTAAAAACAGTATGCGAGTTATTGAGCAAAACACTCAGTTTTTCAAACAAAATAGTATCAAAAAAACAGAAGCTATCGAGAAAAACCGAATTTGGCTGAACTTGACCAATAGTGGTGGCGCTTATAAACAATTGTTAGTGGGTTATATAGAAGGCGCAACAAATGATTGGGATAACTTGTTTGATGGACCAAGTTTTGACGGCCAAGAGTTTGTGGATTTTTACAGTATCAACCAAGGGCAAAACCTGACCATTCAAGGACGCGCTTTGCCTTTTGAAATCTCAGACGAAGTGCCTTTGGGTTACAGAAGTACAATTGCTGGAGCATTCGATATTAGCATTGAAAACAGAGACGGCGCTTTGACAAATCAAGCCATTTGGTTAGAGGACAAAAAGACGAATACGCTACACGAGTTGAGCAAAGGTAAATATACTTTTACCGCCATCAATGGAGTGGAGAACGACCGTTTTGTGTTGAAATATACTAATGCCAACAAAACTTTGGATACTGATGATAACCAAGTGGCAGACAAGTCGCTTATTGTAAGTTCGAAAAACAAAAAAATCACGATTATTTCTTCTGTAGGAACGATAACACAAGTGCAAGTATTTGATTTGTTAGGCAGAAAAATATACGATAAATCGAAAATTAACGCTCAAGAATGGTCAATTTCGAATTTGTCTTCGAGCGAACAAACTTTGATTGTGAAAACTACTTTGGCGAACGGAGCCATTAGTAACAAGAAGATTGTTTTCTAGAAAATGTTAATCGCTTAACTTTTTAAACTTTGTGTTCTTTGCGTAACTCTTTGCGAACTTTGCGGTTAAACTTTAGGTCCAGATTTCAAAGATTTTAAGAGGTTTTAATCGGTTAACTTTTTTAACCTCGCGTCCCTTGCGAAAACCTTTGCGAACTTTGCGGTTTGTTTTTTTAGGATTTATATCTCCTTTGCACTTACTTCATTAAAATTTATTAGTGATGTATACGAATTTGTATGGTTCAAAGCATTACTAAGTAACAATCTTTACTACCTAATTTTCATAAAATCATCTTAAATACATAATCTTTTGATATTGAATGCGTTTTGCCTTTTTTTGTTTTTTTTAAAGAATTTATAAGAAGCGTTTTACTTGTTTACTAATCCTGATTGGTTATTTTTGCATCACTAAAAATAGGGGCTTAATTTCTATTTTTCAGTATTATAAAGCCTTAAGGGGTTAAAAAAAATAAATTATTTTTATGAAGAAAGTGTTACTTTTTTTGGTTCTTTTTTTTATTTTTTCCTATTCAAATGCAGCTACATTTACTTCCGTTGCTTCAGGAGATTGGAACTCTGATGCCACTTGGAGTGGAACAGGAATACCAGGGGTGAACGATATTGTTATAATAAATTCAAATTTTGTGATTACGGTGTCATCTCCAACTGTGACTTGTCAGTCAATAGAGTTTTCTGGTAATGGTATATTAAGGGTAAATTCAGGCTCAACTTTAAATGTTATCACTTCATTAATTGTAGATTCGTCCAACAGTAGTAATAGGACTACTGCAATACAAGGTGCAGGAACTTTAAATTCTTCAAGTGTACAGGTAGGAACTAATGCGACACCTACCAATAATTTTGCAACAGTATTAATCTCAACAATTTCAAACTTAAATATTTCAGGAAATCTAGGGTTAGTTAGTAGAAGAGCAGCATCATTAAATAATAATGCTAGCTTTAGATTGGAAAGTGGAGTAGTAGATATAGATGGACAAATTACTACCACAAATCAATCTTCCGGGGTTACTTCAACGTTTACAATGGCCTCAGGTGCTCAAACGGGAGTATTATTGTTAAGTAATGCTAATCCATTCAACTTGTCTACAAATACTACAAATACAATTGTTCTAAATGGAGCAAGTACTACTGTGAACTATAACGGTTTAGCGCAAAGTGTGTTGGCTACTACTTATACCAATTTGTCATTGTCCGGGAGTGGTACAAAAACATTCTTGTCTAGTACTTTAATAACCAACGCCTTGTCAATCGCAACTGGAGTAAAAGCCAATTTAGGGACTTTCACGCATACAGCTCGATCCATCAATTTAGGAGGTACAATAGCTACTGCGCAAACGTGGGGAAGTAGTGCCTCTACCGCAACTAATAAGAATGATGTTTTTTTTGAATCATCAACAGGTTTGGTTTTGATTATCAGAGAAGTAAATCGTATTTATACGGATTATAACGGTTTTTTTACATCAGCAGGAACCACTTCAGATCCAACCAAGCAACCCGATACGGAGAACAATTTATTGGCTTTCGAATGGAATGGCAAAACTTGGGCCACTGGTGTTGATAATGCAGTTTTGACTAGTAATGGCGTTGCTTTTGAAGACACCAAGTTTAGAGCTTTAAAAATATTTGATATTCAATATACTACAAGTACCTATTTTTTACAAGGAGCGGCTATTGATGGTTCATTGACGAATAGAGTGCTAACACCCGCTTTAATTGGAAGTACTTCAACACCGGCCGAATTAGCAGAGCGATTGACAGATGGAAAAAGAGGATTGTCTTTGGGAACCGGTATTGCCAATATTAAAGCAGGTACTTCAGAATTTAAAATTGGAACAGGAAATATTAACATCTCAGGTGTAGGTGATGGTAAGCCAGATATTATTATCACACAAGTCGCTCAACCTAATTCAGTTGCAGACGTTTTTAAGTTTGTTGATGTAAATGGGAATACTATTGGAAATCCCATAACAATATCTTTCCCGTCTATAAATGCGGTGGGTACCTATCGTTTGGATTTGTTTAACGCTGCAGATGGGAGTACTACTAATAGTTTTACACCTAATGAAACTAGAGATATTCGTATGTTAGGGTATGATTTCTCTGATTTTGGGATTAATGCCTCGAATGAAGCTTTGGTAGATCGTTTAGTGATTACCTTTTCTGGAAGTTCAGATTGTGCTTTTATCGGGGTAAATGAAGGCTCTCTAAAGCGCTCGGAGTTGAGTCTTATTAAAACCGCCTCTATTATTGATTGTGGTAAAATAGGCGACACTGTAACCTATACTTTTGAGGTCAAAAACACGGGAGATGTTCCTATTAATAAAATAAAAGTATTTGATTTAAATCCTGCCGTTAGTATCCCATCCAATAGTATTGCACTTTTGATGCCAGGTGCATCGGCGACGGTTACAGGTACTTATGTTATTACTGCTGCCGATGCAGCGATAGGAAAAATTGAGAATAGTGCTGAAGTAGAAGGAGAAGATCCTTCTTTTTTTAAGATAACAGATATTTCAGGAACTAACGAGTTTAATAATGTTCCAACCGTGATTAATTTACTGGATCCTCCTACAATTGGAGCTATTTCCAATGTTACTTGTGCAGCTGTAACAAGTGGTACTGTTGTGTTAAGTAATTTGCCTCCTACAGGAAATTGGATGATTTCGTCAACACCAACTGTGATGGGATTGTCGGGTGCTTCAGGTTCAGGAACAAGTACAATCATAAGTGGTTTACCAATTGGAAATTATACTTTTAGAGTGACTAGTGCAAGTGGTTGTATTTCTCCAAACTCTGCCAATGTTGCCATCTTAGACGCTTCAAGTGCAACATGGAATGGAACAGCATGGGTTGGCGGTATTACACCAGATGCTACCAGAAATGCAATTATAAATGGCCCTTTTACTATCTCATCTAACTTGACGGCTTGTTCATTAACAATAAATACAGGAGTTGTAGTCACAGTGGCATCAGGAGTTACCTTAACGATAACGAATGCTGTCACAACCAACGGACAGTTAATCTTTGAAAACAACGCAAGCTTGGTGCAAACCACCAATGCTACAAATACAGGGGCGATAGAATACCGTCGTATTTCTTCACCGATGAAGAATTTTGATTACACCTATTGGTCATCGCCAGTAACGGGTCAAAATATTGTAGCATTATCTCCAAATACCTTAGCTGATAAATATTTTAGATTTGATGGTTCAACAGATAATTGGGAATTTTATAATGGTACAATGGTACCTGGCGTAGGTTATATCATTCGTACTCCTAAGGAAGGTAATCCATGGCCAAATGGCGAAATTGTATCTTTTCCTTATTCACAACCAGTAGCTTTTAAAGGAGTTCCAAACAACGGCAACTATCCTTTTGCTGTAGGTGCCAACGAATTGAACTTAATAGGAAATCCTTATCCTTCAGCTATAAGTGCGGATGATTTTATAACTGCCAATGCTAGTATTATTTACGGTGCCTTGTATTTCTGGACGCACAATACGGCGATTGCTCCAAGTGGTTCGGATTATGTTTACACGGCTAATGATTATGCGACTTATAATATCACAGGAGGAACAGCAGGAGGACCATTGCCAATACCATTGACCGGACCTGCTCAAAGCCCAGGATTAAATACTAGTGTTCCCGATGGATTTATTGCGGCAGGCCAATCCTTTTTTGTAGAGAATTCAATAGCAGGAAATTTTCAATTTACCAATGCGATGCGAGTAGCCGGTAACAATTCACAGTTTTTTAAACAAGCCAATACCAAAAAAGCAGCAACTATAGAGAAAAACCGTGTTTGGCTAAACTTGACTAATAGCAGTGGCGCTTTCAAACAATTGCTAGTGGGTTACATTACGGGAGCAACCAACGATTGGGATAATTTGTATGATGGACCAACTTTTGATGGGCAAGAGTTTGTAGATTTCTACAGTGTCAATCAAGGAAAAAACTTAACCATTCAAGGACGCGCTTTACCATTCGTAGACACTGATGTAGTGCCTTTGGGTTACCGAAGTACAATTGCGGGGTCATTCGATATTAGCATTGACAATAGAGACGGTGCTTTAGCGGGTCAAGAGATTTGGTTAGAGGACAAAAAGACCAACACCCTTCACGAGTTGAGCAAAGGTAACTATACATTTACCGCAATCAATGGAGTAGAGAACGATCGTTTTGTGTTGAAATACACCAATAAAACTTTGGGCACCGATGATAATGAAGTGGCAGATAATTCGCTTATTGTAAGTGTGAAAAACAAAAAAATCACCCTTACTTCTTCAGCAGAAGCGATAACTCAGGTACAAATATTTGATTTGTTGGGTAGAAAAGTATACGATAAATCAAAAATCAATGCACAGGAATGGTCAATTTCGAATTTGTCTTCGAGTGAACAAACCTTGATAGTGAAAACTACTTTGGCCAACGGCGCCATTAGTAACAAGAAGATTATTTACTAAAGAAATAGCGGTTTAATTAAAAACCCTTTCAGAATATATTGATTCAGAAAGGGTTTTTAAATTA
>NZ_JBPTTO010000012.1:0-84951 GCF_051547145.1 Flavobacterium sp. RSSB_23 | reverse complement strand
AGTGTACTGATTGTACTATTACTGAATTGAATCAAAATCCAAGTATCGAGGTGGTTAAAACTGCTATTACAACAAGTTTTGCAAAAATTGGAGATATAATCAATTATGTAATTACAGTTAAAAATACTGGAAACGTTACTTTGAACCAAGTAATGGTTAAAGACCCATTGACAGGTTTAAATGCAACCATTGAAGTATTAGCTACAGGTGAAACTAGAGAGTTTCCTCAAAGCTATACGGTAACACAAGAAGATTTGAACAAAGGCTCAGTGCTTAATGTGGCATCAGCTACTGGCAAAGATCCAAAAGGAGGTACTGTTTCTGATGAAGACAGCGAAATTGTTAGCGAAAAAGAAACTCCAATTGATGCCGTAAATGATACTGCTGGACCAATTGTTGGAATAAATCAAATTACAACTAATGTAATTAATGTTTTCACTAATGATACGCTAAACGGAACTGCTGTTAATCCAAATGATGTGATACTTTCAACAGACAATTCTAACCCATACCTACATTTAAATGAAGATGGTTCAGTTGATGTATTAGCAAATGCACCAGAAGGCACTTTGACACTAACCTATCAAATATGTGAAAAATTGAACACAACCAATTGTGATACTGCAACAGTAACTATTACAATTGTAAAACCAATTATGACGGTTACTGCAGAAGCTATTTGCATCAATGATGTTCCCTATTTAAAATACACCACGACAGCAGTAAACTTTACTCCTACTAACGGTGTTACATTAACTTGGGTAGATGGAACTAATAAAATAGTTAGTACAATGGAAAACTTACCATTAAACGGACAAGTTTTATGGCCAGGTGCTACCGTTGACTCAAATGGTGTAGGAACAGATTGGCCTGGTTGGTTGCTTGTTGATAATAAATGGATTCAAGGAGCAGATGGATTCGAAAACATCAGACCTACTGCCTCTGTAACTTTTGCATTGAATCCAGAAGTTACTGTGATAGTAAATTATCCACCTGCTGACCCTTTCTGTACTTCAAGACCAACATTCAAAATTGATGCAGTAGATGATACAGCTGGCCCAATTAACGGGTTCTATGGAGCAACTAATGTTCTAAATGTTTTCACAAATGACACTCTAAACACTGTGGCGGTTAATCCAAGTGATGTAAACTTAAAAGAAATTGCAAACAGTTCTAATGGTCTATTAACACTTAATGCAGACGGAACTGTAGATGTAAAACCTAATACGCCTACAGGAACTTACACATTAACTTATCAAATTTGTGAAAAAGCAGATGCTAACAATTGTGATACAGCTGTGGTAACAGTAACTGTTGTTAATACGCCACCAATAATTCCAATTGTAGCAGAAGATGACTTAGTTTTAAATGTAAATGGTGCTACAGGAGCTACAAACATTTTAAATGTTCTTACGAATGATTTCTTAGATAATAAAACACCAACATTAAATACTGTTACACTAACACTTGTAACTCCAGACCCAACAGGAAGTTTAACCTTAAATCCTGATGGTACTATTAATGTAAAAGAAGGCACTCCAGCTGGAACATACACTTTTGTGTATCAAATCTGTGAAATCGGTAAGCCAACAAATTGTGATACTGCTACGGTAAGAGTAACAGTTATTTGTAATGACTTCACCAAAGTTTATGGTAAAGTTAACAATGTAGATACTAATACACCATTGGCAAATGTGCCTATTACCTTAAAACCATTAAACGGAACTCCTGGACCAGTACTTTTCAGAGTTACTAAAGCAGACGGCTCTTATTCTTTTGACAATATGGTAGCTGGAGAGTATGTATTACAAGTTCAAGATGCTAACTTGAATAGTGCATACGAGTTATTCAACACTACTCCTAGTTTCTTGATTATTACAGTTGAAAAATGTAATTACCAAATAAGAGACTTTGGATATGGCAAAACAGACCTTCCTGTTTTAGGTGACTTTGTTTGGTATGATTTGAATAATAATGGTAAACAAGATGAATGGTATGATGCTAACAATGATAATTTGGTTACCCAAAATATTCCAGACGCTAATGGTATAATTGACTACAGCAAATGGGAATGGATTGATTTCAACGGTGATGGAAGTTACCAAGGAGTACAAAATACAGGAGAATTAAACGCTGCTGGTTTTGGAAACGGAACAACCAATGTGCCTAACATTTATATCACTGGACCTAATGGTTTCTCAAGAACTGTTACAATGGGTATTCTTGGATACTGGAGAACAAGACCTGCTGCAGGTGCCTATGGAGAGTATCGAATTGAAATCAAAGAGGAACCATTATTAGAAGCTGCCTCACAAGCTATTGCTGCAACTGGACTCGTAAAAGTATTACCATCAACTAGTAGTAAAGAAATTAATCCAAAGGTATACAAATCAACTAGCTATATTGATTGTGGTACTACAACAAACAATGTTCTTTTTGCTACACTTACAGCCCAAAAACCTATAAATCTAGATATTGATTTTGGAATTAGTTGTAAAACTTTTGCTGGACTAGATGCTATTGACGATAGCTACAGCTTTGTACAATGTAGCCAAACTGGTGTAATAGGAAATGTAATTACAGCCAACGACCTATTAAATGGAACTATTGCAACTACAAATGATGTTAACTTTAAAATCTTAACAGGTTCTAACCCATTCATCACTTTTGATGGTATTGGTAATGTGACTATTTTGAGTGGAATATCAGTTGGAAAATACACATTTACTTATCAAATATGTAATACTCAATTCCCAACGGATTGTGATACGGCAACCGTTACCATAGAAGTGACACCAATTGCTGGAATAACTATCAATAGTACTGCTTGTAATGCAGACACTTCTGTAATTGATTTGAATACATTGTTACCAACAACAGTTCCTACAGGTGGAACTTGGATTGACTCAAGTAATTCATCTGCACTAAATGGAAGTATTTTTTCTCCTTTTGAACTTGCTCTTGGAAATTATCAATTTGAGTACAAAATCACAAATGGAGATTGCCCACAAAGTGTTGTTATAGATATGAATGTGAATTTTGACTGTAAAGTTTTAGGTTGTGGAACTGTAATTGTTCATAATGCCTTTACCCCTAATGGTGATGGTTTAAACGAAATCTTTAAAATTGACAATATCGACGATACCATCTGTTATCCTGAAAATAGTATTGAAATTTATAATCGTTGGGGTGTATTAGTTTTCGAAACTAAAAACTACAATAATACTTCTAATTATTTTGACGGAGTTTCTAGAGGAAGAACTACTATTAGTCAATCATCAGGATTACCTACAGGAACTTATTTTTATATCTTGAATTACACTTCATTTGATTTAAATGGAAATCCTGTTCAAAATAAAAAAGATGGTTATTTGTATTTATCAAAATAAATACGTAATTTACTCATAATTAAATACATAGTACATTAAAAAAACCTATTAATCTACTGATTTCCTATTAAATCAAATGCTAAAAAATAGCTGTTATGAAAACAAGAATAATTTCCTTCATTACGATGTTACTAGCAATAGTGAGTTATGGCCAACAAGATGCACAATTCACCCAGTATATGTATAACACTATCAATATCAATCCAGCCTATGCAGGAAGTAGAGGTGCTATGAGTATATTTGCGCTACATCGTACACAATGGGTAGGTTTAGACGGTGCACCTACAACTAATACGGCATCTATTAATACTCCTATAAATAACAGTAATTTAGGATTAGGTGTTTCATTTGTGAATGACAAAATAGGCCCAACAAATGAAAACACTATTTCTGCTGACTTATCTTATACCATTCCTACTTCAGAGAATTTCAAACTTTCTTTTGGAATGAAAGCGACCGCAAATCTGTTTAATCTGAATGTCGATAAACTTAATCCAGCTGATCAAGGAGATCCACAATTTCAAAATTTGAGAAATGTATTTACTCCTAACATTGGAGCAGGTATTTACTATCATTCTGACAAAGCTTATTTGGGATTATCAGTACCCAATTTTATTCAAACTAATCGATATGACGATAATGATGTAGCGATTTTTAAAGAGAAGATTAATTACTATTTAATTGGAGGTTATGTTTTTGATTTATCGAATGATATTAAATTCAAGCCAGCATTCTTAACCAAATTAGTTGAAGGCTCTCCATTACAAGTCGATGTTTCAGCAAACTTTATGTTTATAGAAAAAGTAGTGGTTGGCGTAGCTTATCGATGGAGTGCTGCTATGAGTGCTATGGTTGGATTTCAGGTCACAGATGGGATGTATATTGGGTATGGGTACGATTTAGAAACCACTAATTTAGAAAACTATAATTCAGGATCACATGAGATTTTCTTGCGTTATGAAATCTTCAAAAACAATGAAAAAATTGTTACTCCAAGATTTTTCTAAAAATGAAAGTTAGAATAGCCATAGTAGTAATTATTTTATTTAAATACAGTTGGCTGTATAGCAATTTATTATATCAAGACAATAAAAAAAATACAATTAGTCCTTCACTTGATGACAAAAATAAATGGTACGAAGTAACGGAAACTATAAATATGCCCTTTGGAAAATCCATTATTGTCTACACTGTAAGTAACAAAAATCTAATAAGCACTAATGATTTAGGTCCCAACAATACAAGAGTTATAGTAGAAAAATCGAAAACTAAAAAAGGGATTGATAATCCTAAAGTAAATAGTAACACAGTTAATACTACTTCAATTGATTCTAATACAAGTAATGAAAAGAAAGAAACAAAAACTGTTAATGTAAGTCCTTTCGAAACCTATGAAAGAATGGTTGAAAAAGGTGTTAAATCAATTGATATTTTTAAAAGTTTAGGTGATTCCTATTTTTTTAAAAACGAATATGTAAAAGCAATAAAATACTACGAAGCGCTATTTAAAATGACTCATGATCTTGAACCAGAATACTACTTTAGATATTCAAATGCACTAAAAAATATGGGGCAAATAGCATCCTCGGAAGAATTATTGGAAAAATATAAATTACTTATAGCTAAGCAAAAAAACTAAAAGTTACAAGATTTAAAAAATAGATCATGAAAAAAAAGTACATCCTTTGTCTTGCTATCATTTTCCTTTTTTTGGGCCAAAGTTTTGCTCAAAAAGGGAAGATAGCTTCTGCTGATAAAAAATACAATAGCTATGCTTATGTTGATGCAATACAAACCTATGAGCGAATTGCTGCAAAAGGATATCAATCAGCCGAAATGTTCGAAAAATTAGGTAACGCTTATTATTTCAATTCCGATTTCGAAAAGTCCGCACATTGGTATGAACAATTATACCAACTGTCACCAGATTTAGAGCCAGAATATTATTATCGTTATGCACAATCCCTAAAGGCAATAGGAAAAGAATCAGAAGCAGCTACTATTTTGAATAAATTCGAAAGTAAATCCAATCAAGATAGCAGAGGTAAACTATTGAAAAAAAATAGTAACTATTTGAATGAAATAAAAGCTAATATTGGTAGATATACAATTGAAAATGCAGGTATAAATTCAAAATATTCAGATTATGGTAGTGCTATAGTTGATAATAAATTAATTTTTACATCCGCTAGAGATACTGGAGGAGTAAGTCAACGTATTCATACTTGGACAGGAGAACATTTCACAAATCTGTATTCAGCTAATGTTGACGGAGAACTCACACCAAGTGCTCCAATGAGATATGATGCCAATATAAATTCTAAATTTCATGAAGCTTCACCAGTCTTTACAAAAGACGGTACTACTATGTATTTTACTAGAAACAATTATTTAGATGGTAAAAAAGGAAAAGACACCAACAAAGTTACATTACTTAAAATTTACAAAGCAACATTAAAAAATAATCGATGGACTGATGTTACAGAATTACCTTTCAATAGCAATAATTTTAGTACAGCACACCCTGCGTTAAGTCCAGATGAGCAAACAATGTACTTTGCTTCAGATAGACCTGGCACTATAGGACAATCTGATTTGTATAAAGTATCAATCAATGCTGATGGAAGTTTTGGAACACCAATAAATTTAGGTAAAGAGATTAATACCGAAGGAAGAGAGACTTTCCCTTTTGTAACTAAAGACAATCAATTGTATTTTGCATCGGATGGCCATCCTGGACTTGGAGGATTAGATATTTTTACTACTAAAATTAATAATGATGGTACTATTGGAATTGTTGAAAACGACGGAGCTGAAGTAAACTCTCCAAAAGACGATTTTGGATACTACAGAGATAGCACAATTAATAAAGGTTTTTTTACTTCCAATCGTGATGGAGGAATAGGATCAGATGATATATATAAATTTAATTTCAAGCCTAGTTGCAAGCAAATTTTAAAAGGGACAATTACTGATGCCAGTACTGGTTCCGTTTTAGCTGGAACTGTGGTTACATTGATAGATAGTCAATACAATACTATTGCTTCGATTACTACAGATGCTTCAGGAAATTACAGTTTTGATGTGTCCTGTAATAAAAACTACAGTGTACGTGCCATCAAAACCGATTATACTCCAAAAGAAGTTAAAATCAGTATACCCTCCACAACAGGAGAAACAAAACTTGATATTCAGTTAGAAAGTAGCATTTGTAAAGTGGCTATTGGTGATAATCTAGGAAAATGTTTCGGTATTACGATGATATATTTTGATTTGGACAAATCGAATATTCGTAAGGAAGCTGCCTTAGATTTAGCTAAAATACTAGACGTATTGAACCAAAACCCAACAATGAAATTGGATATACGTTCCCATACAGATTGTAGACAAACCGCAAAATACAATATGGCATTATCAGAAAGAAGAGCAAAATCAACTATAGCTTGGTTAGTATCAAAAGGAATAGATCCATCAAGACTAACTGGACGTGGTTATGGAGAATCACAACTAATTAATGATTGCGGTTGTGAGCCGACAAATGCTTCAAGCTGTACCGAAGAACAGCATCAAATGAACAGAAGAAGTGAATTTATTATAACAGCGCTCTAATTATTTTTTCAAAACTAAAAAAGCTACTTATCAATAAGTAGCTTTTTTTATGAAATTGTAAAAAAGTTAATTTAAATCTTTGCAAAAATATTTACATAATATTTTTTTCCAGTAGCGGCATCTTGTCGGATTGATATTCCAAAATGTGTAAAATCACCTACTATGTTTTCTTTATGGCTTGGACTCTTTAACCAAGCGTCAAATGCTCCAGATGGCGTTTGATAATTATAAGCAATATTTTCTGAAACATTTCTTGCACCTAAAACTTTAATTATCTCATTGGATCTAGAAACAAAGTCATTATGATTAACAACATTATTTGCAATCATATATTTAGCATGTTCTTCAGACTTTAAAGAAATGAAGTTTATTTTTACAAGAGCATTTAATCCAATTGATTTTCTATAATTATTAACTAAATCTAGAGTTTCAATCTCATTAGCACTATAATTATAAACAGCTGAATTCTCAATTTCAGTTTTTGTATCTGAAAGGGTTGTTTCTTCAGGCTCAGTTGAGCAAGAGGTCAAAAATAACAGACCTAAAACAACAAACGA
The DNA here is from genome assembly GCF_051547145.1 of Flavobacterium sp. RSSB_23. Lineage (NCBI taxonomy): Bacteria > Pseudomonadati > Bacteroidota > Flavobacteriia > Flavobacteriales > Flavobacteriaceae > Flavobacterium > Flavobacterium sp. RSSB_23. The sequence goes on along the minus strand of NZ_JBPTTO010000012.1, from coordinate 77,396 downwards.
CACTATTCGATTTGTAGTTTTCATGATAATGGTAGTTTAGGATTAAAGTAGATTTGGGAAAACTGCTTTAAATATTATTGGCTTTAATTATTATACAAATTTAATAATAACATCGGCAAACTACCAAATTTTATCGACGAACTACGTGATTATTAATCATTTATAGCTTAATTCTTATACTAAGGAGACAGTCTATTTATACTCCAAGAATAGTCTTCTTGGAGTACATATTGAATTCTGTCGTGCAAACGATTGGGTCTTCCTTGCCAAAACTCGACCTCGTGAGGAACAACTAAAAATCCGCCCCAAAAATCAGGTCTTGGGATTTCTTTTCCTTCAAATTTTCGTTCTAATTCTTTCAAGTTGTTTTCTAAAAAAGATCTTGATGGAATTACTTCACTTTGATTAGAAACGATTGCACCTAATTTACTTCCATCAGGTCTAGAATCAAAATAGCCATCAGAAACTATTTCACTTGTTTTTTGAGCACGCCCTTTGATTATAACTTGTCGTTCCATACTGTGCCAAAAAAAAGAAAGACAAACATTTGGATTTGCCGCTATTGCTCTCCCCTTTTGAGAATTATAATTAGTGTAAAAAACAAAACCTTCTTCATTAAATTTCTTCAATAAAACAACTCTAGATTTTGGAAATCCATCTAAACCAATGGTAGCAACAGTCATAGCATTAACTTCATCTACACCTCCAAAATCCTCTACTTCATGAAACCATCGGTTAAATAAATTAATAGGGTCTTCTGGAATAGAAGTCTCTAGTAATTCACTTTTATCATAGGACTTTCTGTAATTACTTAAATCTTTCATGGCTTTAAATTTTTAAAAAATATAACAAATTTAAAAAACATCCTTTGTAGTTTTTTAATGTCAAAAAATCTTAACTATATCTCAAAGGATTTTCCATCATCTGCCAATTGCACATTAGAAAAAACAGTTAAGGCTTCCTCTTTAAACGAAGAAATACTTTCGTATCGTGTAGAATAATGTCCCAATAGCAACGATTTAACATTTGCTTTTGACGCAATAGTCGCTGCTTGAATAGCCGTAGAATGCATCGTTTTAGCGGCCAATTGTGACTCACTTTCTAAAAAAGTACTTTCGTGATATAACAAATCTACTTCTTGTACTAAAGGAATTATTGACTCTGTATAAGCTGTGTCAGAACAAAAAGCATACGATTTTGTAGGCTCTCCTGGAAAAGTAAGCTGCTCATTGTCTATAACTTGTCCATTATCTAATGTAACAGTTCCTCCCTTTTTTATCTTTTTATAATAACAAACATCTATCGACAATTCTTTAATGGCATCAATGTTTAATTTTCTATCTCCTTCTTTCTCTCGAAATAAAAAGCCGTTGGTATATACTCTATGTTTTAATGGAATAGTGTGAACTGTTACTTTTTCATCTTCAAATATCAATTCACTTTCTTTGGCATCTAACTCATGAAAATGTATTTCATAATTGGTCCACGAGTGTGAAAGCTTTAATTGTAATTGAATAATTTCTTTCAAGCCTTTGGGACCATAGATATGCAAATCTGCCACTCTTGATAAAAGGGAGAAAGAAGAAATTAAACCTATAAGGCCATAAAAATGATCTCCGTGTAAATGAGAAATAAAAATATGACTGATTTTGGTAAACTTAACTTTGTTTTTACGAAGTTGTACTTGAGTTCCTTCACCGCAATCAATTAAAAAATACCTATTTTTTACTTCCAACAATTGAGCTGTTGGATTTGTAAAAGTTCGAGGTGTTGCAGCATAGCAGCCAAGTACGGTTAATTTCAAAGTTATGAATGTTGTTTTTAGATAAAATGTAATCTAATCTTGAGAAAGTTTTTATTAAAAGCCTAAATCTCTTTCAATTTCTTCCATTTCAATGATATCATTTGCTTCTAACAAAGAGGGAACTACAGTTATGGTTTGTGGAACCGCATTAAAATCAATAGCATCAGCAACAATAACCAATGACTTTTTAGCTTTTTTATGTGCTTTAGCCAAAGGCAAAAAAAGTTTTATTGAAGCAATATCGACTGTTTTATCATTGGATACATCCAAAATCAAATTAAAATCTTTGAAACTGGCATATTGATTTGTTACTTTTTCAATAAAAGTAGTTACAACACCTTCAGTATCTTTAATAGTTATTGTATGTCCTTTAGTATCTACTTTCATCTTATTGAATTTTTGAAGCTAATAAATAAATCACTGCCATTCGAATGGCTACTCCATTCTCTACCTGATTCAAAATAACAGATTGTTGAGAATCTGCCACATCAGAAGTAATTTCAACTCCACGATTGATAGGTCCTGGGTGCATAATTACAATCTCTTTACTTAACGAATCTAATAAATTTTTATCGACTCCATATTGTTGAGCATATTCTCGTGTAGAAGGGAAAAAGTTAACATCCATTCGTTCATTTTGCACTCTCAACATATTTGCTACATCACACCATTCTAACGCTTTACGTAAATCAGATTCAACTGTTACTCCAAGTGATTCAATATATCTAGGGATTAATGTTTTTGGTCCACAAACTTTAACTTCTGCACCTTGCATTTGCAAAGCATATATATTAGATAAAGCTACTCGCGAGTGTAAAATATCTCCAACAATAACTACTTTTTTTCCTCCTACATCACCTAATTTTTCTCTTATAGAATAACTATCTAACAACGCTTGTGTAGGATGTTCATGAGCACCATCTCCTGCATTTACGATACTTGCTTTTACATTTTTTGACAAAAAATAAGCAGCTCCCGGATTTGCATGACGCATAACAACCATATCCACCTTCATTGATAAAATGTTGTTAACGGTATCAATTAACGTCTCCCCTTTTTTAACAGAAGATTGAGCGGCAGAAAAACTAATTACATCTGCGGATAAACGCTTTTGAGCCAGCTCGAACGAAAGCTTGGTTCTTGTACTGTTTTCAAAAAAAATATTGGCTATGGTAATGTCTCGTAAAGAAGGAACTTTTTTGATGGGTCTATTGATAACTTCTTTAAAATGATCAGCTGTTTCAAAAATAAGGTCAATATCGTTTTTGGTGATATATTTAATTCCTAATAAATGATTTACGCTTAACTCGCTCATTTTTATATTTATTGATTATTATTGATTAAAAAAACACCATCTTCTCCTCCTTGTTCAGCCCAAGTAACTTTAACTTTTTCGTCATTAATTGCATCCACTTGACGACCGCGATAATCCGGCTGAATGGGTAAATCACGACTAAATCTTCTATCGATTAAGGTCAAAAGTTCAATACCTGAAGGTCTACCAAAGGACTGAATTGCAGTTAAAGCAGCTCTAATACTTCTTCCTGTATACAAGACATCATCAACAAAAATTACTTTTTTATTTTCGACCAAAAAATCGATTTGTGTAATATTAGCTTCCAAAGGTTTATCGGTTCTTCTAAAATCATCTCTAAAAAAAGTGATGTCTAAAAATCCTATTTTAATGTTTGCTACTTGGTAGTCGTTTTCTAAAATACTTTTTAAACGTTTGGCCAAAAATGTACCTCTAGGCTGAATTCCGATTAAGATGGTTTCAGAAAAGTCAAGATGTTTTTCGATTAATTGACAAGCCAAACGGTTAAGGATGATATTGACTTCTTTGGAAGTGAGCAATACTTTTTGATTCATGGTATAGTTTTGTTTGGTGTACAAATATACAAATTTCGATTTAGCTATAAACTAGGATTAGTGATAAAAGTAAATCTCCTATAAAAAAACCAAAGGCTTTTTAGATTGAGATTAAAACAAAAAAACCTTTCTTTCGAAAGGTTTTAATTAAATTATCGAGTATACATTTTAACTCTTAATTCTTGTATTTTATCGTCATCTAAGTATTCGTCAAATGTCATGTAACGGTCAATGGCTCCATTTGGTGTAAGCTCCACTACTCTATTACCAACAGTTTGTGCAAACTCGTGGTCATGAGTGGTAAAAATAACTGAACCTTTGTAGTTTTTTAATGAATTATTAAAAGCTGTAATAGACTCCAAATCTAAGTGGTTGGTTGGCTCATCTAACATTAAGATATTGGCGCGTTCCATCATCATTCTAGACAACATACAACGCACTTTCTCTCCTCCAGATAAAACTCTACTCGTTTTCAAAGCTTCTTCTCCAGAAAAAATCATTTTTCCAAGAAAACCTCTGATAAATACTTCATCACGCTCTTCTTCAGTTTTTGCATATTGACGTAACCAATCTACTAAAGTTAAATCATTTTCAAAGAAAGAATGATTCTCACTTGGTAAATAGGCTTGATTTGTTGTAACTCCCCAATCAAATTTTCCTGAATCTGCAACTTGATTACCATTCAAAATTTCATAAAAAGCAGTTGTTGCACGAGAATCTTTTGAAAAAAGTACAATTTTATCTCCTTTGGCCATATTCAAATCAACGCCTTTGAACAAAAGTTCTCCATCTACAGAAGCACTCAAATCTTGTACATTCAAAATTTGGTCACCTGCTTCACGGTCTTGATCAAAAATAATAGCAGGATAACGACGGCTTGAAGGTCTAATTTCAGAAATATTCAATTTCGAAATCATTTTTTTACGAGAAGTGGCCTGTTTTGATTTTGCAACGTTGGCACTGAAACGACGGATAAACTCTTCTAATTCTTGTTTCTTCTCCTCGGCTTTTTTGTTTTGTTGTGCACGTTGCTTTGCCGCTAATTGACTAGATTCGTACCAAAACGTATAGTTACCAGAATAATGACTAATTTTATTAAAATCAATATCTGAAATATGCGTACAAACTGCATCTAAAAAGTGTCTGTCGTGAGAAACTACAATTACGGTATTTTCATAATTAGCTAAGAAATTTTCTAACCAAGCAATAGTTTCAAAATCCAAGTCGTTGGTAGGCTCATCCATAATCAACAAGTCAGGATTTCCGAATAAAGCTTGTGCCAAAAGGACACGCACCTTCATTTTTCCTTCCAAATCGGCCATCAAAGTATAATGATTGTCTTCTGTAATACCAAGATTTGATAACATAGCAGCTGCATCAGAATCAGCATTCCATCCATTCATTTCTTCAAATTGCACTTGCAATTCTCCAATTCTATCAGCATTTTTATCGTTATAATCCAAATAAAGTTCGTCCATTTCTTTTTTGACAGCATACAAAACTTTATTACCCATCATCACCGTTTCAAGTACCGTATGTTCATCAAACATGTTGTGATTTTGGTTCAGAACTGACATTCTTTTTCCTGGTTCTAAATGAATATGTCCAGAAGTTGGGTCCATTTCACCAGAAATTATTTTTAAAAAGGTAGATTTTCCAGCACCATTGGCTCCGATTACTCCATAAACATTACCATGAGTAAATGTAGTGTTTACTTCGTCGAATAAAATTCTTTTACCAAATTGAACTGATAAATTATTAACTGTTAACATGAATTGCTTTTTTAAAAATTTTTTGCAAAAATACAAAAAAATACTGATTTAATTTTGCAGAAATAAATCAGTATTTTCGGAAACAATCTCGAGTTACTTAATTGACTTGTTTTACTTTATCAATTGCATCCACCATTCCGTTTTGGTTTTTATCCAATATCAATTCCCAAAACATGATGCCTCCAAGCTTCTTCTTGATAGCATATCTTGTTTTAACTCCTACTGATTTAAGGTCATCGCCAGTAGCAAACAATTGCTCTTTTTCGTTGTACCAATAAGGAGCTTGTGCTTTTTCATCCCAGAAATAGTTCCAACCTTTATCCTTGGTCAATTTGGTATCAAAATCTTTAAAATCTATTCCGTTTGTAGCGGCACCTGATTGATACAAACCGTTATTGATAGAAGCGACATCTTTCCAAATACGAGTATAAAAAGCCGCCCCAATAACAAGTTTTTTAGCTGGTAAACCCAACTTTAAAAGGTAGTCAACAGCTTTGTTTGTTGATTCGTCTTCTATTCTAGAACTATATAAAGGCGTATGGTGACCTGTTACGACGGCATAGCCGTTTACTAAATCATAGCTCATAATATTTACTCTATCTACCAACGGAATAATCGCTTTCCAATCTACAGCTTCTTTCAGGTACTTCATAAACCCTCCTGCGGCAAAACTCAATTGGTTTTTGGGACCTAAAGCTTCACGTAATGCAACTACAAGAGCCGTAAAATTAGACTTATCTTGGGGTTGAAATTTATGCCCTGGAAAACCTTCGATTGTAGGGTATTCCCAATCTAAATCTAATCCATCGCATTTAAAATAGGCATTTACTTCCTGTACAGATTTGGCAAAAACAGCAATTTTCTCAGCTGAATCAAAACCCTCAGAGCAAGGTTCGCAACCTCCCCAACCTCCTAGAGACAACATCACTTTTAGTTTTGGGTTTATTGATTTTAGAGAAACCAAATGCTTTATAGCTGCTGTGTCTTTAGCTGTATCTACATTTAACTTTCCTCCTTTTAAATGACAAAAACTATAAATAATATGAGTTAATTTTTTAACATCATAAGTATCGATTTGCTTATCATCGCCTGTATAGTAGCCAATAACAGAAAAATCTTTATGCCTTTGTGCCACAGCAAAAAAAGAAAACAAAAGGAAAATAATCAAAAATTTACAATCTTTCATCGATATTTTAATTTAAATTAAAGACACTACTATTTACAAAAAAACCTGGTAAAACTACCAGGTTTTCTAAATTAATTTCTCAAAAAACAATAACCAAATTGAAAAGAAATTAACACCAATTCAAGTATTAATAGAAACTAAATAAACCAAACTTAATCAAACTAAACACTATTAATAATTGAACGAATAATTATAATTCTACCATTTTTTTTAATCCTAAATAAACCGCCAATTCAACATCTGCGTGTGCTTTGGAGTTGCATTTTTCTAATAACTCTTTCGCTGTACCAGCGTTATAACTAGAATTCTTTTGCAACTTATAAAGCAATTGTTCTGAAATGTCTTGCAATGCTTTGGATAAAGGTAAAAGAGGTTGTACCAATGGCGCATTTTGACTTAATACCTCTAATTCTTTATGATTTTGTATCCATTTGTTCAAAAATAAAGCAATCTCTTTCTCTGACTTCACCTCTTTGTTCTTTACAAATTCTTCAACCAATCCATTAAAAACCAATGCATCTTCAGCATCTGGAGTACAAGCATCAGCAAACAAAGTAAAAGGAGAATACATTTGATATTCAGTACCGCCCGCATTACGAGAATAAATTTTCAAAGGTTCACAAACTGCTGAAAATGTTTGTAAAGCAGTTGTATTTTGATTGTTACTAATATTTCTCAACACCACTTCTTTATTGCGAATATGCGTAATTCCTAATTCTTCCAATCGAAATGAAATTGTTTTCAATCTTTTTCGCATACTTGCCAAATCAGTTACACTAGCATCAGACCAAAGTCTTTCAGCAATAGCTGCAGTTCTTGGCCAAATTCTAGAATCAATTGTCTCGGGAGTAACTAATTCGCTCCACATTGTAGCTTCTCCACCTAAAATTCTAGCTTTTTCTTCTGATGAAAGTGAAGTATTTTTAGGCATTGGATCATTCAAATAATGATTCTCAACTCCTTGAACCAAGTCCACATAAAAACCATTGGACAAAACTGTTTTATAACCATTTGTTGCCGCAGCTATCAATGAACTACCAGCTGCTACACCTTCGTTTGGTCCTTTCCACGAATGAATTATCGCCTCCTTAGACATATTCTTAGTCATAATTTCTTCCCAACCCATCAATTCTTTTTGATGCTTTTTTAACATTGGAATTAACTGCATTGTAAAATAAGTTTGCAATTCATGATTGTTGGCTAACTTATTTTTTTTCATAAATTCCTGAATCTTAGGATTAGCATCCCAATCTTTACCTTCGTTTTCATCACCACCAATGTGGAAATATTTCCCAGGAAACAATGGGCAAACTTCATCAAAAATTTCATTCAACAACTGGTACGTTCTTGGATTAGAAGGATCTAATGTTGGTGTAAAAATACCTGCATTTCTTTCTAAGGTATAAGTTACTAGACCAGATGCTTTCTGGGTAGTTTCAGAAGAGCCTTTATTTATCGTAACAACTTTACTTCCTATTTCTGGAAAAGCAGTCAAAATTGCAGAAGCATGACCTGGAACATCAATTTCAGGTACAATCAAAATACCTCTATCAGCAGCATATTTTACGATACCTTTAATTTCTTCTCGAGTGTAAAATAGACCATCAGAAGCTTTATCTGTAAGCACTTTATGCTTTTTCATTTCTATTCTCCAACCTTGATCGTCTACCAAATGCCAATGAAAAACATTCATTTTCATAGCAGCCATAGCATCTAAGTTTCTTTTAATAACATCAACAGGTTGAAAATGTCTTGCAGCATCAATCATTAGTCCACGCCAAGTAAAACGAGGCATATCTGTGATGGTTACGTTAGGAAAATAGAAAGAAGTAGCATTATTTTGAAGCAATTGCAAAAGAGTTTCCAATGCATGCATCGCTCCTAAATCTGAGGAAGCATTGATTGCAATAGTATTTGATTCAATAATCAATTGATAACTTTCATCTTCATACAAACCAATTTTGCCTGATTTTACACAATTAATTTGCAATTGTGCATTAGGAAATTCATTGGTTGCAGTTACAAAACCTTGCTTAAAAAACAACCCTGTTCTACCATCCAATCGTCTCAAAAAGTTAGAAGCTGCTACAAAAATTCTCGAATTAGGTTGCCCAGTAACATTTACTTTAAAAGATGAATTTAAAGCAAAATTTCCAGACTTTAATTCAATTTTTTGCGGCCAAGGCATTAAATTTAAAGACTCTTTACTGACTTGAGCAGTGGTCGATAATGTTATAAAAAACAGTATAAAAAGGTATTTCATAAGTGGTTTTGGTATATAAAATCTTCCATCAGGTGGTTAATCCTAATGTTGAGAAGAACCATTCGGCCGAATACACAACCGAATGGATTTTTAATTCTTAATAGTCAAATCGTTTAAATGCCTCGATGGCTTCATATTCTGCCAAACCTAAGTCATCGTATAATTTGGCTGTATTTTTATTGCGGTCTTCAGCGCGTACCCAAAATTCTCTTGAGTCATTACCTTGGAACATCACGCGATCTTTTTGAGATTGGTGAAATAAAATCGCTTGTCGTTTTAACAACACTTCGTCAGGGCTTAATGGAACAGCCATATCAATTTCGTGTAAATCCCATTCGTGCCAAGCACCTCTGTATAACCACAACCAACAATCTTTCATGTAAGGTTTGCCTTTTAATTGTTTTAAAGCGGCAAAAATGGCATTCAAACATACTTCGTGAGTTCCGTGTGGATCTGCTAAATCCCCTGCTGCAAAAACTTGATGTGGTTTAATTTTAGCGATGATATCAGCTACAATTTCAATATCTTCTGTTCCAAGAGGGTTTTTCTTTACTTGACCTGTTTCATAAAAAGGCAAATCCAAGAAGTGAACATTTTCATCTTTTAAACCGATGTAACGTACTGCAGCATACGACTCTCTTCTTCTAATTAATCCTTTTAATTTTCTAACTTCTAAAGAATCGATTTGATTGTCATTCTTGTTTTTTAAGAAATCAATTACGGCTTGGAAGTTGATTTTACTGCTATCTTCACCAACAAAATCATTACATACTTCGGCAAATTTTAAGGCCTCATCATCAGTTACCGCTATATTTCCAGACGTTTGATACACTACATGAACTTCATGTCCTTGTTTGATTAATTTAGCGAAAGTACCTCCCATAGAAATCACATCATCATCAGGATGAGGGCTAAATAAAATCACTCTCTTTTTAGCTGGATTAGCTCTTTCAGGTCGGTGTGCGTCATCAGCATTTGGTTTTCCTCCAGGCCAACCAGTAATGGTATGCTGCAACACATTGAACATGTTTATATTCAAATCATAAGCAGAACCTTCTTGCGCTAACAAGTCAGACATACCGTTGTTGTTGTAATCTCTATCGGTAAGTTTTAAAATAGACTGATTTGTTTTTTGGCACAACCAAACAATCGCTTTACTTTTTAGTTCTTGATTCCAAATACACTCCCCTACTAACCAAGGCGTTTCAAAACGAGTTAGTGCAGAAGCAGCCGATTGATCCAAAACAAATGTTGCGTTAGGATGATTTTGCAAAAAAGTCGCAGGTACTTCTGAACTAATCTCACCTTGAATGGTTCTTTTTATTACGTCCGCTTTATTTTGCCCCCATGCCAATAAAACGATACGTTTAGAACGCATAATGGTTGAAACTCCCATTGTAATTGCACGTTTTGGAACATTTGCAATTCCGTTAAAATCAGAAGATGCATCTACTCTAGTGATATGGTCCAAAGTTATTATTCTTGTTCCTGAATTGATATGTGATCCAGGTTCATTGAAACCAACGTGACCTGTACGTCCAATCCCTAACAGTTGAAAATCAAGACCTCCTGCATTTTTAATGTTCATTTCATAATCAATACAATATTGATTCAATTCATCGATTGCCACTGTTCCGTCTGGAATATGTACATTATCTGGATGAATATCAATATGATTGAAAAGATGTTGATGCATAAAATAATGATAGCTCTGCTTGCTTTCTTTATTCATTGGATAGTATTCATCCAAGTTAAAAGTAATCACATTTTTAAAGCTTAAGCCTTCTTCTTTATGCATACGAACCAACTCTTCGTATACTTTTATTGGTGAAGAACCTGTTGCAAGACCTAAAACACAGTTTTTGTTTTCTTCTTGTTTGATTCTGATCAAAGTGGCAATTTCTTCGGCTACAATTTTTGAGGCTTCAACTGAATTTTTAAAAATTTCGTTATGAATTTTTTCAAATCTAGTTTCTTCAAATTTACCAGCACTTTTGTAACTAATATCCGGTTTTATCTCTAAAGCATTTTTCATTGTACTATTATTTTTAATTCTATAAGTTCTTTTGGTTTTTTGCTAAATAATTGGTTGAAATATTTAAAAAAGGGGTTGAGTATTTTTTACATTTAATTTACTGATATATTTTGATTTATATCTTAAAAATACTCCTCTAATTTTAAATATACCTCAAATGTAGGCGTATTATTTGTGGCAAAAAAATAAAAAAAACAAACGGTCAGAGTTTATATACCAACGACATTATTTAGTCAATAAAGTGCGTTTCTGGTATGCATATTTGAGAAAATACAGTATTTATGTACCATAAATTTGTTTTTCTACTTCTTCTTAACCCTACCAAAAAAGGAAGAAAAAATTGCATAACTTATATGTTACAGCAAAATATAAATTATGCAATTTGTAATAAAAAGGAATAAGTAACTCTTACATTACTTATTCCCTTTTTTATAAAAACTAAAAGTTAGGTCCTGTAGTATCCCACCACAATCTTGTTCCACCTGTATCAGGCCCACCTAATTTTGCTACACCAGTAGCAACACCACCAGCATTACCATCTTTTTCAGATTGTACGAAGTTTACTCTACGTACACCTAAAGGAGTAGATATTTTTCCTCCACTAGTGTTTTTAAGCACCGGTAACAATTTTGGATAACCTGTTCTTCTGTACTCAGACCATGCTTCTTGTCCTTCTGGGAAACCAGCAATCCATTTTTGAGTGATAATTTTTTGCAATTTCACTTCATTAGAAGCAGCTGCGTCCCAAGCAACAGTTACTGTATTTAGTGCAGCTCCATTATTTACTGGGAAATTTGGATCCACATAATCTTTGGCTGTTTTAGTATTATCAGCAATGTAAGAAGCTACACCAGAAACTCCATGTTGAGCAAAAGAGTTTGTGATTCCTAATTCATACAAACTTTGAGCTGTTCCTCCCATATTCCATCCTCTTAATGCTCCTTCAGCTCTTAATAAATAAACTTCGGCGGTTGTCATTAATACAATTTCTTTAGAATTAACTATTGGTCCAATTTCAGAAAAATCTACGTGATCCGCTTTGGCTGCAATCTCGATACCTGTTCTAACACCTTTGAATTGACCAGGAAATTGTGCAGATGTTTTGAAGTAAACTGGAAGCCTTGGATCTTCATATCCTCCCATAATTGACTCCATATCTGCTGACATTCTGATATCACCCCAAGCACCACTAATAGTTGCTATTGGATTAGTAAAGTTTGGTGAAACTACTTTGAAAATATCATCATTTGTAGTCATCACACCGAATTTATGTGCCAATGCTTTCTCTGCTTCAGCTTTAGCCAAAGTTGGATTTTTCTTTACAATACGCATAGCTAGACGCAAACGCAAAGAGTTAGCAAACTTTACCCATTTCTTGTAATCTCCTTTGTATCCAGATAAATCTGTAGTGGTAAAAGTTGAAGCTTCTCCCGCATCTACTCTTTTCGTCAAATCAGTAACTGCAAAATCCAATTCTTTGAACATCAAATTGTATACTTCTTCTTGAGAATCGTATTCAATTGTTTTATCTGTTGTTCCAAATTTTGAATATACAATAGGACCATAGGTATCCGTAACTCTATGCATTCCCTCTACTTTCAAAATCAAAGCTAAAGCATAAAATTGATCATATTTTCCTTTGGCTTTTTGCTCTACTGAGTAAGCATTGTACATTACATCACCGTAAGCAGCACCCCAAGCAAAACCATTCCAACCATCTACTAAGTCATATGTAGTATTGTTTGTTCCTCCTCTAAAGGCAGTTCCTGTTGCCATATAACCAGACCAAATATCTCCCTGGAGACCTTGTTGAACTTGGTATTTCCATTCTGGAGTCAAAACAATAATGTTATTGAACATAGGAGCAAAGGCTCCTTTTATGTTGTTAAAATCTTGTTCATATTGCGCTTCAGTAATACCAGTCGGGTTGGTATTTATTTCCTCAAAATTGCTTGTGCAACTTACTGCTGCGAGTAAGGAAACACAAATAGCTGTTTTTTTAATTGTATTTAGTTTCATGTTTTTTTAATTAGAAAGTTACGTTTAAGTTAAGACCGATACTTCTTGTAGATGGCATTCCATAAACATCTATCCCTTGTAAACCTTCACCAGTACTTAATGAAATGTTTGGATCAAAAGGAGCATCTTTGTAGATAAATCCTAAGTTTCTAGCAATTAAAGACAAGCTTGCAGATTGTAAAAATGGTAATTTCTTAGTATTGAAAGTATATCCAATAGAAACCTCTCTTAAACTTACATTTGTAGCATCATATACATATTCTCCTGTTGCTCCTGCTCTACCACCAACTTGTTTGTAATAACTTTCTGCAGGATATTTACCTGAATAAGCTGTTCCGTTTGGATAAACCGCATTAATAGTAACACCACCTGCATTTCTAGCATCTCCTGTAGCTCTTGAAACACCAAACTCATCGTTTGTAGCTTCTGTCAAACTCATTACTTCACCACCAAATCTTGCATCAATCAACACATTTGCAAAGAAAGAACCAACTTTGAATGAGTTAGAAAAACCTAACATAAAATCAGGATTAGCGTTTCCTACTTCTTCAAATTCTGTTTTTTGAATGGTTCCGTCAGCATTTAATAGTACTCTACCTTGTGCATCTTTTTTAATGTTAACACCTTCAATCACACCAAAAGGTCTTCCTTGTTGTAAAACATATCTGTAGTTATTCACTCCAGCTTCTGTCAAAATTACTTTTCCTCCTAATTCGGCAGGAATTTCTTCTACTCTATTTGTGTTTTTAGAATAGTTAACGGTTGCATCCCAAGAGAATTTATCTCCTTTTATGATTTTTCCAGTAACTACAGCTTCAAATCCTTTATTAGAAATACTTCCTGCATTAATTCCGTAATATTTAACTCCTTGTGCATTTGTTGGCGGAGCCAAAACTTGCAAGTATTGGTTTTTTGTTTTAGAATCGTAGTAAGACAATTCAAAACCTAAACGGCTGTCAAACATTCTCCACTCTGTACCAATTTCAATCTCAGATTTTAATTCAGGACGTAAAGAAGTTCCTGGTTGTGGAGCTACTGTTGCTGGCTTATTACCTTCAGCTGTAAAACCATAAGTTGGTGATGTTACGAAAGGAAAAATATCATTACCTACTTGAGCATAAGTTGCACGAACTTTACCGTAATTAATAAAATCTGGCATTTTTACCATTTCGCTAAGAATAGCTGTTACCCCAACAGATGGATAGAAAAACCCTGTATTATCAGTATTTGCCAATGTTGATGACCAGTCATTTCTAGCAGCTAAGTCTAAGAATAACATCTCTTTGTAACCTAAAGTTGTAGCCGCAAAAACAGATTGTACTTCTTTTCTTGAGTCAACTGTTTGTAAATTCAAGGCATTATTTACAAAGTTTCCTAAGGTAAACCAGTTAGCGATTTGCAAACCTCCACCAATTCCAGAATCTAATGTCGTTCTTTTGTTTGCCATAGTATTGGTTATACTTGTACCAATGTTAGCATTAAAAGTAAAATCATCATTGAATTTTGTATTGATAGTAGCAATCAAATCACCGTAACGTTGAGTACTTAGGTTGTTTACATCAATATATCTACCATTGATATGAGATAGCGTTCCTTGAGTAGTTGCGAAAATTTCTTTTGTAAATCCGCTTTCAATTCTATTATAACTATATCTAGCTGCAATAGACAACCAATCCGTAGCTTTATAATCTAAAGCTAAATTACCATTGAAAAATTGATTAGTATCTTCTGATTGATTTCTGTTGATTCCCCAAAAAGGATTTTGCATGATATCTCTATCGGTCATCCAATTTTGAACATACATGTTTCTAACTGGATCAAATACTTCAAAATTCTTTTTGTAATCGTTAAAATCATTCCCTCTTGGCATTAAGTAAACACCTGTCAATGGGTTAAAGTACAAACCATTCACAGGTCTATTGTTTACTGTTCTTGTTGTGTAGTTTGCATTAGCTGCAACAGTTAACTTATCAAACAATTTACCAGATTGACGGAAACCAAAGTTGTTTTGTTTCAAACCATTTCCAGGAATAATCCCAGATGCTGTTGTATTTGCATAAGACAATGAAGTCGAAGCTACATCAGAAGCTGTAGTAAAGTTCACGGAAGAAATTTGAGTACTTCCAGTTTCAAAAAAACCTTTTACGTGATCGTTAACTTTTTGTTTTGCTCCCCAAGTTTCCTCACCACCAGCAACAGCTGCATAATCACTTTGGAATTTTGGCAAAAATGCCGCAGACTCAAAAGTTGTTACAGAAGAAGCTTTTAATTGTGATTTTCCTTGTTTAGCTTTTTTAGTTGACAACAACACAACACCATTTGCTCCTTGTGAACCATACAATACAGAAGCCGCTGCACCTTTCAATACAGTCATTCCTTCATAATCATCAGGGTTAATTAAAGAAACTACGTCGCCACCATCACGGTTACCTCCAGCAGTATCACCAAAAGCATTATTTGGTTGTCCTGAAGTACCATTGTACAATGGAATACCATCAATAACATATAATGGTTGGTTGTTGCTTACAGAAGAGTTACCACGAATAACTACTTTAGTAGAACCTCCAGTACCACCAGAACTTCTAGTTACAGCAACACCAGCAATTTTACCAGCTACAGTATTAATAATGTTAGCATCTTTTACTCTTGTAAATTCTTCGCCTTTTAACTCTTGAGCGGCATAAGTAATCGATTTTCTAGTTTTCTTAATACCTAATGAAGTTACTACTACTTCACTTAATGCAGTTGTAGAACCACTTTTTAAGATTACTTTAATAGTATCTTCATCACCTACTACCACCGATTTAGATTCGTAACCTAAATAAGAAATTACTAAAGTCTTACCTACACTTACTTGGATAGCAAAACTACCATCAAAATCGGTAGTGGTTCCTTTGGACTCTCCTTGCACTTGTACATTTGCAGAAGGAATTGGTGCACCACTGGCATCAACTACCGTTCCTTTGAGCGTTTTTACTTGCGCAAATGAGAGTTGCGAAGCAAAAATAATCATAACGATTAATAAAATTTGTTTCATTTTTTTAAATGTATTTGTTAGTTATGATGTAAACTTATCCTTAAGGGTTTGTTAAAAAAAATAAATTATACCAACAGTAACTTTTTTTAAACGAACGACATCTTTTGTTCAATAATATGTTTTGCGAAAACGTTTTCTTGTTTTGTAATTTATTAGCTTTTCTATTTTTACTTCCTTTTTTACTCGAAAAAGCTTGTTTTTATTGACAAAATGATTAAAGTTGCATGTTCAAATAAAAAATGACAAAAGTAATCATCATAATACTTTCCAACCATAAATTTGTATGAGTAAAATAAAAGACATGAATTTCGATATCAAAATCCAGAATCATTTTTGGTTTTGGGGATTGTACTTTTTATTAAATTTTCTGCGTTGGGGAGCCTACTTTAATGATTATGAGTATTCGTTTAAATCTAACCTAATAGAATTTGCTTTGCACATTCCATTAGTATACTTCAATCTATTCGTATTGGTTCCAAGATTGGTTTTGAAATCAAAATACTCACTCTATACTTTAGCACTCTTAATTAGTTTAGGTTGTATTTATATTTTAAAAACGGGGTTGACTTATTTTTTAATTTCAAAAAATATTTGGCCAGAAGCCAACAGAGATTATCAACCGTTCGAAATCAATCATATTCTAGCTGTTTGTATAGGAGAACTATATGTCTTAGCTATGGCATCATCTGTATACCTAACACTAACTTGGCTTAGAGAACGAGAGAGAAACAGAATATTAAGAGAAAACCAATACAAAATCAAGCTAGAGTATTTGAAAAATCAAATTCAACCCCACTTTTTCTTTAATACCTTAAATAACCTGTATGCCCTTTCTCTTGAAGCATCTGATAAAGTTCCCAATGTAATTATAAAATTATCGCATTTGATGGAGTATGTTCTTTATAAAATTGAAGGCACTAAATTTGTTCCTTTGATAAAAGAACTAGACTATATTCACAATTATATCGAAATAGAAAAATTACGTTTTGAAAACGCAACAGTGTTTATTAATCTCGAATCCAACATTGACCAAGTAAGTGTTCCTCCATTATTATTAATTTCTTTGATTGAAAATGCTTTCAAACACGGAGGAATCAACAATAAGGACTTAAAAATTAAAATCAATTGCAAAGTTAGCTCTCAAAATACTCTTGATTTTGAAATAATAAATAATTTTGTACTTTCACAACATGAAAAATCAAAAAAAGGTATTGGGTTAACCAATACCAAAGAAAGATTGAATTTAATATTTAAAAACGATTATCAATTAAGCCATCAAGTCAAGTTTAATTTCTACATAATTCGTTTACAAATCCCTATAAGCAATGAAGATTAAGTGTGTATTGATTGATGATGAACCATTAGCGATTAAAGTCTTATTAAACTATTTTCAAAATTTTCCCGAGTTTGAAATCATTGCTACTTTTAATAATTCTATTGAGGCACTTGACTTTTTGAACAACAATACAGTAGATGCCTTATTTCTTGACATTAATATGCCTTTAATGTCGGGTTTTGAATTGATTCAATTGTACAAAAACAAATCGAATACCAAAATTATAATCACCACTGCCTTTAGAGAATTTGCTGCTGAAAGTTATGATTTAGACGTTTTAGATTACTTAGTTAAACCAATACCATTACCACGTTTTATAAAATGTATTTCGAAAATAACTGGTGAGTTTCAAAACCGAATGATTTCAAAACAAGATAATCACCGTGTTGAACCCCACATTTTTATCAAAGTCGATAAGAAAATGGTTAAGATTAACATTGATGAAATTCTTTTTATTGAGGGAATGAAAGAATACATTAAAGTAGTAACTCCAGAAAAAACTTATATTACACACAAATCCCTTTCTTCATTGACTGAAGAACTCCCTGAAGAACGTTTTATTCGTATTCACAAATCCTTCACTATAGCCTTAGATAAAGTAAAAACTATTGAAGGAAATAGAATACAAATTACTTCCTATACATTACCAATTGGCAGAAATTATAGTAAAGAAGTGAAGAGTAAGATTTTAGATTAAATTCCCTCTCATATTTAAAATAGAAAATTAGCATTTTGTAGAAAAAAACAGGCTGTTGGTTTAAAAGTAACGATTTTTCATCGAAATAATTTTTTTATCTGTTAGTTAAGAAATACATTTACGGTATTGCAGCAACAATTATTTTACTAACCTATTAATTAAATTTAAATTATGAATTCTGAAAATTTAAAAACCAATTGGGGGCAATTTATTCCCCTAGTAACTGTCTTCTTTTTTTGGGGGTTTGTCGCTGCAAGTAATGACATTCTAATCCCTGTTTTTAAAACCGCATTTAATTTATCACAAGGCGAAAGCCAATTAGTTGCTTTTGCATTTTATATTGCTTACACCGTAGGTTCATTAATCTATATGGGAATTTCCCTAGCGATTAAAGAAGATTTAGTAAACAAAATCGGCTATAAAAATGGTTTATCATTAGGACTATTAATCTCTGCTTTAGGTACACTTCTATTTTATCCAGCAGCAAATACAGGTTCTTTCCCTTTAATGCTTGCAGGTCTTTTTATTGTTGGTTTAGGTTTTTCATTGCAACAAACTGTTGCCAATCCACTTGCGATTGCTTTAGGTCCAATTTCAACAGGCTCACAACGTCTTACTTTAGCGGGAGGTATAAACAATTTCGGTACAACAATAGGGCCGCTTATTGTTAGTTTTGCCATTTTTGGTTCAAGTGCAAATGCCAATACAAGTGCAAGCATAGAAAGTGTAAAAATTCCTTATTTAGTGCTAGGAGTTGCCTTTTTATTAGTGGCAATACTTCTTAAATTTTCATCTTTACCAGACAAACCAGCTTTGGTTGAAGAAACAGAAGCTCACGATGGAGTTCCTGCAAAAAAATCAGCTTTACAATACCCTCAGTTAGTAATGGGTATGATTGCTATTTTCTTGTATGTAGGTGTCGAAGTTTCTACAGCAAGTAACTTACCAGCTTATATGGAAAGTAAATTAGGCTTTTTAACGAAAGATGTAGCACCATATATCTCTTTATATTGGGCGAGTTTGATGATTGGTCGTTGGACAGGAGCGGTTGAAGCTTTCACTGACAATATGAGTTGGCAAAAAATATTGCGATTTATTGCTCCATACCTAGCTTTTGGTGTGTTTTTAGGAGTTAACGCAATTGCAAAACACGACTTAACTCCTTTTTACGTTTACGGATTAGTAATTTTGGTTTTAATTGCTGCTGATATGGCTAGTAAAGGAAACCCAGCTAGAATGTTATTAATTTTTTCAACGCTTGGAATCATAGCGACAGGAATAGGAATGACAACAAGTGGAATGGTAAGTGTTTACGCTTTCACAAGTGTTGGTTTATTTTGTAGCACCTTATGGCCTTGTATCTTTACATTAGCAGTAAGTGGACTTGGAAAAAACACTAGCCAAGGAAGTAGTTTCTTGATTATGATGATTATGGGTGGTGGTTTTATCAGTGTGTTACAAGGTAAAGTAGCTGAAGGAATCGGAATACAAGAAAGTTATATTGTTGGAATTCTATGTTTTGCTTACTTAGCTTTTTATGCTTGGAGAGTAAGCGGAATCCTTAGAGCCCAAGGTATTGATTTCGATAAAAAAATAGCTGGAGGACATTAATTTGTCTATTAAATTTTTCAAAAAAAATCTCATTCTTTGCTGAATGAGATTTTTTTTTGAGGATTATACAATTTAAAGCTAAATGTACTTCTTCAATTCATCTGCTTGAATATCGCTATGAGAGGCATCATAGACTACCTTCCCTTCTTTAATAAAAAGAAGTTGTGGTGATTGATGTATAATTCCAAAGCGACTTGCAATTTCATTTGAAATATCCCTGAACTCCAACAGGTCCAGAAAATAAGGATCGATTTGGTTATGCAAATCAAATTCATTTTCAAATTGCTTTAATGCAAACCTACTAATACTACAACGTGTGCTATGCTTAAAGATTAGAACTGGTTTTTCATTTGATAAAGCAATTATTTCATCCAATTGCCCCATCAATTGCAATGGAATCCAATTGACGCCGCTAAGCTTTTCTTTTTTTTCATCAGAACTACCAAAAATGGAATTAAATAGGCTCATATTGTCTCTTTTTATGACTTTTTGTCGTTAAATATTTTGAAAATTAATTAAAAATAGGTCAAAATGTCGTTGATTTTATATTGGAATACCATTTGACGTCTACTCAACAAAATTAGCTAATAAATAGTTATTAATCATCAAATCTACCAATCATGAATAGTAATAAATTTACAATCAAATCCCAAGAGGCAATTCAGCACTCACAACAACTGGTGCAAAGTCTAGGGCAACAACAAATAGAAAATGAGCACATCTTCAAAGCAATTTTTGAAGTTGATGAAAATGTAGCACCATTTATTTTAAAAAAACTACAAGTAAACGTTCCGCTATTTCTTCAATTATTGGATAGCGTTATAAAGAATTTCCCAAAAGTTTCTGGAGGTGAAATTCAATTGTCTAGAAGTGCCAACACCGCACTCAACGAGGCTGAAATTATTGCTAAGAAAATGAATGATGAATTCGTTGCAATAGAACATTTACTAATTGCAATTTTTAACACAAAAAGTAAAGTAGCGCAAATTTTAAAAGACCAAGGAGTAACTGAAAAAAACTTAAAAGCTGCAATTGATGAATTACGAAAAGGTGAAAGAGTAACCTCTGCTTCTGCAGAAGAAACCTATAATTCTTTGAATAAGTATGCAAAAAACCTAAATGATTTAGCCAGAAACAGCAAACTCGACCCTGTTATTGGTCGTGATGAGGAAATACGTCGCGTACTTCAAATTTTAACAAGAAGAACCAAAAACAATCCTATGCTCGTAGGAGAACCTGGTGTAGGTAAAACTGCTATTGCCGAAGGTCTTGCACATCGAATTGTTGCAGGTGACGTCCCAGAGAATTTAAAAGATAAAATCATTTTCTCACTTGACATGGGTGCTTTAATAGCAGGTGCTAAATATAAAGGTGAATTTGAAGAACGTCTAAAATCTGTGGTCAAAGAAGTGATATCTTCTGAAGGTGATATCGTTTTATTTATCGACGAAATTCATACTCTTGTAGGTGCTGGAGGTGGCGAAGGAGCAATGGATGCCGCTAATATTTTAAAACCTGCATTAGCACGTGGAGAACTTCGCGCTATTGGAGCCACGACTTTAGACGAATACCAAAAATATTTTGAAAAAGACAAAGCATTAGAACGACGTTTTCAGAAAGTAATGGTTGAAGAACCCGATACGGAGAGTGCTATTTCTATCCTGAGAGGTATTAAAGAAAAATATGAAACGCACCATCAAGTACAAATTAAGGATGAAGCAATTATAGCATCAGTAGAACTATCACAACGATACATTACCAATCGTTTTTTACCAGATAAAGCTATTGATTTAATGGACGAAGCTGCTTCTAAACTACGTATGGAAATTAATTCTAAGCCAGAAGAACTTGATGTTTTGGACCGTAAAATAATGCAACTTGAAATTGAAATTGAAGCAATTAAAAGAGAAAAAGATGAGAGCAAACTAAAAGTTTTGGGATTGGATTTAGCCAATCTAAAAGATGAACGAAACGAAATTTTTGCCAAATGGAAATCTGAAAAAGACATTGTAGATAGTATTCAATTTACAAAAACTGAAATCGAAAACTTTAAATACGAAGCCGAACGTGCTGAACGAGAAGGTGATTATGGCAAAGTTGCAGAAATTAGATATGGAAAAATTAAAGAAGCACAAGAGAAATTATCCGAACTTACGCATCAATTGCAAGAGAATCAATCTGGAGGAACTTCATTAATTAAAGAAGAAGTAACTCGCGAAGATATTGCAGAAGTTGTTGCAAAATGGACAGGCATACCCGTTGTAAAAATGCTCCAAGGTGAAAGAGAAAAACTTTTAAAACTCGAAGATGAATTACACAAAAGAGTTGTTGGACAAGAAGAAGCTATTGAAGCTGTAAGTGATGCAGTTCGCAGAAGCCGAGCAGGACTTCAGGATATGAAAAAACCCGTAGGTACTTTTCTCTTTTTGGGAACTACAGGAGTAGGAAAAACAGAATTAGCAAAAGCTTTAGCTGAGTATTTATTCGATGATGAAAATGCCATGACTAGAATTGATATGAGTGAATACCAGGAACGTCATAGCGTGAGCAGATTAGTGGGAGCGCCTCCAGGCTATGTAGGATATGACGAAGGTGGACAATTGACAGAAGCTGTTCGTAGAAAACCCTATTCAGTTATTTTGTTAGACGAAATTGAAAAAGCTCATCCAGATACATTCAACATTCTACTTCAAGTGTTAGACGAAGGTCGATTGACTGACAACAAAGGGCGTTTGGCTGATTTTAAAAACACAATTATTATCATGACCTCAAATATGGGTAGTCAAATCATTCAAGATAAATTTGAAAACTTAAAAGGAAGTATTGATGCAGCCACAGAAGCCGCCAAAATTGAAGTGTTAGGTTTGTTAAAACAAACAGTCCGTCCTGAATTTATCAATCGAATTGATGAAATTGTAATGTTCACGCCATTAACAAGTGCAAATATTGCACAAATTGTAAGTTTTCAATTAAAATCAGTGACTAAAATGTTAGCACAACAAGGGATTGTTATGGACGCTACTCCGGAAGCAATTGTTTACTTGTCCGAAAAAGGATATGACCCACAATTTGGAGCAAGACCTGTAAAACGTGTTATTCAACGTGAAGTTCTCAATGAACTTTCAAAGGAGATTCTATCAGGAAAAATTACTGCTGATAGCATCATTTTAATTGATGCTTTTGATGGTAAATTAGTTTTTAGAAATCAAAGTGAATTAGTTAGTTAATTTCTAATTTATTTGAAAACAACCCTTTTAGAACTCAAAAATCTGAAAGGGTTGCTTCTTTAAAAGTAAGTATGTTGCAAAAAAATGCCCCAAAAAGCTAAGTTCTTTTTGGGACATTTTGTTAAAGAATAGAACATTTCATCAATAGAAGAAAACAATTATCAAAATCTATCGAGAAGCGCTTTTTAATGATTTAAATTCTCAACTTCTTTTGGATGATGTTCATGTTTGAATAAGACCGCAAAAGCCACAGCAATAATCAAAGAATAAATAGCGAAAGCTAGCCATATTTGATGCCAATCTTTCATCAATAAAGCAGAATCTAACAAACCATCAGCCGCTACTTTTTTACCTTGAGCGCTAATGAACTCCATCATTTTAGGATTAGTTACTTCAGTTTGTAAAAAACCAGCTAAATCTGTAGTACTTGTAAATGATTTAGTAAAAAACTGGTCAATAGCCCAACCCGACGTAAAACTTCCTAAAATAGCCCCAATACCATTAGTCATCATCATAAACAAACCTTGTGCAGAAGAACGATTCTTAGAATCCGTATTGGTTTCAACAAACAATGAACCTGAGATGTTAAAGAAGTCAAAAGCCATTCCGTATACTACACACGATAAAATAATCATCCACAATCCATTCACTGGGTCACCAAAAGCAAACAAACCAAATCGCAATACCCAAGCCAACATACTAATCAACATTACTTGTTTGATTCCAAAACGCTTTAAAAAAAATGGAATAGCTAAAATAAACAAGGTTTCAGATATTTGAGAAATCGACATAATGATGGTGGAATACTTTACCACAAAAGAATCGGCATATTTTGGAAAATGCTTGAATTCATCCAAGAACACATCACCATAAGCATTGGTTAGCTGTAAGGCTGCTCCCAAAAACATTGAAAATATAAAAAACAAAGCCATTTTATAATTGGCAAACAATTTAAATGACTCTAATCCCATTAGCTCCATAAAAGAAGCGTTTTCTTTGGTTAAATTCTGTGGTTTGCATTTTGGTAATGAAAAAGCATACAATCCCAATCCAATGGCAGCAACTCCCGCAATATAAAACTGGTAAGCCGATGCTTTATTCCCTGTTAAATTGGTAATCCACATCGCAACAATAAAACCAATGGTTCCAAAAACACGAATCGGTGGAAAATCTTTAACAACATCACAATTGTTTAGTTTTAAAGCATTATATGAAATTGAATTACTCAAAGCAATGGTTGGCATATAACAACACATCGCCAAAAGCATCACATAAATAAAGTTATCAGGAGTAGTAATTTGAGGTAAATAGAATAAAACTAGAGCGTATAAAATATGCAAAATACCATAAAGTTTTTCAGCATTCACCCAACGGTCTGCAAGAATACCTGTAAGCGTTGGCATAAACAATGAGGCGATTCCCATTGTACTGAAGACTAATCCAAATTGTGTTCCGTCCCAGCTTTTTGTGCCAAACCAAAAATTGGCAATAGTAATGAGCCAAGCTCCCCAAACAAAAAATTGAAGAAAACTCATTATAATCAATCTAATTTTAATTCCCATATTGTTGAATTGAAGTAGTAAATATAAGTAAGCGGTAAATCTACTATTTTAAAAAGAGATTTACAAAACTTAGATGGCTTTAATCACTTCATTTACTAAATCTAAAACAATGGTAAATTGTTCTGCTTTATTAAGTTCAGAATTATCAATTTCTATTGCATCATCAGCGATTACAAGTGGTGAATCGGCTCTATGTGTGTCAATATAATCGCGTTCTTCAACATTTTTAAGCACTTCTTCATAGCTTACTTCGTCTCCTTTTTGTTGCAACTCAGCAAAACGTCTTTGGGCACGAGTTGCAGCGCTTGCAGTCATAAAAATTTTAAGTTCCGCTTCAGGAAAAACTACGGTTCCAATATCACGCCCGTCCATAACGATTCCTTTATTTTTTCCCATTTCTTGTTGTTGCTCAACCAATTTTGCTCTCACTTCTGAAACCTCGGCTACTTTACTCACATAATTAGACACTTCAATAGTTCTGATTTGAGTTTCTACATTTTCATTGTTCAAATACATTTCAGCAAAGCCTAATGTTTCATTGAATTCAAAAGACAATTGAATAGTAGGAAGCGCTGCTATCAACGCAGATTTATCAAAAGTTGATGAAGTAATAAATCCTTTTTGCATAGCAAAATATGCAACAGCTCGGTACATTGCTCCTGTATCTACATAAATATATCCTAAATGTTTAGCTAATTGTTTTGCTAAAGTGCTTTTACCTGTAGACGAGAATCCGTCAATAGCGATAGTGATTTTAGTATTCAAAATGAAGGCGATTTTTTGCAATCCTCCCAATGAGAAAATTGCTGATTTTTAATAATGGACAAAGTTAACAAACTCTTATTGCAAGTTCAACGTCAAACCAAACAAACTTGTGTTTGCCGCCAAGGTATATCGAGAGTAGGAATAATTGAATTTCAATCTATTCATTTTTAAGCCAAAACCAACAGAAATCCCAGAAAAATGACGTTTATCTACTACACGTAATTCTTCTCCACGTCTAAAATTATAGCCAAGTCTTACGTTAAAAGCCCTTTTCGGGAACAATTCTACGCCAAAAATAACGTGGCGCAACGCATTATTTACAAAAGAAACTTTTTCATCGGTCTGCTTTCCGTCAATAGATGTTTCCCCACGAACTGGATTTGAAAAACCAACATTCCATTGTTGCAAATTTTCTAATGTCAAATGCCAACGAATGGGAACATTGTCTAATTCTTGCGAAACACCAAGTAGTACTTCTAATGGTAATTTTTCACGGACTCCTGAATAGGTAGTGAATTGTGTCCCTATATTTCTTATCACCAAAGCCCAGTTCACATCGTTGCGTTCATCAACATAAACCGCACCTATATCCAATGCGCCACCTAATGAATTATAGTTTTCTAAAACAGATGAGATTACTTTGGCATTGGCGCCAATATGTAAACTTGTAAAAGGAATATTATAAGCGTATCCCAAAGAAACCGCTACTTCGCTACCGGTAAAAGAGTTGGTTGCTTGACCATTTTCGTCATAGCCTTCAAATTTACCATAATTGATATAATTGATTCCTGCTTGAAAAGTTTGTAAATGCCTATCATAAGTGTACGCATAGGACGCTGTACCATAACTGACTTCCCCTAAATAACTTCCGTAATTTAGTGCCAATTGATTATGCATTTCTGGATTAATCGAAGCTGGATTAAAATGCGCTTGATTGACATCTTCGTCATAAATCGTTACTGTTTTTCCACCCAAAGCAGCTTGACGTGGAGAAGTAACCAAATTCAAAAACTGATAGGTATATCTTCCTCCTATTTGCCCAAAAACTGGCAAACAAAGTAAAATTATGAGTACAACTAAAAACTTTTTGAATACCCTCAAGACGGTGTTTTTTTGATTAACTAGAACGATAAAACGAAGATAAAATTATATCCAATAAAAAAATGCTTTTCCGTATAAAAAAGAAATTCCAAATTCCGAACTTGATAAACAGCTGGAATTTGGAATAACAATAAACCTTTGTTTTATTTTAAATCTTTGGCATTTTTCACTTTTTGATTTGTAATAGCGATAGCTAAAACTTCACTCATTTCTTTCACATAATGAAACGTAAGTCCTTCTAAATACTCCGATTTAATTTCATCAATATCACTTTTATTTTCGTGACAAAGGATGATTTCTTTGATATTCGCTCTTTTAGCAGCTAATATTTTTTCTTTGATTCCGCCAACAGGCAATACTTTTCCACGTAAAGTAATTTCGCCAGTCATCGCTAAGTTTTTCTTCACTCGCTTTTGCGTAAACAGGGATACCAAAGAAGTCAACATTGCAATACCCGCACTTGGACCGTCTTTTGGCGTAGCTCCTTCAGGAACGTGCAAGTGAATGTTATATTTAGAAATGATTTCAGGATTTAGTCCCAACAACTCAGCGTTAGCTTTGATGTATTCTAAAGCAATCGTAGCCGATTCTTTCATCACATTACCTAAATTCCCAGTAATCGTCATACTTCCTTTACCTGGAGAAATCAATGATTCTATAAATAAAATATCACCGCCAACACTTGTCCAAGCCAGACCAGTAACTACTCCTGCTACATCATTGCTTTCGTATTTATCACGCTCCAATCTTGGAACACCTAATACTTTTACGATGTCTTCGTCTGTTACTTTTTTGTTGTACTCCTCCTCCATTGCAACAGATTTCGCGGCATTTCGAACAATTTGAGCAATTTTATTCTCCAAACCACGCACACCAGATTCTCTAGTGTAACCTTCAATGATTTTTTCTAGTTGTTTTTTTCCAATAGTCAAATCTTTAGAAGTCAAACCGTGAGCCTCAAGTTGTTTAGCAAATAAATGCTTTTTGGCAATTTCAACTTTTTCTTCAATTGTGTATCCCGACATTTTTATCACCTCCATACGGTCACGTAATGCAGGTTGAATAGCCGACATATTATTCGAAGTAGCAATAAACATTACTTTAGACAAATCATACCCCATTTCTAGGAAATTATCATAAAAAGCATTGTTCTGTTCAGGGTCCAAAACCTCTAACAAAGCCGAAGAAGGATCTCCGTTATGACTACTTGACAATTTATCGATTTCATCTAAAACAAAAACTGGATTAGATGTACCTGCTTTTTTCAAACTTTGAATGATTCGTCCAGGCATTGCCCCAATATAGGTTTTTCTGTGACCACGAATTTCTGCTTCGTCACGTAAACCACCCAACGAAATGCGAACATATTCTCTTCCTAAAGCTTCTGCAACCGAACGCCCAATTGAAGTTTTTCCAACACCCGGAGGTCCAGTTAAACAAATAATTGGAGACTTCATATCATTTCTTAGTTTAAGAACTGCTAAATGCTCTATCATTCGTTTTTTTACTTCCTCTAATCCAAAATGGTCTTTGTCTAAAACTTTTTGAGCGTGTTTTAAATCAAAATTGTCTTTTGAAAACTCTCCCCAAGGAAGGTCTAAAAACATTTCTAAATAGTTTCTTTGAATACCAAAATCTGGAGCTTGAGGATTCATTCTACGCATTTTAGACAACTCTTTTTCGAAGTGTTGTTGCGTTTTTTCGTCCCATTTTTTGGTTTTGGCTTTTTGACTCATTTCGTCCATTTCTTCCTCTTGAGAAACGCCTCCCAATTCTTCTTGGATGGTTTTCATCTGTTGATGCAAGAAATATTCTCTTTGTTGCTGGTCAAGGTCAAAACGAACTTTGGATTGAATGTCATTTTTCAATTCTAACTTTTGCAATTCTACATTCATAAATCGCAAAGTTTCTAATGCACGCTCCTTTAAACCATTAATGGCTAATAAATCTTGTTTTTCTTTTACAGAAAGATTCATATTAGACGAAACGAAATTCACCAAAAACGACTGGCTTTCGATGTTTTTAATTGCAAAAGTAGCTTCGGTTGGAATATTTGGACTTTCTTGAATAATCTTAATCGCTAATTCTTTGATAGAATCAATAATTGCAGAGAATTCAGTATCGTTTTTTCGAGGTCTTTTTTCTGAAACTTCTTTGATAGTTGCTGTTAGATAAGGTTCTTCAGCTACAACTTCGTCGATTTCGAAACGCTTTTTACCTTGTAGAATTACGGTAACATTACCGTCAGGCATTTTTAAAACACGTAAAATTTTGGCAACAGTACCAATTTTGTTGATATCGTTTTTAGAAGGGTCTTCGTCGGCTTCGTTGATTTGAGCCACTACTCCAATTACTTTTCCTGAAGCATTGGCATCATTGATTAATTTGATGGATTTATCTCTTCCTGCAGAAATTGGAATCACTACTCCAGGAAACAAAACGGTGTTGCGCAAAGGCAAAATTGGTAATGTCTCTGGCAATATTTCGTTGTTCATTTCCTCTTCATCCTCGGGAGTTAAAAGTGGAATTAAATCTGATTCGGAATCAAATTCTTGAAGTGACAAGTTGTCAATTGTAAGTATTTTGTGATTTGACATATCGTTATTAAGTCATTTTGTCATTAAATGAAAAATCATTCAATGCAAAGTTAATGATTTATACTTTTTATTTATCTGGAATTCAATACTTATGCCGTTTGGCGTTGTATTATTCACACTAGCAAAGACAATCTTTGTGCCAGAGCTTTTAAAACGAAAAAGGTAAAGGTATATTTTACAGTTTGCCAGCAAAAGAAAAACAATACTAACTGCTAGCCCCGATGGTAGTGGCATCCTTTGCTTTTTTTCTTTATAAAAGCAAAGATAGAACGAACAGCGGGACTATGTTTACAAAAAAGCCAAATCTTTCTGCTCCAAAAGAAAAGAACGAAATTGAAAATAAAGCTTTTCGTCCTAAATAGCTTTATTTTGATACCTTTAAATATTTTTTTTTCAAAAACTGTAACACTGCAAAAAAAGGAACGTCTTTCATTAAAACGATTACTAGCTACTTGTCATATCAACAATCACATATCGAAGAATTGGTAACACTTTGCCAACAACAAAACCAAAAGGCTCAATTTGAAGTCTACAATAGGTATTGTAAAGCAATGTATAATGTGGCTTTTCGAATTGTAAAAGATGAGCATTTTGCTGAAGATGTGATGCAAGAGAGTTTTTTGAAAGCGTTTACAAAAATAGATTCTTATAAAAAAGAAGTTGCTTTTGGTGCTTGGTTAAAACGAATCGTTATTAATTATAGTATTGATTTTTGTAAAAAGAACAACAAATTAAAGTCAGATGATTTCGAGAAAAATCTTTACAAAATTGAAGATAAAGAAGCTGAATTTACTGAAGTTATCAACTTTGATGAAATAAAAGTAAAAGAAGTTTTGAATGCTATTCAGTCGTTGAAAAGTAGTTACAGTACGGTTTTGACTTTGTTTTATATTGAAGGTTACGACCAAGAAGAAATAAGCGAAATCCTAAAAATAAGCTACGCGAATTGTAGAACAACTTTGAGTAGAGCCAAAGAAAGTTTAAGAAATAAATTATGCGAAATATGAGAAATGAAGAGGAAAAATTAGACCAATTATTTGCAAAATTCGATTCAGATTGGGATGTTGTTGAATTACCCAAAAATCACGAAAATCGATTTATTGACAAACTGAATACAAAATCTATTAAGAATAGAAAACGAAATTTATACACAACGATTGCTATTGCAGCGACTTTGGTAGTGATGTTTAGTTTGTCTTTCTTTTTCAAACCTGAGGCAAAAACGAACAAGCTCACTTTTGCTTCAAAAGAAACCAAACAAACGGATTCTATTTTTAATGTTCTTATTAAAAATGAATTGAACAAACTCAAGGAAAAAGAATCTCCTCAGAATCAAAAAATTATTGCTGATGCCTTACAGCAAATGAAGGTTTTGGATAATGATTATCAAAAAATCATTAAAGAGATTGCTAGAAATGGAGAAAATAAGCAAATTATTTATGCGATGATTAGCAATTTGCAAACTCGAATTTCATTTCTGCAAAATGTATTAAATCAAATTGAAACAACAGAACAACTTAATATTCGGAATGATGAAAAAACTTTATAAAACAATTATTGTATTGCTGCTTTCACCAATTATTGGTTTTGCGAATGATGATGCAATAATCACAAAACAAAAAAATATTAAGAAAGCATTTATTGTAAACGCTGATGCTGGTATTAACATCACCAATTCATACGGGACGGTATTCGTAACCACTTGGGATGAAGACAAAATTGAGCTAGATATTTTAATAAAAGTAAGTGGTGATAGCGAAAACTGGGTTAATCAACGTTTAAACGACATAACAGTTGACATTATTGGACTAAAATCACTAGTTACTGCAAAAACGCAAATCGAAAACAACAATTATCGCTCAAAAGGAAGAAATAACAGTTTTGAGATTAATTATGTTATTAAGATTCCAAAAAATGGTGGGGTAACGATAGATAACAAATACGGGAATATTTCCACTACCGATTTGAATGCTCCTACCAATATTCTTTGTAAATATGGAAAAATTACGATGGGAAGATTGAATAGTAACAAAAACAACATCACCATAGAATACTGCTCCAACTCCAGCATTTCTTATTTAAAAAATGGAAATATCACTGGTCGTTATTCTGGGCTTAGTATTGATGCCCTCTCGAAAATAGATTTAATTTCTGACTACACAGACACCGCAATTGGTGATGCAGGCGATGTAAAATACACCAGTAAATACGGTACTGTAAAAATCAAAGAAGTGAATTCGCTTGATGGAATTGGGAACTATTTGACCATAAAAGTAGGAACGTTAAACAACCAACTCAAATTACAAACCAAATACAGCAGTGTAGATGTTGGATTAGTACAAGCCAAAGCCAATTCGATTGCAATTAATGCTGGATATACTGGAGTAAAAGTAGGTTTTAGCCCCAATTATGCTTTCGATTTTGACGTAACGCTTCGATATGCTGATTTTAAATATGATAGTGATTTTGAGTTTTTAAATAAAGCCGAAACCAATTACACCAAAAACTTTAATGGTTACTACAAGAAAAAAGGAGTGAATAGTGTAGTAATTACATCAGATTACGGAAATGTTGCCTTAACTAAAAAACTATAACTATAAAAAAACAATACTTATGAAAAATCTATCTATTGCAAGTGTTTTATTGCTGTCCTTTAGCTCTTTCCTTTCCTACGGGCAATGGAATATGGGGAAACAAATTAAAGGCAACGGGAATGTGATTACAGAAACCCGAACCACTACAAGTTATGAATCCATAAAAGTTTCGGGCTTTTTTGATGTGGATTTAGTATCTGGAAAAGAAGGTAGTATCACCATCAAAGGAGAACAAAATATTTTGGATTATATTGATGTGGAAGTGGTAGACAATGTCTTAAAAATTGGAACTGAGAAAGGATACAATTTTAAATTATCGCCTGGAAAATCTGTTCATATCACTATTCCTTTTGAATCGATTAATGGTTTGGTATTAAGCGGCTCAGGTGATATTGTTAGTAAAGATGTTATCAAAACAGATGCTTTTGACGCAAAACTTTCGGGTTCTGGTGATTTAAAACTAGCTGTAGATGCTCAAAAATTCAATATGAGTTTGAGCGGTTCTGGAGACATCGTTTTAAGTGGAACTGCCGATGACTTCTCAAGCAGTATTTCAGGTTCAGGAGACATCAATGCCTCGAATTTAAAATCAAAAACAGCCTCAATCAGCATTTCGGGCTCTGGCGATACGAAAGTAAGTTGTTCTGAGAGTCTATACGCAAGAGTTTCTGGTTCAGGAGATATTGTGTATTATGGAAATCCAACAAAAAAAGACACTAAAGTGAATGGCTCAGGTGAGATTTCTAAAGGTTAATTATTTTTGTTTTTAGTCACTAAAAGCGTCTTTATTTAAGACGCTTTTTTTGATGGTACACGTTTTAATAAAAGAACCGCAATGAAAAAGAATAAAGCCAAGAAAACAATAGCAAATCTTGGACTTCCAGTCACTTGGTCGATTATACCATACACACACATACCGATAACGATACCTACTTTTTCAGCCACATCATAAAAACTAAAAAAGGAAGCCGTATCGGTAGTTTCTGGTAAATATTTAGAATAAGTTGAACGTGACAAAGCCTGAATTCCTCCCATTACTAAACCTACAAAAGCAGCCATAATATAGAATTGGTCAGGAGAAGTAATTATAAAAGCACCAATACAAAGTAATAACCAAAAACTGTTAATCACAATTAGGGTTTTGATATTTCCGAATTTTTCAGAAGCTTTTGATGTCAAATAAGCACCAACAACCGCCACCAATTGAATCAACAAAATACATATAATCAATCCTGTGGTACTGTCTTCCTTTGTTTTCCATTCGATTTCTTGAGCACCAAAATAAGTAGCGACCAACATCACTGTTTGCACCGCCATACTTGAAACAAAGAAACCATACAAATAACGTTTCAACGGCAAATTTTCACTCAGAATAAGCCATACTTTTTTTAGCTCTTTAAAACCATTGAAAATAATATCTTTATTTATAGCTTCTCCTGTTTTTTTATTTCCTTTAGGCAAAAAATAGTAAGTATACTGACTGAATAAAATCCACCAAACTCCAACCATCACAAACGAGTAGCGCATCGCTTTCATTGCAGCTTCACCTTCAGTCCCTGTGATTCCAAATAATTTTGGCTTCATAATCATCGCCAAATTGATAATCAACAAAATCACACTACCTATGTATCCTAAAGAGTAACCTTTGGCACTAATCGCATCTTGTTGTTCAGTAAAAGCAATATCTGGCAAATAGGAATTATAAAAAACCAAACTTCCCCAATACCCTAGTAAACCCAAAAAATAGAATAACAATCCACTATAAATTGAATCCAAATCAAACCAATACAACCCCATACAAGACAAAGCTCCTAAGTAGCAAAAAAACTTCATAAAGCTTTTTTTATTCCCCACATAATCAGCAATTCCTGATAACAAGGGTGAAATAAAAGCTACTACCAAAAAAGCCAAAGCCGTAATAAAACTTATTAAAGCTGAGTTTTTTAAATGCATTCCAAAAACATCAATATAATGACTCTTATCGGTAAACAAAGCCTCATAAAAAATTGGAAAAACCGCCGATGCAATGGTTAAAGTATATACTGAATTTGCCCAATCATAGAAAGCCCAAGCATTCAGTAATTTTTTATCTCCTTTAGGTAAGTTTGCCATATGTTTTTGATTGTTTTTAAGTAATGTAAAAATATCTTTTTTCTTCAATTAAGAAAATAAAACCGCTTTAAATTATAGTCAAAAAAAAACCAAGCTGAAACTTGGTTTTTAATCTATTCCTAAATATTCAATTTAATATACCTTTCCGAATTTAGCTGCAATGGCTTTTGCTTCTGGTACAAGGTTTTGTAAATTAGCAACTCTCGTCGCATCTGAAGGGTGAGTACTCATAAACTCTGGTTGTGATTTTCCACCAGATTGTGCTGCCATTCGTTTCCAAAAAGCGATTGCTTCTTGTGGATTATAACCCGCTATTGCCATTAAAGTCAAACCAATTTTATCAGCCTCACTCTCGTGTCCGCGGCTAAAGGGAAGCATTACTCCTACTTGAGAACCAACTCCGTATAATTGTTGCCACATGTACTGACTTTCTGCTGATTGACCACCAGTTAAAACAGCCAAACCAACCGCTCCAACACCTTGCAACTTTGCAGCACTCATACGTTGTGCACCATGGTTGGCTAATGCATGCGAAACTTCATGAGCCATAACAGTGGCTAATCCAGCATCATCTTTTGTTACAGGCAAAATACCTGTGTAAACAACAATCTTTCCACCTGGCAAGCACCATGCATTTACATCCTTACTATCTACCAACTTATATTCCCAACGATAATCATTTAAATATTGATTCTGACCAATAGAGGTTAAATATTTCTCAGCAGCTTCTTTTATTTTAATACCAATATTTTCAACTCTTTTGGCATCAGCAGTACCTTGGATTACTTTATTTTCTTTCAAGAATTGACCATATTGCTGAAATGAAGCTGGAAACAACTCACTATTGGAAACAAGATTTAAAGTTTTTTTTCCAGTCATTGGATTAGTAGCGCATGATAAAAAAAACAGCAACCCTAAAAACGTAATAACACCGTAACAATTTCTCATATATCATTTTTTAAATTAAGTAAATACATAAATTTCTATTTCCTTTTTATTTAAGACTCAAGTTATTGTTTTTTTTTCTGAAACTAAACCTAAGCATAAAGTATAATACAAATTTAGACTATCAGATTTTAATAAGCCAAAAAGTCTCATTCCAAGAATGAAATGAGACTTTTTTTGTAACTAAAATTGATTATAAATATTATCAAATGTTGATAAAAAAAATCAATTTTTATTTATTTCCTTTTTCAAAATCAGCAACAAATTGAGCTAATCCAATATCAGTCAAAGGGTGTTTCAATAAACCATAAATAGCTGAAAGTGGGCCAGTCATAACATCAGCACCAATTTTAGCACAATTTACGATATGCATTGTATGACGAACTGAAGCTGCCAAAATTTGAGTTTCGTAACCGTAGTTATCATAAACCAATCGAATTTCTTCAATTAAATTTAAACCATCAGTAGAAACATCGTCTAAACGACCAACGAAAGGAGAAACATAAGTAGCTCCTGCTTTTGCTGCCAAAATAGCTTGACCTACAGAGAAAACAAGAGTAACGTTTGTTTTAATGCCTTTATCAGAAAAGTATTTCGCTGCCATTACCCCTTCTTTAGTCATTGGTAATTTTACAACAATTTGCTCATGCAATTCAGCTAATTCTTCACCTTCTTTAATCATCCCATCATAATCCAAGGCATTTACTTCAGCACTAACATCGCCATCAACTAGATTGCAAATATCTACGTAATGCTTTAAGATGTTGTTTTTTCCAGTAATTCCTTCTTTCGCCATTAAAGATGGATTGGTAGTTACTCCATCCAAAACTCCTAAAGCTTGAGCTTCTTTAATTTGACTTAAATTAGCTGTGTCAATAAAAAACTTCATAATTGATTTATATTTAATTGTGTGTTTATTTTATTTTACAAAACTACAATTTAGAATCTTAATTTAGCACCAATTGCCAAATCAATTCTCCACAAATTTTCGTATTCGTCTTCGTTTAACTTTATGGTTTCAGATGAACCATCACCATAAGTATACTTTAACTTTTTAAGCATTCCTCCAACGAAATTTATCTGAGGTCCAATTAAAAAATTGGGAGCCAATCTAAAATGATAGCCCATTCCACCAATCATACCCAAATTACCACCAGTAATCTTTAATGGATTTCCAATTATTCTTGAGTCATTTTTATACGAAATATAACCAATAGCTAATTCTAAATTTGCTTCTCCTAACTTAGAATTTTGATTTTCAGAAATAATAAAGGAAGGTCCAATAAATGAAATCGTAATGTCATCGCTAAAGTCCCCAGAAATGACAGTTCCATCACTCAAAAATAGTGATTGATTTCTAATAGTTCCACTTGATTGATAAACATTATATTTGATACCAAAACCATTACTACCATCCTTTAAATAATAAGCTGTTAAATCATAACTTAATCCAGATTTCAAATCCTTAAAATATTTTTTTTGCTCATAATTTAACCCATCAGGCGATGATGCTAATCTAAAACTCTGTGCAATATTTGCAAGAAACATAAATCTAGGTCTTTTATAAGAAATACTCTTAAAAACTTCATTTTTAGAATCAACAGTACCAGAAAAGTGGAAATCTTTTTTATTTTTTGTGGTATCAATTACGGATGAATTTGCTTTGTTTTCTATAAAAGAGTTTGGCTCTTGGAGTTCTTTTCTTTCAATAGAATTTAAATTATTTTTAACTGAGCCTAGACAAACAATAGGAAAAACTAATAGTAATTTTTTAAACATAATTTTACTTTATTTATAATTTGTAATGATTCATTAGCATTTTTTCATAGACTTTATCAGGAAGTATTCGCTTTAGAACAATAGAAAACTTCTGCATAAAAGCACCAACTTTATAATGAATTTTAGGTGAAGGCGTTTCGATGATTTTGTAAACTGCTTCTGCCATTTCGAGAGGATTGCTCCCACTATCTACATGTTCATTCATAGCTTGAAGTATATTACCATAAACTATTTCATAATCAGAACCTTTAACAATTGGAGCGTGATATCTTCCTGCTGCAATATTTGTTGCAAAATCGCCAGGCGCAATGTTTGTAATTGTTATGCCAAAAGACTGAACTTCCATACGAAGCGCTTCTGTAATGAGTTCCAAAGCACCTTTAGAAGCAGAATACACACTTCTGTAAGGCAATCCCATATAACCTGCAATAGAAGTAACATTAATAATCAATCCTGATTTTTGAAGACGCATTTGTGGTAGAACTGCCTTCATAACTTCGATTGGACCGAATAAATTGGTTTCGAAATTATTTTTTATTTCTTCTGATGGAATCTCTTCTAAAGGCCCTGTGATACCAACCCCAGCATTATTAATTACAACATCAATTTTTCCTGAAGTAGTAATAATATAATCTACAGCTTCTTTAATTGATGCTACATCCCTAACATCAAGTTTAATTAAAGGAAAAACAGAATCTTTATTCAGAGCAGGATTTCTACTGGTCCCGTAAACAACAAAACCTTTTTGTTGCAAATAAATACCAATTGATTTACCAATACCCGAAGACCCGCCTGTTATCAATACAACTTTACTCATTGTTTTATGTTTATTATTTACCAAATACTTGGCAAAATCATTTTCAAAATCAAAATCACTATTGGGTAAAAATAAAAAAATCTTCCAAGAGGAAGACTGTATTGAATAAAATAAAAAAAGGCAAGCGACCTACATCGCACCGCTCAACCGCTTACCCTTGCTGCGTTCCCACCCTGGGGGAGTCTGCAGGAGCTGGTCGTGTAGGACTTGCCGGTGCAAATATACAATCTTTTTATATTTTTGCAAGAGCTTTGACTCTTAAAAATATCGTTGTATATTGGCTTAATCAAAAAAATTAGAAATGAAAAAACTCAACCTCCTTTATATCATTTTATTAGGAATTATTTTAACTAACTGTGGTAACACAAAAAATGGCGAAAATTCTATTTTTACTATTGATAATTCTACTTTTAAACCTTTTTACACAGCAAAAGATGTCTTAAAAGTTGGTGTTTTGAATCCCAATTCTAAAACAATTGACAGTATTGTATATTTTATCAATGAGATTAAAATCTCCACTACTAAAGGAAATGCAGGTCTTGATTTTCCATTTAACAATCAAAAATTGGGTTACCAAAACATAAAAGCCTTGGTTTATTTCGGAGGA
The DNA here is from genome assembly GCF_051547145.1 of Flavobacterium sp. RSSB_23. Taxonomy (NCBI): domain Bacteria; kingdom Pseudomonadati; phylum Bacteroidota; class Flavobacteriia; order Flavobacteriales; family Flavobacteriaceae; genus Flavobacterium; species Flavobacterium sp. RSSB_23. The sequence goes on along the minus strand of NZ_JBPTTO010000012.1, from coordinate 39,661 downwards.
GATAGTTCTGAAGCGAACGCTAGAGTAGAATTGGTTTCTGATGTTCAACCAAAATTATTAAAATACACCATCGTCAATACATTTCCTCATGATACAGCGGCTTATACTCAAGGGTTAGAATTCTATAGAGATACTCTTTTTGAAGGCACTGGAAATGGTCAGGGTGCAAGTGGAAAAAAAGGAATTTCAAGTTTAAGAAAAACAGATTATAGAACAGGAAAGATTTATAAAAAAGTAGAACTAGCAGAAAAGTTTTTTGGTGAGGGCATTACCGTTCTTAACAACAAAGTATATCAATTAACGTATAAAAATAACGAGGGTTATGTTTATAATGCTGACACCTTCAAAAAAGAAAAAACATTCCCTTATTTTAAAAATATGGAAGGATGGGGACTAACAACAGATGGTACAAATTTATACATGACAGATAGTACAGAGAATATTCATATTCTAGACCCCAACACTTTTCAACCTATTGGTAGTATTTTTGTTTATTCTCTTGATAGCAAAATTAAAGCTGTTAATGAATTGGAATGGGTAAATGGTAAAATTTATGGAAATGTTTATCAAAAAGATGCAATCGCTGTAATTAATCCAAAAAATGGAGCAGTTGAAGCGATTATAAATTTAGCCGATTTAAAAAAGAAAATCACCCAAAAAATAGATACCGATGTTTTGAATGGTATCGCCTATAACACAAAAACAAAAACTTTTTTTGTAACCGGAAAAAATTGGGATAAAATGTTTGAGATTAAAGTCTCAGAATAATTTATTTTTAAAAAAAATACACAAGTTTCACAGATTTCATGAATGTATTCGTGATAATTTGTGAAATTTGTGTTTATACACTTCATACTTATGATTACATTAATTACCAACATAAAAGAACTTTTGCAAGTACGAAACTCAGATATTACAAAGGTTTCTGGTGAAGAAATGTCTATTTTACCGACCATCAAAAATGCGTATTTGGTTATTACTGATGATTTGATATCGGATTTTGGTCCAATGGAAAGCTTACCCAATATAAAAGCCGACGTAACTATTGATGCCAGTGGTAAAATTGTATTCCCTTCTTGGTGTGATAGTCATACTCATATTGTTTACGCTGGAAATCGTGAACAAGAATTTGTAGACAGAATCAACGGTTTGACTTATGAAGAAATCGCAAATCGTGGTGGTGGCATATTAAATTCAGCTCAAAAATTAAACGAAACCTCCGAAGAAGAATTGTTTCGCCAATCAGAAGATAGACTTAAAGAAGTAATACAATTGGGTACCGGTGCCGTAGAAATAAAATCGGGATACGGATTAACCGTAGAAGGAGAGTTAAAAATGTTACGCGTCATAAAAAAATTGGCCAGTAACTACCCTATAGCAATTAAAGCTACTTTTTTAGGAGCACACGCCTTCCCTAGCCTATTCAAAGACAATAAAGAAGCCTATATTGATTTAATTATTAATGAGATGCTTCCTGAAATTGCTAAAGAAAATTTAGCTGATTTTATCGATGTTTTTTGTGAAAACGATTATTTTACCGTAGCACAAACCGAAAAAATTATTGCGGCTGGAATTCAATATGGCTTGCAACCAAAAATCCATGTCAATCAATTCAATTCTATTGGTGGAATTCAAATTGGAGTCCAAAACAAAGCGCTTTCTGTTGACCATCTTGAAATAATGAAACCCGAAGATATAGAAGTACTAAAAGGAACCGTAACAATGCCAGTTGCTTTACCGTCTTGCTCTTATTTCTTGAGTATTCCTTACACTCCTGCACGTGAAATGATAAAAGCAGGGCTTCCGCTAGCTCTAGCCACAGATTTTAACCCTGGCTCTACACCGTCTGGAAATATGAACTTTGTTGTCGCGACAGCTTGTATCAAAATGAAAATGACACCTGAAGAAGCAATAAATGCTGCTACCATAAACGGAGCATACGCTATGGGAATCAGTTCTACTCATGGAAGTATTACTATTGGAAAAAAAGCAAATCTTATCATCACAAAACCTATTCCTTCCTACTATCAGATTCCTTATGCTTTTGGAAGTAATCTCATAGAAAGTGTACTATTGGATGGCAAGCTTTATCAATAAAAAAAGGAGGAATTTACATTCCTCCTTTTTTATAAAAATCTAAATTTTCTTTATTATCTCAAAGTAAAACTTGTTTTAGAAACCAATACATCTTTATCGAAAATGTTGATAAAATAAGCTCCTTTTTCAAAGTTTTTACCTGGTAAATCTTCAGAAACATTTACAGTTTTATTTTCATATGTTACTGTTGTAGCAAAACTGTAGGTCAAAGTATTTTCACCAAAAGTTTCAGTTTGTTTTTCTCCTAAAACATTGTTTTTACTATCAATTACCTGAACATAATAAGTTTTGTCGCCTGATTTTGCAATTTGATTTTCAGCAATGGTAAAACTAATTTTTAAGATATCTGCTCTACTTGCTTTATCTGTTTCAATTTGTTTACCAGAACTTCTCAATTTATAAGCTGATGTTTTGGTGTTCAAAATAGTTAATTTTGCACCTTTTTCAACTGTTTTAGAAAGCTCCTCGTTTTGACCAACTAAAACCTCATTAAACTTTTTGGATTCACCTAAAACTACTACAGTACTGTCTCTTTGAGCAGTTACTTTTTCATTTGCAATTTTCAATCCTTCATTTTCTGTCATCAAAGCTTTCATTTTGTTTTGTAAAGCTGATAATTGCGTCTTGAATTTTGAAACATCGCCTTTAGATTGATTTAACTCGTCCATAAGAGCAACGATTTTGTCTCTTTCTTGGATTAATTCTTCAGACATTGAAGTATTTTCAGCAATTGCTGCGTCATAAGTTGTTTTTAACGTTTGTAGATCCTTCATTACAGATTCTTTCTCCGTTAAAGTCGTTGTTAATTCCGATTTAACCACCTCTGCGTCGGATGACATTTTGAAAATATATACTAAACTACCTACTAATAATACTGCTAAAACGGCAATAATTGCCTTTAGACTTGAATTGTTTTGTTGTTTTTCCATGCTTTTTTAATTTTTATTCAAATTTAGGGATATAATACAAAGGTATAACGTCTGTTAACATATTTATAGTATTTTTGAAATAAAAAAAATGGAAAAATTAATCCAATTCACGGCAAGTGATCTGGCTAAAATTACCAATCATAGAAGTGGGGAAATTAAGTTCGGTGAAAAAATGGTTACCATACCAAAGGACACGGATCTTAATTCCTTTATTAAAACTACTGAGGCAAAATATGTTTTATTAGGAATTCCTGAAGACATAGGAATTAGAGCTAATTATGGCAGACCCGGAGCAGCATCAGCATGGGAAAGCGCTATAAAAAGCATTGCAAATATCCAGCATAATCGTTTTTGCAAGGGCAGTCAAATTCTTGTTTTAGGACAAATAGATGTCCAAGAACAAATGAATGAAGTAGAAAATCTAGACTTCAATGATGTAGATGACCGATCAAAACTCAGTCAATTAGTAAAGAAAATTGATAAAGAAGTATCTTATATTGTTTGTAAAATTATTCAAGCGGGCAAAATACCTATTATCATTGGCGGTGGACACAACAATTCCTACGGAAACATAAAAGGAACCGCATTAGCAAAAGGAAAAGCAATTAATGCTGTTAACTTCGATGCTCATTCCGACTTCAGAATTCTTGAAGGAAGACACAGTGGCAATGGTTTTTCCTATGCATTTGAAGAAGGTTTTCTTAAAAAATACTTCATTTTTGGTTTACACGAAAATTATACCTCGAAAAGTGTACTAGACATTATTAAGAAACTTGAAGATCGAGTTCGCTATAATACATACGATAGCATTAATATTAGAAAAGAAAAAAACTTCAGACAAGAAATGGCTGTAGCACTAGATTTTATTAAAAATGACCCCTTTGGAATAGAAATTGACTTGGATGCAATTCCAAATATTGCCAGTAGTGCAATGACTTTGAGTGGTTTTTCAATAGAAGAATTAAGAAGTTTTATTTCCTTTTTTGCTAAGCAAAAAAACGCTTCTTATATTCATATTTGTGAAGGAGCTCCAGATTTAGACCAAGAAAAAAACAATCACTTAATTGGAAAATTGATTGGTTATTTAGTAACCGATTTCATAAAAGGATACAACTTAAATTTACTATAAAGTAAAAACAAAACCTTTCGATAATTTAAAAGAAAAACCTTCGATTATTAAATAAAATAGGCAACAAAAATAATAACACTATCTTTGTTGCCTTATTCTTTGTACTATACAAAGAATTTAAATTTCAAAAAATATGTTATTCGAAGATTTATCCCTTTCAAAAAGTATACAAAAAGCAGTATTTGAAGAAGGCTACACAGAGCCAACTCCAATACAAGAACAATCCATTCCGCTAGTTTTGTCTGGTAGAGACTTAGTAGGTTGTGCTCAAACAGGAACTGGAAAAACTGCTGCATTTGCAATACCTATCATCCATCAGTTACATCGAATCGTAGGGTCATCAAAAAAAGCTAAGGTCGTTAGAGCGCTTGTAGTAACTCCTACTAGAGAATTAGCTGTTCAAATTGGACAAAATTTTGATACCTATGCAAAATATACTAATCTAACGCAATTAACTATTTTCGGAGGTGTCTCACAAAATCCTCAAGTCGATACCTTAAGACAAGGAGTTGATGTTTTAATTGCTACTCCAGGAAGACTATTAGACCTTCATAAACAAGGTTTTATCAACTTAGATCATTTACACACTTTAGTTCTAGACGAAGCAGATCAGATGCTAGATATGGGATTCGTAAACGATGTAAAGAAAATCGTTAAACTAACTCCAAAAAACAGACAAACGCTTCTTTTCTCTGCAACAATGCCAATTGCAATTAGAGAATTAGCAGAAATGTTTTTAACTGATCCTGCTACGGTTACGGTTTCTCCTGTATCTTCTACAGCAGAAAAAGTAGAACAGCGCTTGTATTTTGTTGAGAAATCAGAAAAAAGAAACCTTTTATACCATTTAATTAAAAATGAAAATCTAACTGATGTTTTAGTATTTTCAAGAACAAAACATGGTGCAGACAACGTTGTAAAAGCATTACGTAAAAAAGGTATTCCGGCAGAAGCAATACATGGCGATAAATCACAAAATGCCAGACAAAGAGTTTTAGATGCTTTCAAAAACAAAGAAGTTGGAGTTCTTGTAGCTACAGATATTGCTGCAAGAGGAATAGACATTGATCAATTGCCTTTTGTAATTAATTTTGATTTACCTAATATACCTGAAACCTATGTTCATAGAATTGGAAGAACAGGTCGTGCTGGAAATGGTGGTATAGCCATTTCTTTTTGTGGAAAAGATGAGCACCCATATTGGAAAGACATTCAAAAGCTAATTAAGGTTGATGTTAAAACTATCAGTGATCACCCCTATCCATGGCAATCAGGAAACCCTGTAACACCAAATGAAAAACCAAAAAATTCAAACAGAAGTGGTGGAGCACATAAATCAAGAAAATCTGCAAATGCAAAACAAAATAAAAAACGTTGGTACTAACCAACGTTTTTTGCATCATATATTAATGTACTCATAGCTTTAAAAAGCTTCGATTGATCAAATGGTTTGATAATTATATCATTCATTCCTGCAGAAATAGCCTCTTCTGATATTTCCTCTTTATCAAAAGCCGTTAAAGCAATAATTGGAGTGCTAATGTTTTTATTTCTTATCAAACGGGTAGTTTCAAACCCATTCAATAATGGCATATTAATATCCATTAAAATAATATCAAAAATTTCGGTTTCAAGAATTTTCAAAGCTTCATATCCGTCATCAACTACGCAACATTTATAGAGATTTTTTTCCATTATCTTTTTTGTTACCAATTGATTTATTCTATTATCCTCAACTACCAATACTTTAAAGATTTGACTGGTTGACAAATCAACTCTAATATTGTTTATTAAATCATTCGTTTTATCAAGATCACTTTCAAAAGGTATACTAAAACTAAATATTGTTCCCTGTCCAATTGCACTCTCTAAAGTAATCTCACTTCCAAATAGATGTAACAATCGCTTAACAATAGACAATCCAAGTCCTGTACCTTGATAATCTGTATCATTTCGACCTACTTGAACAAACTTATCAAAGATTTTATCTTGGTCTACAGCAGCAATTCCTACTCCAGTATCTTTTATTTTAAAACCAATATGATTTATTTTTCCTTCCTTCTTTTCTAGAACAACGTGTATTGAAATTATTCCGTTTTTTGTAAACTTCAACGCATTGCTTACTAAATTCATAATGATTTGAGAGAAACGTAACTTATCTCCAATCACGTATTCTGGGATTTTGGGGTCAACCAGCAACTCCACTTTATTTTTATTGTTTTGAGACAAAAAGGAGAGAGAACGAATAATCATTTCTATTTCATCATAAATATTAAAAGTCATACTCTCAAGCACTACCCTATTTTCTTCTATTTTATTAATTTGTAAAATATCGTTTACTAGTGAAAGTAAATATCGTGCAGAAAACTTTAAGGAACTTAAATGCTGACTTTTGGATAAATCTTTATATTCATCAATAAGCATGTTTGTGATTCCAATTACTCCATATAGAGGTGTTCTCAACTCATGACTAATAGTGGAGACAAACTGAGATTTCATTTGTGAAGCTTCTTCAGCTTTTTCTTTAGCCAATAACAAATCATTATTTGCAATGGTCAATTCTCTATTAACTTTTCTTTTAAAACTATTGTTTCTTATCAAAGTAAAAATCAACATTAGCAAAACAAAAAGAACAATTACAAATAAAATAACAATGATTTTGGATTTCCTAAGGTTTTGATTTTGTGCTTCTTTTATAAGCTCGATTTTAGTTAATTCCCTTTTGTATTCATCAAGCTCAAGATTTAAGCCCGCAATAGAAGCTTTAAAAAGTTTATCTTCATTGTATATTTTGTCTTTAATTTCATTGAATTTATTTAGATGAATATAAGCTTCTTTATAATTGCCCATTCTAAAAAGCATTTTTGAAAACTCATTATGCGCATAGGAAACATCGTTCAATTCATTATACTTATACCCTAATAAAATTGCTTTTTCAAAAAATACTCTAGCTTTTTTGTAATCACCAATATGAGAACTGTAAATACCATTAACCATTTGGTAAACAACACTCAAAGCATCACTTCCATATTCCTTAAAATTTGCATTACAATAATTTAAAAACAACAAGCCTTCTTCAAAATTAGACTTATCGAAATAAGCCCATGTAAGATTTAAGCTGGTAAGTAAAGTGTAGGTATGATTAGAAATGTTTTGGCTATGAAAAATAGCTTTTTTATAATGCTTAATTCCTAGCTCATATTGTCCCTTTTCAAAACAATATAAATTTCCTAAATTATTATTAACCTTAAATTTTAGACTATCATTTGTAGTTTTGTTAGCATAAAACAATGCTTTCTTATAATATTCAATCGATTTGTCAAACTCCGAAAATTCATTGTAATTAGAACCAATAGTATTGTAAGAAGCAGCTATCAAAACACTATCATTTATTAATAATGCTTTTTTTAAAACTTCTCTTGATAGCAATAGAGACTTTTCAAAATCTTGTTCCCTAAAGTATTTAGTCGCCTGTCTTGACTTTTGTAAAAGACTATTTCTTACAAAATCAGCATTTTGAGCAGTTAAAAAAGAATTTAAGCTGAAAAATAAAACAAAGAATAATACAACTCGATTTGGGAACATAACCGCTCATTATTTATTCAAATATACATTTATATATAAATAAATAATCATTTAATTTCAGAAATTTATTTAAGTAATTTAAAAATTATCACAATTTAACACGTATAATGTTATTTTTTTAAGACTAAAAAAAACTGCTTAATTTACAAGCAGGTTCTATTAAAAAAATATGATTCTATTTTATTTATCTTCTTCCCATTTTCCAACTACGGAAGTAGCCAATGCATTTCCTAATACATTTGTAGCACTTCTAAACATATCACAAAAATGGTCTATTGGAAGAATTAAAGCAATTCCTTCTACAGGAATATCAAACATCCCACAAGTAGCAGCAACAACTACCAAACTAGCTCTTGGTACACCAGCAATCCCTTTACTAGTTAACATCAAAACAAATAACATTGTAAATTGAGTTGGCAAATCCAAATGAATCCCATATGCCTGAGCAATAAAAATACCAGCAAATGTCATGTACATCATACTTCCATCAAGATTAAATGAATAACCAAGTGGTAGCATAAAAGAAACGATTTTATCTTTTACCCCAAAATTCTCTAATTCTTCGGTTAATTTTGGAAAAACAGCTTCAGAACTTGTAGTACCAAAAGCAATAATCAATGGGCTAACTATTCGTTGCAACAAAACTTTCATTTGTTTTCCCAAGAAGAAATAACCAACTAAAATAAGTATAACCCACAAAGTACTTATTCCTATCAAAAACGAACCGAAAAACTTAAAATAAGTAATCGCTAGTTCATTAAAATCTCTTACAGCAAAAACACCTGCAATTGCACCAAAAACACCAATAGGAGCAAAATTCATGACAAAATTCACCATTTTTAAAACAATATGAGAAATTTTATCCATTGCATTAACAATAGGTTTTGCCGTTTCTCCTAATGAAGCAGCAGCTAATCCAAAAAAGATTGAAAAAACAACAATTTGAAGGATTTCATTTGTGGCCATCGCTTCAAAAATACTTTTAGGAACAATATGCTCGATGAAGTTATTAAAGGACAGACTTTGTGTTTTTGACGTAACATCAGATACTGAAGCAGCATCTACATTTGAAAGATTCAATCCAACACCAGGCTCTAAAATATTCACATAGAACATCCCTATTAAAAGAGAAATAAAAGAAGCAGTAAAAAACCATCCTAAAGCCTTTCCACCAATTCTTCCAACTGCCTTTATATCACCCAATTTTGCTATTCCTACAACAAGAGTTGTAAAAACTAATGGAGAAATAATCATTTGAACCAAACGAATAAATACAGTTGCCAAAATCTTTATTTTGTTACTAAATTCTTGGGCTGTTTCTGTCGATGCAGAATTATGTATTACTACACCTAATACAGCACCCAATAGCATAGCAATTAAGATTTGTCCTGTTAGACTTTTGAAAAAAGGTTTCTTAGAAGTTTGGTTTGATTCCATTGGTTGTTTAAATATTAATTTTGAAAGTATTTAGCTCGTTAAAATACTAAAATATAATTTGAATCTATAAATAAGTCTTGTTTAACAAATAGAAATCTGCCAAAACAATTGCTGCCATTGCTTCAACAATTGGAACTGCTCTTGGAACAACACAAGGGTCGTGTCTTCCTTTTCCAGTCATTTCTACAATATTTCCTTGATTATCTATTGTTTCTTGCATTTGCATAATTGTCGCAACAGGCTTAAAAGCTACTCGGAAATATATATCCATTCCGTTACTAATACCACCTTGAATTCCACCAGACAGATTTGTTTTTGTGGTACCATCTGCATTATACAAATCATTGTGTTCACTGCCTTTCATTTTAGCTCCGCAAAAACCACTTCCATATTCAAAACCTTTAACGGCATTAATAGAAAGCATGGCTTTTCCTAACTCAGCGTGTAATTTATCAAAAACTGGCTCTCCTAATCCAACAGGAACGTTTTGAATTACACAAGTTACAGTTCCACCAACGGTATCGCCTTGCTTGCGAATATCTCTTATATACTCTTCCATTTTCGCTGCCATTTCTTCATCGGGACAACGAACAGGGTTACTCTCAATTTTTGAAAAATCAATGTCTTGATAAGGTTTCTCGAGAAAAAGAGGTCCTACCGAAGATACGAAAGCATTGATTTTAATATTAGACAACATTTGTTTTGCAATAGCACCAGCAACAACCCTGCTTGCTGTTTCTCTAGCAGAACTTCTTCCTCCGCCTCTATAATCACGTGTACCGTACTTTTGGTCATAAACATAATCCGCATGGCTAGGGCGATAATTGTCTTTTATATGAGAATAATCATTCGACTTCTGATTCGTGTTGGGAATAATAAAACCAATAGGAGTACCAGTAGTTTTTCCTTCAAAAATTCCAGATAAAAACTGTACTGCGTCTGGTTCTTTTCTTTGAGTTACAATAGCGGATTGACCTGGCTTTCTCCTTGCCATTTCTAATTCTATCGCTTCAAAATCAATTGTGATTCCTGGAGGACAACCATCAATGATTCCGCCAAGAGCTTCTCCGTGTGATTCTCCAAAAGTAGTTATCTTATATAGTGTTCCGTAACTATTTCCTGCCATTTTAAAAAATTTTAAGCAAATGTAAGTTTTAAGAATTAAACAAAAAAATTTCGCCTAGGTTATATTTTGAAATTTTTAATACAAAACAATGTTTTTTAGTTAAATTTTTCCTTTTTAAACAATAATAAAAATAAATTTTAACTATAAACCTTTTAAAAAAGTCAATACAAATAAAACAAAAAGACAATTTGATGTAAAAACAGCCATAAACAACTTAAAAAACAAAAACAAGAAGATGAATTCTTTTATAGTTTAAACATCTTTTTATTGTTAAAAAATTAAAATAAATTATGAGTACTTATATTTTTTTTAACTTTACCTACGTTAACTGCATAAATACTAATTATTTAAACTACAAATTATGAAAAAATTACTTTTAGGAATGTTTTTTATGGGCGTATCACATTTTGCTAGTGCACAAGAAATTGGTGTTAGATTTGGAGATGTCACTGGTAATGATGTTGCAGTAGATGCTGTATTCTCTGCTGGTAAATTTAGCCGTATTCACGCAGATGTTTCTTTCGGCAACGGAGGAGTTGGTGTAGAAGCGCTATATGATTTTATCTACAGACCTCTTGGAGGAGAATCTTTTAATTGGTATTTAGGTGTTGGACCTTCTGCTTTTATTGGAGATGATTTCTTATTAGGCGCAAGTGGTGAAATTGGTCTTGAATACAAATTCAAAGGAGCTCCAATAGCCTTAGGTTTAGATTGGAGACCTACACTTTGGATTGTTGAAGACACTGACTTTCACGCAGGAGGATTCGGACTTAACTTAAGATATGTATTTTAATCTTTATCAAACCAATAAAAAAGGGAAGCAGTTTTGCTTCCCTTTTTTATTGGTATTTTTGAATTGCTCGCTGATAGAGATCTTCATATAAGGGCAAGATTTTCTTTATATCAAATTTTTCAGCAATACTTAAAGCATTTCTCTTAAATTTATTTAAAACATCATCATCTTTTAAAATTGCTAAGGCATTTTTAGCCATTTCATCAACATTGCCAACATCACTTAAAAAACCTGAAAAACCATCAAAATTGACTTCAGGCAAACCACCAGAATTACTAGAAATAACAGGTACAGAACAGGCCATAGCTTCAAGAGCTACTAATCCAAAACTTTCGGTTTGAGAAGGCAACAAAAACAAATCAGTAAGACACAAAATTTTATCAATTTCATTACTGTTCCCAAAAAAGATTACTTTGTCTTGAATTCCTAACTCAAAACAAAGTTCTTCGGCTTTTTCTTTTTCAGGCCCATCCCCAACCATCATTAATTTGGCAGGTATCTCTTTTTGAATTTTATAAAATATCTTAACAACATCAATAATTCTCTTTACTCCTCTAAAATTACTAATATGCGTAATTATTCTTTCATCAGCTGCCGCCATTACGGATCTATGACAAGGCGTATTTGGGTCTTTTTTTTCTTTATCTAAATCAATAAAATTAGGAATCACCTGAATTTCATTTTTAATAGAAAACAATTTAAGCGTATCCGCTTTTAGACTCTCAGAAACCGAGGTTACAAAATCAGATTTATTGATACTAAAAGTAACAGCCGGTTTGTAAAAAGGATGATTTCCAACCAAAGTAATATCAGTACCATGTAATGTAGTAACCATAGGTATGTTTATACCCTCGTCTTTAAGCATTTGTTTAGCCATATAACCTGCATAAGCATGAGGAATGGCATAATGTACATGAAGCACATCTATTTTATACAGCTTTACCATATCAACTAGCTTACTGGAAAGCGCAAGTTCATACGGCTGGTAATGAAATAATGGATATTCAGGAACATTCACTTGGTGGTAATGCACATTTGGATTTAAAAGTGCTAAACGAACTGGCTGACTATATGTTATGAAGTGAATTTCGTGTCCCCTTCTTGCTAGTTCAAGACCTAATTCTGTTGCTACAACACCACTTCCACCAAATGTGGGATAACAAACAATTGCTATTTTCATGTATTTATTTTAGGGTAACGAATTTACTCAAAAATGAGTTATTAAAAGTTAAGAAAAGTTAAAAATGAACTATAATTGTTCTTTACTTCTTTTCTTATTCAACCATTTATTGATTTTATAAGTTAGATAGGCTGAACCACTACCAACAAGAGCTCCAGCTATAACATCTGTAGGATAATGAACACCTAGATGCATTCTTGAATAGCCAACTGCAGATGCCCATACAAAAGATGGCGCAATAACATACCATTTGGGATAAGCCATACTCAAAGAGGTTGCTGTTGCAAAAGCAATTGACGTATGACCTGAAGGCATTGAATATCCGCCTGATGAAGTTAATTTTTCAATTTCAGGATAAGAAGTAGCGGGACGATCTCTTTTAATCGTTTCTTTTAAAGCAATCGTAATAAAAACAGAAGCTGCTACAGATTCCCCAACAAATAAAGCTTTTTGTCTTAATCCAGTATTGTTATCAATCAATCCAACCGTATAAAGAGTCAAAGGAATCCCAACACTAACTATTGCATAACTATTAGTAACGTGTTTAAAAGTAGCATCTAAATCTGCATTACGATTTACATTTATTGAACGCAGCGTATTGATATCAAAGTTTTGCGAAAATAAACGTGAGACGAATAGTAATAAAAAAAGAATGAAATATTTTTTTGCCATTTAGAAATGAGGAAAGGTTGAAAACAAAAAAACTAGATTACATTTAAAATAATCTAGTTTAAAATTTCTTTACTATTTTTTAGAAGAACCTGCTATGCCAACTATCTGCTGCTGGGACTTCCCACGATTCATTAAATTCTTGAATATTGTTGACTAAGTTGTTAAAAACAATGGTATTTTCAGTAACTGCTTTGTCTTTAACCATTTTTTTAAAATCGATTAAAGGTTTATGCGCAACGTGTTCACCTAATTTGAATGTAACATTCATCTTATCCAATAAATCTACGTCGTATTTCTTTTCTAAACTTTGGATGAATTCAACCGAGCTATCAATTGAACAACCCGTTGCAGCTTGAACTTCTTGGTTTACTGCAATAATTATAAAACGATTGTATTTTAAAAGATAAGATGACTCCAAACTTGTACCATGAGCGGCCCAATCTTTCAAAAAAGCTTGTAATGCTTCTTCTATTTCGGTCATTTCAGCATCAGAAAACTTTCTATTAGATTGATAAATCCATATTCTAGATTCCTCAGGTAAACTTTCAAAGGGTACGTACATAGTTTTGAATTAAATTCTTTTATAAATCTTGAGCATTAGCAATAAGTTCCGCAATGTCTAAAACTTTTACATCAGCTTCTTTTTCTTTATTTTTTATGCCATCAGTAAGCATCGTATTACAGAAAGGACAACCTGCTGCAATAATACTAGGTTGTACTTCTAAAGCATCCTCTGTTCTTTCGATGTTTACTTCTTTATTACCAGGCTCTGCATCTTTAAACATCTGAGCACCTCCAGCACCACAACATAATCCATTCGCTTTAGAACGTTTCATTTCTACTAATTCGGCGTCTAATTTTTGGATTAAATCTCTTGGTGCCTCATAAATTTGATTCGCTCTTCCCAAATAACAGGGATCGTGGAACGTGATTTTTTTACCTTTGAATTGACCTCCTTCAATTGTTAATCGTCCATCATCAAGTAAAGATTTTAAAAATTCAGTATGATGTACTACTTCGTAGTGACCACCCAATTCAGGATATTCATTTTTTAATGTATTAAAACAATGAGGACAAGCTGTTACGATTTTTTTAGCTTCGTATGCATTCAAGACCTCAATATTCATCATCGCTTGCATTTGAAACAAAAATTCATTTCCCGCTCTTTTAGCTGGATCTCCAGTACAACTTTCCTCTGTACCCAAAACAGCAAAAGAAACGTTAGATCGATTTAAAATTCTAACAAATGCTTTAGTTATTTTCTTGGCTCTATCGTCAAAACTTCCTGCACAACCTACCCAAAACAATACTTCTGGTTGTTTGCCTTGTGCTAACATTTCGGCCATTGTAGGCACTACTAAATTTTCTGACATTGTATATTGGTTATTAGTTAATGGGTTAAGTAACTAACCGATTAAAAATTTAAACTTTTATTATATTTCGTTTTTCCAGTTCAAACGGTCTTGTTGATTGTATTGCCAAGGAGCTCCGTTGTTTTCTATATTCGTCATCATTGCGTTCAAAGGCATTGGTGCAGCACTTTGCTCCATCACTAAATAACGACGCATATCTAAAATGATTGATAATGGGCTAATATTTACTGGACATTCTTCTACACAAGCATTACATGAAGTACATGCCCATAGTTCTTCGGCAGTAATATAATTATTCAAAAGCGAAACTGAATCTGGCACAAAAACACCTTTGTTTTTGTCAATATTCCTTCCAACTTCCTCTAAACGATCTCTTGTATCCATCATAATTTTACGAGGAGACAATTTCTTACCTGTTTGATTTGCTGGACATGAAGAAGTACAACGTCCACATTCTGTACAAGTATATGCATTCATTAACTGTACCCAATTCAAATCCATTACATCACTTGCGCCAAACTTACTTGGAGCAGCATTAGCATCTGCAGGTGCTGCAAAAGGATCTGCGTTTGGATCCATCATTAACTTCACTTCATTTGTAACCGAAGATAAATTATCAAATTGACCTTGAGGTTTTAAGTTGGCAAAATAAGTATTTGGGAAAGCTAAAAGAATATGTAAGTGTTTTGAAAAATATAAATAATTCATAAAAATCAAAATACCAACAATATGCAACCACCAAAAAGCTTCTGATAAAAGCATCACCAATTCATTAGACATTCCATTAAAAATAGGCTCAATAAATTGGCTTATAGGAAAAGATCCCGCTTTGATGAAATGAGAAAAACCTCCAGGTACTTGTTGTAAATGCAAATCAGATGCATTCATTAACAAAAACAAAGACATCAAAACTACTTCAAAATATAATATATAATTGGCGTCATTCTTAGGATATCCGTTCAAATCAGAACTTATAAAACGCTTTAAACGAATAATATTTCTTCTGGTCCAAAAAGTAAAAACAGCCAGCAATACTAAAACAGCTAAAATCTCAAAAGAACCAATAAGGAAATCGTAAGTTCCACCCAAAAAAGCAAAAACACGATGCGTACCAAATAACCCATCAATAATGATTTCTAATAATTCAATATTAATGATTATGAATCCAAGGTAAACAACAATATGTAAAATTCCAGCAACTGGTCTTTTTACCATTTTTGATTGTCCTAAGGCAATCATTGCCATATTTTTCCATCGCTCTTTAGGATTATCACTTCGGTCAACTGCGGTACCTAACTTAATGTTTCGAATGATTTTTTTGACATTCATAAAGAAATATCCAAAACCAATTGCCAAAACGATGGCGAACAATACATTGTCTAAAAAATTCATATAATTAATTATTAGCTTTTACTATTGAATCAGCAGCAGGAGCTACATAAGGTTTGTTTTTCTTTCCAAAGACAGAAACATTAACATATCTCGTAGGGTTCAAGCGAACATCTTGAAGTAACAATTCCAACTCTTTTGATGTTTTTGATAAATTAGCATATAGTGCTTCATCATTAAGTAATTTACCCATAGTTCCTTTTCCTGATTGCAAATTACTCATTAACTTGTCAACATTTGCCAAAGTTCTATTCAATTCTTTTACTGTTTTTCCTAAATCAGCTTTTTGTAAAGAATCTGAAATTTTAGAAAAATCACCAGAAACTTTATTGAAATTAGTTACTATGCCATTAATTTTAGACTTATTCGTATCTAAAATTCCATTAACACTAACCGAGGCTTTGTGAAATTGCTCCATAGTCTTACTCAATTCAGCTAAGCTGTTTTTCAAATCAGCTTGTCCTTTTTGATCTAAAACAGCATTGATTCCATTTATCATTTGATCAGCACTTACCAATAATTTTTCAATTTTTTGCTGAACAGGAACAAGTTTCTCACCCATACTTGCTGCCATACCTAATTCAATGTCACCTTTTATAGTTGCGCCATCTTCAATTAAGGTCTTATCATTAAAATTAGGACGAATAGCTATTTGCTTACCTCCTATCAATCCAGGCTCATAAATAACTGCAGTACTGGTTTTAGAAATTGGAAAATCTGTATTTATTTGCAATTCAACTTGTAGTTTCCCAGTAGTGTTATTAATAGTAATGCTAGCAACTTTACCAATTACTAATCCATTTAAAGTTACAGCAGAGGAAGGAGCAATCCCTTCTACATTACTATACTCAACAAAATAAGTCTTATAGTTAGTAAAAAGATCTCGGCCTTTTAAAAAGCTATAACCCCAAATAAATAATAAAATAGCAGTAATTACTATAATAGCTGTTTTGATTTCTCTTGTTAGTTTCAAAATATAAGATTTTGCGCAAAAATAATATAAAAATTTAACTTCAATGAATTATTTAATCGCTTCTTGAATGCTAATTTTCTTTCCATTTTTATAAGCTATCAAAAAAGCAGAATCATAGCCTTTTGCTTTAGCCGTTTTTAAATTTTCTTTGGCTACATTGTAGTCTGCGGTTTCACCATAAAAATATTTATACAAATTATTGTCACGCTCCATAGAAATAAAATTTAATCCTTTAAAATTCTTAGGTTGCAACTCTAATTGAATGTAACTAGCAGATAATTGCACTTTAAAAATTGTCCCTGTAGTTGGTAAGGTAGCAACCTTAGGAACCTCGTGAAAATCAGAAGTATCTTTAGGTTTTATAACCTCTTTTTTTTCGGTGGTATCTGCTTTAGGTGCTGGAAAGTTTTCAAAACCCTCACTTTCAAAAAATTCGGTCTTATATTTTAAAATCGCTTTAGCAATTGCTTGTGCTATATCATTTTGACCTTCTTCGGAAACCAAAATAGCACCCTCAGCTGGATTAGAAATAAATCCCATCTCTACCAAAACTCTCGGCATATAAGCTTTGTGTAAAACCATGTAAGGAGCTTGTTTTACTCCTCCTCCACGGATCTTTTTTCCCAAATTTTGAAATTCATCTTCAATGTTTGAAGCCAAAGAAATACTGTTGTCCAAATACTCCTCTTGCATCAAAGTCATTCCAATCATAGTCTCTGGAGAGTTAGGGTCAAAACCTTCATATTTTTGCTTGTAATCTTTTTCCAAAGTAATTACGGAGTTCTCTTTTTTAGCAGCTTCCAAGTTTGAGGCAATTTTAGTCATACCCATAACATAAGTTTCTGTACCATCAGCTGCTGTATTTCTATTGGCATTGCAATGTATAGAAACAAATATTGACGCTCTAGCTCTGTTAGCAATATTTGCTCGTTCTATTAAATCAATAAAAACATCCGTTTTTCGTGTATAAACTACTTCAACTTTTTTAGAATCTTCAAGAATTTTTCCAACCTTCAAAACTACAGCCAATGCTACATCTTTTTCAACTCGGCCGCTGTATTTTGCACCTGTATCATGACCTCCGTGTCCCGCATCTAAAGCCACACGAAAAACTTCCGATTGACTGTAAGAAAAAAAAGAAAAAAAGAAGAAGGTAATAATAAACATTACTTTTAGACAAATCTTCGTATTCATAAATTTAAAAGTTAATTTTTATTAGGAGGCGTCCGCTATAATTTTGTTAATTGATTATTTTTGCAAAAAAATATATGTAAGTTTGGTGCTTCAAAAAGTAAGCCATCATTTTTACAAAAATAGCATTAAAACCTTTGCATACAAACTTATTTAATATCGTTTTAATATCATTTTTTCTTACACTAGGAACTACTAGTGCTTATTCGCAAGATATAAAGAAAAAAAATACTACTATTCCTCCTAAAAAGGAAACCACAAAAGCAAAAGAAGACAAAACTAAAAACATAGTCCAAGTTCCAACTAAAGATTCAATCAAAGCGGACACGGTCAAAGTAAAAAAGGCTTTCTTGGAAGGAAAAGTGAGATACAAAGCTCATGATTATACCAAAATTGACCAAAAAAAGAAGCTAATTACACTTTATGACAAAGCCGAATTGTATTACCAAGACATTGAGTTAAAGTCTGGAATCATAGTTATGGATTATGAGAAAAATGAAGTATATGCTGGACGAATTAAAGATTCTACTGGCAAATACACGCAATATCCTAACTTCAAACAAGGTACTAATGTAGTTGAACCAGATTCGATACGTTTTAATTTTAAAACAAAAAAAGCCTTGATTTGGAATTCAAGAACTGATCAAGGAGAATTTAAAATTAAAGCTGCCATTACCAAAAAAGAAAATGATTCGGTTTATTTCTTAAAAGGAGCACGATTTTCTACCTCAAAAGATGTCGATAATCCTGAATACTATTTCCAAACCAATAAAGTAAAATTTATTCCTGGTAAAAAAGTTATTACTGGATTAACCAATATGGTCATTGCCGATGTACCAACACCAATTGGCCTTCCGTTTGCATACTTTCCAATGAGTAAAGAAACAAGCATTTCTGGTATTATTTTACCAAATTACAACGACTCTAATGCCCGTGGTTTTTCATTGCAAAATTTTGGATATTACTTTGCTTTAAGTGATCATTATGACTTAACGGTACTTGGTGATTACTATACCAACGGAAGTTACGGAATGCGCTTAGAGTCTAGCTATGCGAAACGATACAATTATAGAGGAAATTTTAATTTTAGATTTGAAAACCTAATCAACAGTGAAAGAGGTTATCCAGATTACTCCAAACAGACTATCTACAACATTCAATGGTCCCATTCCAAAGACTCTAAATCCAATCCGAATTCTACTTTCTCAGCCTCAGTAAACTTAGGTAGTAGTAAGTATTTCCAACAATCTATAAATGTCGTGAATTTAGGATCAAATCTAAACAACACATTGAGCTCTTCTGTTTCGTATTCCAAAACATTCAACTCTATACCACAAGTAAGAATGTCGCTATCCGCAACACATTCTCAAAACACTCAAACAAGCGAAATCAATATGACTTTACCTACGCTTCAGTTAAGTGTAGATAGAGTTTTTCCCTTTGCAAAAGGAGATGGAATCAAGAAAGGAATAATAAAAAACATCAATTTTCAATACAACTTAAACGGAAGAAATAGCTTTGTAACCACAGATTCATTATTCTTTAAACCTGAAATGTTTAAAAATGCTCAAGTGGGAATGCAACACAGTATTCCAATAAGCACCAACTTTAAGTTATTCAAATATTTTAGCGCTTCGGCTTCGGCTAATTACAACGAGGTTTGGTACTTAAAAACGATTAGAAGATTTTATGACTCCAACCAAAGTAAAGTCGTTGACGAAACCGTAAATGGTTTTGATGCATTCAGAACTTACACTCTATCAAGTAGCATTGGAACAACGATTTATGGTACTTTTAACTTTGGTAAAGACAAAAAAATAAAATCCATTCGACATGTCATGCGTCCTTCTATTTCGTATGGCTACACTCCTAGTTTTGAAAAGTACTACGATACCTATTCATCTGATGCAAGTGGCACTATGATAAAACCTTATACTCGTTTTGAAGGAGGAATTTATGGAGCACCTGGTCTTTCCAATTCTAACAATATTGGGTTTGATTTGAGCAACACTTTTGAAGCAAAAGTAACTGATAGTGATACTACAAAAGTTGAACCCAAAAAAATCATGTTGCTTAACAACTTAAACCTGTCAACCAGCTATGACCTTAATGCCGATGGCAAAACAACTTTAGCTTGGTCACCTGTTCGTGTGAGTGGAGGAACTCAATTGTTTAAAAACAAAATGAATGTGAATTTTGGAGCCACTCTAGATCCTTATGCTATTGACAACTCTGGAACCCGTATCAATATGTATAATATAAACAATGGAGGAAGTTTATTCAGGATGACTAGCGCCAATATGACTTTAAATTACTCTATTTCAAGTAGTGAATTTGATGACACTAAAAAAGAAGATGATCAAGTAAAAAGAAATGGTGGAAGAGAAGATGACTTATTTGGAAAAAGCAGGGATGTTCTAAATCAAAAAAGTCAATTTGACGACAAAGACGATTCCAAAGGAGAAGATGCTATTACGACATTTTTTAAGTCTAAATTGCCTTGGGATATGACTTTTGCTTACTCCTTAACCTACGGAAATAACAATCGTGAAAGGAAAATTATCAATAATTCCATAATGATTTCTGCTAATGCTGATTTAACCCCAAAATGGAAAGGTGGAATCTCTACAGGTTATGATTTTGTACAAAAAGGAGTAACTTTTACACAAATACGTTTTGAAAGAGATTTATTAAGCTGGAGAATGGATTTCAATTGGACACCTTTTGGTGACTATTCGAATTGGAATTTCTTCATCGGTATTAAATCAGGCGTATTAAGTGATATTAAGTGGAATAAACAACGAGTAAACGACAGAACCATACGATAACAACTTTTTTTATGAAAAAAATAATTTTTACAGACAAAGCACCTTCACCAATTGGACCTTATAATCAAGCCGTTTTAAAAGGTGATACATTATACACTTCTGGACAAATTGCCATTAATCCTGCAACTGGTGATTTAGTTACCGATTCTATCCAAGCAGAAACAGAACAAGTTATGCAAAATATGAAAGCGGTTTTAGAAGCAGCAAATATGACGTTTGAAAACGTAGTAAAAACTAGTATTTTCATCATGAATATGAATGATTTTGCAGCTATCAATGAGGTTTACGGTTCTTATTTTAACGAAAAAACCGCTCCAGCACGTGAAACGGTTCAAGTGGCATGTTTGCCAAAAAATGTAAATGTAGAAATATCTATGATTGCCGTGCTATAGCATTTAGCAACAACTGAGCGGTAGCTCCATTCGTAGCCAATGGCACATTGTGTACATCACAAACCCGAATCAACATATTAATATCTGCCTCGTGTGGGTGACTGGATAACGGGTCTTTAAAAAAAAGCACCATATTCGTTTTCCCTTCACCTACTCTACCGGCAATTTGAGCATCACCTCCAAGCGGTCCCGAAAGCATTTTTTTTACTTTGAAACCAGCTTCTTCAGCTTTCCCTCCAGTAGTTCCAGTTGCAATTAACTTAATATTTGAAGAATCAAGAATCGCTCTATTTTTTATTAAAAACTGAACCAATTCTGATTTCTTCCCATCGTGTGCAATGATAGCGATTTCCATTGTATTAACTATTAGCAACGTGATATGCAATTAAACCATCAATAGGTCTACGCAACACATTACCTAATTTCATTTCATACTTATCAAAAGTCACTTGTAATTCTTCTTTTAAATAAAAAGCAATAGATCCTACAAAATGAACAGGCACTTCTTGATAATTATCAAATTGCTTAATATAATTTTTCACGAAAGACTTCATTCCTTTGTAAATAATTTTTTTGCAGAATTCTTCTTCTTTATGCTTGATTAAAAACTTCGCAAATGTTGCCAAATATGCATTTGGATTAGGCTCTTTGTACAATTTGCTTTTAATAAAGTCTGGATCAACATTGTATTCTTTTTCAAATTCTTCTGCAATGTGTTTTGGCATTTTATTAAAATAGTACTTTCTAATTAACTCTTTACCAAAAACATTTCCACTACAATCATCCATGATAATGTACCCTAATGACTGTACTTTTTGATGCAATTTTTTTCCATCAAAATAACTACAATTTGAACCTGTTCCCAAGATGCTTACAATAGCTTCTTCTCCTTTTGGAGTAGTAGCATACACCGCCGCATAGGTATCCTCTTCAACTGATACAATTGCATTTGGAAAATAGTCTTGAAAAATAAGCGTTAATGACTCTTTCATTCGAGCTGTTCCGCAGCCAGCACCATAGAAAAATAAATGAGTTGCTGTTTTTTTGTTTTGTAAAATATCGAAACGATCATTCAAACGATCAATAATTTCGTGACCTTCTAAAATTTCAGGGTTTAATCCAAGCGTTTGGGTTGTAAATAGGACTTTTCCTTTGTCATCAATTGCAATCCAATCTGCTTTTGTTGAACCACTGTCTACTATTAATTTCATATACTTTTTTTTGAATTTGGTTTTATATACAAAAATACACAAGAAATGGATTAAACCTTCTTGTGTGTTTTTGTATAAACAAAAAGATTCCAAAAGCTATTGCTTCTGGAATCTTGCTTATTTTCTTATTTTAAACCTGCAATATGAACAGACAAGTCAATCAATTTGCTTGAATATCCATACTCATTATCGTACCAAGATACTAGTTTAAAGAAAGTAGAATTTAAACCAATTCCTGCAGTAGCATCAATGATTGAAGTTCTTTTATCAGAGATGAAATCCTGAGAAACCACTGCATCTTCAGTGAATCCCATAATTCCTTTCAATGTAGTTTCTGAAGCTAATTTTAATGCAGCCATAATTTCTTCGTATGAAGTTTCTTTAGCCACTTTTACAGTTAAATCTACTACAGAAACGTCAGCTGTAGGAACACGGAAAGCCATACCAGTTAATTTTCCATTCAATGCAGGGATAACTTTTCCAACAGCTTTTGCAGCTCCAGTTGAAGAAGGAATGATGTTAATTGCAGCAGCACGTCCACCTCTCCAGTCTTTTCTTGAAGGTCCATCAGCAGTCATTTGCGTAGAAGTTGTAGCGTGAACTGTAGTCATTAATGCTTCCTCAATTCCGAAATTATCGTGAATAACTTTAGCTAATGGAGCTAAACAGTTTGTAGTACAAGATGCGTTTGAAACAACTAAATCAGAAGCTTTTGCAGTTTCGTGGTTTACTCCCATTACAAACATTGGCGCATCAGCCGATGGAGCAGAAATGATTACTTTTTTAGCACCACCTTTAATGTGCTCAGTTGCAGTTTCGATAGTTGTAAAAATACCTGTACATTCAGCAACTACATCAACATCAACTTCATTCCATTTTAAGTCAGCTGGATTTCTTTCAGCAGTAATACGGATGTTTTTTCCATTTACATATAATTTCCCTTCTTTCACTTCAACAGTTCCGTCAAAACGTCCGTGAACAGAATCATATTTCAATAAGTAAGCTAAGTGATCAACGTCTAATAAATCATTGATTGCTACTACTTCTACATTATCTCTATTGAAAGACTCTCTAAAAACAATTCTTCCAATTCTTCCAAAACCGTTTATTCCTAATTTTACTTTTGACATTTTTACTTAATTTAAATTATTTTTTATTTTTATTTGTTTCTATATAAGACTAAATCGACATAATATCAGATACTCTAAGTAACTCTCTGTCAATTTCTGTATGTCCTTTAATTGCTTGTTCTAGTGGTGTTAATTCAATTTTATCATTTAATAATCCCACCATAAAATTTGTTTTTCCTTCAAGAATAGTTTCTACTGCTTTCACACCAAGTCTACTAGCTAAAACTCTATCGAAACAAGAAGGAGCGCCACCACGTTGCATATGACCTAACACCGAAACACGTACATCGTATTCAGGGAAATTAGATTCTACATAATCTTTTAGTTCAAAAACATTTTTACCTGTTTTATCACCTTCAGCAATGACAACTATACTTGAGGTTTTTCCTGTAGATTTACTTTTCTTTAAGGAATCTAATAATCTTTCTAACCCTAAATCTTCTTCAGGAATTAAGATTTCTTCTGCTCCAGCTCCAATTCCAGCATTCAAAGCAATATGTCCAGCATCTCTACCCATTACTTCGATTAAGAACAATCTATTGTGTGAACTTGCAGTATCTCTAATTTTATCAATTACTTCTACTACTGTATTTAAGGCAGTATCATAACCTAAAGTATGGCTAGTCCCATATATATCATTATCGATTGTACCAGGAATCCCGATAACAGGAAAGCCATATTCGGTATTGAACAAAAGTCCTCCGGTAAAAGAACCATCACCTCCAATAACTACCAAGGCTTCAACACCTTCTTTAACTAAGTTATCATACGCTTTTTTGCGTCCTTCAGGAGTTCTAAATTCAAGAGAACGAGCTGACTTTAAAAAAGTTCCTCCCTTATTGATAATATTATTAACGCTTCTAGGACCTAATTCTTTGAAGTCTCCTTCAATCATTCCTTGATATCCTCTATAAATACCTACACACTCAATATTATGAAATGCACAAGTTCTAACAACAGAACGTATTGCAGCATTCATTCCTGGTGAGTCACCTCCAGAGGTAAGTACACCTATTTTTTTTATTGTTTTTGACATTTTTTAAGTATTAATATGTAAATTTAATAAACATAGACTAGTTTTAATAATATCTTATTATATTTTTAATAAAAGAGCCGAAATTCAAACGTTTTCGTTGATAAGTTTTGGTTTTAGCAAAAAAAATTCATTAATTTTCAACAAAAACCAATAAAATAGTTTTTTTTTGCATTATTGTCAAAATTTAGAAAAACATCACTAATTGATTCACTTACAATTATTTATAAAAGAGTGTAAAAAACTATTTATTAATGAATTATTGTGAGTCTTAAAAATAAAAAAGCCAGTTGAAATAAAATATACAACTGGCTTTTTGTCGATTTAATATTCTTCTTCAGGAATAAGTCCTTCCTGATTTTTTTTAGGTTTTTCAGGGACTGGTTTTTTTGATTTATTAAAATTAATATAATCAGGAGTCATAGAAGAATCATTATCTACATCAATAGTAGAAGCTGGAATGACTAATTTTCGTTTTTTGAAAATTTGTTGAACAAATTCTTTAAAAGTATCATAATCTACATCATAAGATATACCGATACCTTGCGTATAACCTATTCCCTGACCGATATAATTGATATCATTCTCTTTATTGAACAGTCTTAAATTAAAATTCCCTGCTTCATTTACACGGTACAAAATCTCAACATCACCAATAACAGCAGACTCATTGACCCCACCAAAAGGCACACCTACTTTACCATTAAAAGTAATTCTTTCATTAAGTTGAGAGGAAACTGTAGCCACAAAGCGCCCGTCTGTCTCTCTACCTGCTCTCCTATCAGCAGTAATAACATTCATTCCAAACTTAAACTTATCATTGTCAGATTGAATAATATCACCTAAAAGCCCAGAAGCTGTTTCAAATAAACTAGTAGAAAAATCAGATTGACTAATTCCTTCCGCACTTAAAAAACTTCCTGAGGACAATAAATACAGTGCCTGGGTTTGCCTTGTGTCTTTGTCATTCAATTTATATTGAATTTCAGATTCTAAAACCGAACTTACCGTTGGGAAAACAATATTAAAATCGGGTTCTGGACGAGCCAAATCACCTCTAATCCCAACAACCACTTCTACCGGCACCTTAGTATTAAAAGAAGAATTTTCCAATAAAACAGATGGATTGGCTGATGTTTTATAGACAGCTTCAAGATTTAATTGCGCTTTCATTGGATTACCTTCCCAGATAATTGACCCTCCTTTTTTTACAACAAATTTTTTGTCTATTAAACCTCCATACTTAAAGTTATAAGTTCCTT
Source organism: Flavobacterium sp. RSSB_23 (assembly GCF_051547145.1). Taxonomy (NCBI): domain Bacteria; kingdom Pseudomonadati; phylum Bacteroidota; class Flavobacteriia; order Flavobacteriales; family Flavobacteriaceae; genus Flavobacterium; species Flavobacterium sp. RSSB_23. The sequence continues at coordinate 13,931 of NZ_JBPTTO010000012.1, read as the reverse complement.
CATATGCCTGAAAATCTCCCCACATATTGAATTTACCCAAAGTGTTGATTTTAAACAATAAAGAACCGTATCCTTTTCCTTTCATTCCGTGACCTGTATTCCTATCCAAAATCACTTCTACTTCTGCATTAGGGTTGATATCAAAATCAAATTCGAGTTCAAGACCGTTATAATCTCTTTCTCTCTCTAATAAACCATTTTTACTATTACTTTTTTCCTTTGCAGTAATAAAATGTATAAAACCATTTTCACTAACACTTTCTGCGTTGTTTATTGGAATTTTTACAGAAGTTCCCTTTTCTGATTTAGCATCAACTTTTATAAAAAGCCCTGCTACTGGACCTTTTATAGTGGCTGAACCATCAATAAAAGCAGTACCAAAATAGGCAGCATCTTCAGAATCTTTCGTATCCAAAGCAAGAAAACGTTTTGAAGTTATATTTAAATCTAACTTCCAATCCGAAAATTGATTGTGCTCGACAACACCATTTAAAATCCCACTTGTTTTGTATCGAGTATCAAAAATTGCATTATTCCTAAACAAAAACTTTTCATTAGATAAATCAACAATTGTTCTATCACCCAACTCGTAATCAACATTAAGATAAGGTATATTCATTCCTGCACCTTCTAAATACAATCGACCATTTATGTCCGGTTTTGCAAGTGTTCCTTGTATTTTGGTGTTGCCCGAAACAAGTCCTCTAATATTTGTGAGTACCTCGCCTCCAACTGGACTTAAAAAAGCAAGATTAAATTTATCTAACTTGACATCTAAATCCAATAACGTTTCATTATTAACAACTTCAAAGTTCCCATTTGCACTAAAAGATTCAAAACTATCATTCTCTAAACTAGAATGTATTGTGAATTTTTTAAAACTTTGATCTCCCTCAATTCCAAGATCTAAATTCCCAAAAAAAGTATCATTTATCTTTAATCGATCGACATAAATAGATGCTGTAGGTTTATATACTTGTCCTTCTTGCTCAAAATTAACTTGTCCACTGATATTCCCATTAAACTTAAACTGCTCATTTGAAGGTGTTATTTTTTTTAAATCAACACCTTTAAAATTAAGATGCAAATCTTTATAACTATTTCCTTTTATCAGACCATTCAAGTCAATTTGCTGGTTTTCATGCGTAAGCACCACATCGTTAATTGCTATATTTTTGAAAGCTCTATCAAAAATTATTTGATTACTCTTAGTATCTACTTCATTCAAATTCCAAATGTAATTCTTGAATTTTATTTCAGATTTACTGAAGCCAACAACATTATTTTTATTCTTATCAATAGTGTGATATAAATTTAGATTATATAAATCCTCACCCTTTTCTCCTCCTTTAAATTCAGTTCTTACCTTTAAAGAATCCTTCATTGTTACATTAATAAGACTAAAATCTCTAATTTTATAAAAGCTTGTTTTGATACTGTCAAGCTCTACATATGTATTATATAGAGGATTTTTGTTATCTATCGATAATCTAATATTATCCATAGTGGTTCCCGTTGCAGTAATTCTCTCAGAATTAAAATTCATTTTAAACTCCCTATCATCAGCATCAATTTCGCCTTTTATTTTAGCATCTGAAGAGAGGGTGACATCTTTAAAAAGGGCTTCAACTATTTTATTGTATATAATAAAATCAAATTTGAGATATTGCCCTTTGGTTACAACCAATGGTTTATAATTACCATAAAGGCTTCCTAATGAATTTTGAACTAAAGCTTGTAATTGGTCAAACTTAAATTTTCCTACTACTTTACCTTGACCCACATCAGTAGAGTTGATTGTAACAGTACGAACATTTCTTGCGTCAAAAGTCGAGGTCACATTTACATCATCAAAAGAATATGCTTTTTTAGAATTATTGTATACTACATTTTTAACAAAAACATCACCAATAACATTATCTATTGAATTTCCTGAAGCATTAACAACAATATCTCCTTTGAAATTTGAAACAGGTTCTTTATCAAAATGCAATGCATGTAGATTTGCTTTATCAATTCCTAAATGAAAATCATACTTATTTTGTTTTCCAGTTAAATCAATAAAACCATCAAAATCTAGAACTAAATTTGGATCATTAATTGTTGCTTTACCTTTGTAAATAGGCATTTTAAAATATCCGTCTAAATCAATATTACTATAGGTATAGTTGTTATAATTAATTTTTAAAACCTCACCTTTGACTGATGTATTTAAACTCTTTTGATCAAAACCAACACCGTCTACTGCCAATTTTAAATTTGTTTGTCCAAGATCTTTTGCATTAAATAAAATACCCAAATCAAAATTTTGCAAATCAATAGTACCTTTGTATTTGGCTTTATTTACTTGATTCATATTAAGAATGACCAAATCGGAGGTTACATTTCCGATATCCGTTTTCATACTAAAGTCAGCTTGAATATTTTTTGTTGTCAATTCTGTTGTCCCTACCAAATCAACTTTCCCAATTTTCTTTAGAATTTCTGGCAAACTTTCGCCTAAAACATTTGGCAAAATAGTAACCAAATCATCATATGTTGTAGTTAACGAGCGGAATTTTCCGTTCATATAGAATTCCTGTGATTTTGAAGGAAATAAATTTCTAAAATTTATACTACCAATAATCTTTGATCCCTTTCTATCAAAAAGTACAAGATCCGTTAGTTTTAAATTGTTTAGCGTTCCTTCTATCCTTGATCGTGCATTAAAAAATAAATTTTTACCTAATTCATCATAAAAACATCGAATATCATTTGAAGCAATTACAGAAGACTTTAGTTTAATGTCAAATTTTACTTTATTATTAAAATCAGCAAAATCCTCTATTTTATAATTTAACTGAACATCTCCTTTTAGTTTAGATTCTGAAGTTGCTAACTCCAAATTTTTTAGACGTATACGTTTCTTATTATAACTAAACTTTGCCGTCAATTTTTTCAAAAAAACGCCTCTATGATCTTTAAAAGAAAGCTGATTGATATTTGTTTCAACTTCTGGCCCAAGAATTTGAAAGTTACTAATTTGGGCATTAAGTCTTGTAAAATCAACATCTTTTGGGTCTCTCCTATTTTCATCTATTAACAAAAAATGTCCATTAGAAATAAAAGCTTCTCTAACAGTCATTAAAAAAGGTTTTGTTGAAGGTTTACCAGTTTCAAAAGCTTCTATAAAAACATCTAAATTCGTTAATTTTTCCTTTTTATAGGTTTTGAGATTGAACAATAAACCATCTAAATGAATACTATTAAAAATTAAATCTCCATCAATTACTTTTTTTATACCAATCAAGTTTGTTTTAATTCGATTAGCATAAATTAAAGTATCCTTATGATGATCTTTAATCAGAACTTTTTTTAGTTTAACACCTCCAAAAACGGAAATTGCAACTTCATCAATTTCAATTGAAGTTCCGTAAGAAGTATTAATTTTTGTCATCAACTCTTGAGCGATTCGAGTTTGAACTGCAGGTAAAGAAAGTGCTATTCCTGCTACTAATAAAAGTAGAAGAAAAAGTAGCAATAATCGTAATAGTATTTTTTTTATTTTTTTAATAGTAGAAAGAGTTAAGTATTATTTGTAAATCAAAATGTAGTAGCATAGTGTCATCAAGCAAGTTACCCAATCAATCTATAAAACTAATCCTATCAAGTGCTATTTGATAAAAAATAGCTAATTTTGACCAAGCTGTAAAATTAAAGAATTTTACGACCATTAATCAAATAAATTTCAAATTTGTCCCTTTTTATGCGAAATCAAGGTGTTTTTATTCTTGCCATTGAAAGCTCTTGTGATGATACAGCAGCCGCGGTTCTTTATAACGATAAAGTATTGTCAAATGTTGTAGCAAATCAGTTGATTCACAATCAATACGGTGGAGTTGTTCCAGAGTTGGCTTCTAGAGCGCATCAGCAAAATATTGTTCCAGTTATTGATGCTGCACTAAAAAAAGCAGGTATAACCAAAGAACAACTTTCAGCTATTGCCTTTACACAAGGACCAGGGTTAATGGGGTCACTACTAGTTGGCAGTTCCTTTGCAAAGTCTTTATCTACGGCACTCAATATCCCATTAGTCGCTGTAAACCATATGCATGCTCATATTTTGGCTCATTTTATAGATGAAGAAGGATATGAAAAACCTGAATTTCCTTTTTTAGCTTTAACCATCAGCGGTGGTCATACACAGATTGTTCGTGTAGACGGTTATTTTGACATGACCATCATAGGTGAAACTACAGATGATGCTGTAGGTGAAGCATTTGACAAGAGTGCCAAAATCCTTGGGTTACCCTACCCAGGTGGACCGTTAGTTGACAAATTAGCCCAAAGTGGTAATCCAAAAGCATTCGCATTTACAAAGCCAAAAGTAGCTGGATTAGATTTTAGCTTCTCTGGATTGAAAACTGCAATTTTATATTTCATACAAAAAAATCAAAAAGAAAACCCTTCTTTTATTGAAGACAATAAAAATGATATTTGTGCTTCTATACAACATACCATTATTGAAATTTTAATGGATAAACTAAAACAAGCTGTAAAAGAAACTGGAATAAATCAGATTGCAATCGGAGGTGGCGTTTCTGCAAATTCAGGAATTAGAAGTACCTTAAAAGAAGCAGAAAAAAAGTATGGCTGGAAAACTTTCATACCAAAATTTGAATATACAACAGATAATGCAGCCATGATCGGAATAGTTGGCTACCAAAAATATTTATCTCAACATTTTGAAACTGCCTCTGTCGTTTCAAAAGCAAGAATCCAATTTTAAATATGCAATTATTTTATAGTTCCCTTATAAACGAATCCAATACCTCTTTTGTTTTTGAAAAAGAAGAAAGCAAACATATTATTAAAGTATTACGCAAAAAAGATGGCGATATACTTTTTGTAACTAATGGTTTAGGCGATTTATTTAAAACAGAAATTTCACTTGCTTCTGATAGTAAATGCACAGTTGCAATACTATCGAAAGAAAAAAAAGAAGCAACACAGTATCCTTTACATTTAGCAGTTGCTCCAACAAAAATGAATGATCGCTATGAATGGTTTTTGGAAAAAGCGACCGAAATTGGAATTCAAGAAATCACACCCATAATCTGTGATCGTTCCGAAAGAAAAGTCATCAATAAAGAGCGTTTTGAAAAAATAATTTTGACAGCAATGAAACAGTGTAATCAATTTTATTTACCAAAACTAAACGAAGCTATAACATTTAAAAATTTCATTAAACAACAACACGAAGGACAATTACTGATTGCGCATTGCGAAGAGACGGATAAAAAATCATTAAAATCTGTTTTGAATACAAATACGAAAACTACAATTCTGATTGGCCCAGAAGGTGATTTTTCAGAGAAAGAGATTGAATTGGCTTTAGCTAACAATTTCATTCCTGTCACTCTTGGAAATACTAGGTTAAGAACAGAGACCGCAGCAGTTGTTGCCTGTCACAGTGTAGTGTTTTTTAATGAGTAAAACCATTAATTTCTTTTAAATCAACTTCATAATGATAAGAAGTCTTTTAATTTTCGCTTTTTTAATTTCTTCTGTAAGTCATGCTCAAGAAATTGCTTTATTAAAATATAATGGAGGTGGCGATTGGTATGCTAACCCTACTTCCTTACCTAATTTAATTAAATTCTGCAACTCAAATATAAATACAAGGATAAAACCAAAACCTGCAACAGTAGAACCAAGTAATCCTGATTTATTTTCATACCCTTTCATTCATATGACAGGACACGGCAATGTAGTGTTTAGCGATAATGACAGAGACAATTTAAAAAAATATTTGGAAGCAGGCGGATTTCTGCATATTGATGATAATTATGGAATGGACCAGTATATAAGAAAAGAAATAAAAAAGCTTTTCCCAAATAATGAGTTAACAGAGATTCCATCAAACCATACTATTTTTCAAAAACCTTATGTTTTTACTTCAGGATTACCCAAAATCCATGAGCACGATGGCAAAAGACCACAAGCATTTGGAATTTTCGTAGCTGATAGATTAGTACTACTCTATACTTTTGAATGTGATTTGGGAGATGGTTGGGAAGATGCTGAAGTAAACAATGACCCAGTTGAAGTACGCCAAAAAGCTTTAAAAATGGGCGCTAACATCATTAATTATATTTTCAACAATTAAAATCATGCAATTAAATCATGAATCGGTTCCTTTCCGAAACCAAGAATTTCCCATAATTTTAGTGTGTGATACCATTCTTTTTCAACCCAACATTGGCTCACTTTTTAGAATCAGTGAAGCTTTTGGCGTTGAAAAAATTCTTTTTCTTGGCATAGGAAACCAAATGAATCCAAGAAAAATTAATAAAACTTCTAGAAGTACACACCTTCATGTGGCCTATGAATTATTCGAAACAAAAGAAGCGCTTTCGAATTATTTAACAACAAATGATTTTGAAATTATTGCTTTAGAAATAACATCAGAAAGCAAACCGTTAGCCGAAGTTGAAATTCCGAAAAATAAAAAAATTGCATTGCTAATTGGAAATGAAATTGATGGAATTTCAGAAACCTTTTTAAAAAAATCGCATCAAGTCATTCATATTGAAATGTTTGGAAAAAACAGCAGTATGAATGTCGTTCAGGCCACTGGAATTGCGCTCTACGAGCTTACCAGAAAAATGAAATAACATTCAAACAACTGAATGACAAACAATTATTTTAAAATATTTCATAAAAAAAATTGGTAGTTTAAAAAAAATGTTATAAAATTGTTAATGAATTAACCAAATTAACTTTTTTATAACAATTTAACAAAACCCAAATTATGAAAAAAATTTTATTGAGTGCAGGGCTTATTCTAATGCTTTTTTCTTGTCAAAATGAAGAAACATTAAATTCAAATTCATCAGAACAAGCCGTTGCAAGAAGAGGTTGCGCAACAAATGAAGTATTTCAAGCACAATTAGCAGCCGACCCAACTTTAGCAATTCGTATGAACCAAATCGAAGAGTTTACACAAAAAGCTAAACTAACAGGTAAATTAGTAAACGGAAAAGTAGTAATTCCTGTTGTTGTAAACGTACTTTACCGTACTGCAGCAGAAAACATCTCTGATGCCTTGATTCAATCTCAAATCGATGTTTTAAACAAAGACTTCACTGCAACAAACGCTGATTTTTCAAGTACTCCTGCTCTATTTGCTGGTGTTGCTGCCAATGTTGGAATTACTTTTGAATTAGTTAAAATCAACCGTAAGTCTACTACAAAAACATCCTGGGGAACTAGAGATGCTATGAAAAAAACAAATCAAGGTGGTATTGCTCCAACTTCTCCATCAAACACTCTAAACTTATGGGCTTGTACTATTGGCGGAGGTATTTTAGGATACGCACAATTCCCTGGTGGCGCAGCTGCTACAGACGGTGTTGTAATCGATTCTAAATATTTTGGAGTTACAAGCAACTCAGGTACAAGCTATCCTTACAACTTAGGAAGAACAGCTAGCCACGAAGTAGGACACTGGATGAATCTAAGACATATTTGGGGTGATGCAACTTGCGGAAGTGATTTAGTTGCTGATACACCTACTCATAATGCTGCAAACTACGGAGTTCCAGCTTACCCACACTTAAGCACTTGTACAGGAACACCTGTAGAAATGACAATGAACTATATGGATTATACAGATGACAGAGGAATGTACATGTTTACTAATGGGCAAAAAGCTAGAATGGCTGCGCTATTTGTAAGCGGCGGTGCTAGAGCTGGATTCGGAATTTAATTCCAAACAAAATAATTGCAATTAAAACTCGCTAGACATAGCGAGTTTTTTTTATATTTATAAACTAAATTAACTCATATGATCAATTCAAAAATAATAGCCAACGGAATAATTAGAGCATTAGTTATTATTGTAGCCTCAGCGTTAGGTATTTATTTTTTATATCAAATACAATCCGTTTTAATTTACCTTGTGGTTTCTTTAATTTTGACTTTGATTGGTAATCCTTTTTTGGATTTCTTCAAAAAAAGATTAAAATTTTCACATAACCTAGCGACAATCACAACAATAGCAATATTTGTGGCCATAATCTTTGGAATTATAATTTTATTCGTACCTCTAATTACCTCACAAAGTCAGAATCTTTCCCTCTTAAATACGAGAGAAATTGAACAAAATGCCATTGAACTCATTAACCAAATCAATGCATTCCTAGAAAGCCATCACATTAATGCAAAAAAAATACTCAATTTCAATAGCATTACTTCAAAAATAAATTTTGGTGTCATTCCTAATTTTTTAAATTCTATTTTAGGCACCATCAGTAGTTTTGGAATGGGATTAGCCTCAGTTTTATTCATCACCTTTTTTTTCCTAAAAGACCGTGTCCTTTTTATTGTGGGCGCCAAAAAGTTAATTCCTGATAGTCATGAAGAACAAATATTGAATTCATTAGAAAAAATCAACCATTTGCTCTCTCGCTATTTTATTGGTCTATTACTCCAACTCTTTATTGTATTCCTTTTGTATTTAATCGTTTTACTAATTTTCGGTATTCCAAATGCCATTATCATTGCTTTTTTGTGTGCTGTATTAAATATCATTCCCTACATTGGACCACTAATCGCATCAGTTTTAGCTGCAATTCTTTCTATGATTAGTCATCTTGGCAGCGATTTTCAAACCGAAATACTTCCTACAACTATATATGTTTTGATTGGATTTTGGATTGTACAACTTATCGACAACAACCTATCCCAACCCATTATTTTTTCCAAAAGTGTAAGTTCACATCCCTTAGAAATCTTTTTAGTCATCCTTATTGCAGGTTTTTTATTTGGAATATTAGGAATGGTAATAGCTGTACCTTTGTACACTATTTTGAAAGTAATAGGAAAAGAATTTTTTCCAGATAATAAAATTATTCAATTGTTAACCAAAGACATTTAAACTTGAATTTCGACTTTTTAAACTTTGACGTTCAAAATTTCATAAACGATCAATTAGACCAAAACATCACTAAACTTGCTTTACAAAAAAATCCATTCCCAAACATTGAATGGAAAACAATTTTAGGACAGATAGAAAGCAAAGCAAAAGCTAAGGAAAAGCTTCCAACTTGGTTTTCAACTCCAAACATTATATATCCTCCAAAAATTTCGATAGAACAAACCTCTTCTGAAATTACCGCTTCTTATAAATCTAACTTAATTTCAGGAACCAACTTAATAGATTTAACAGGTGGATTTGGAGTAGACGACTTTTACTTCGCTAAAAAGTTCCAAAAAATAGTGCATTGTGAAATTAATCCTGAACTGTCAGCTATTACAACTCATAACTTCACACAATTAAAGGCTTCAAATATTGAATGTAAAACTGGTGATAGCCAAGACATTCTAAACAATATTGATAAAAATTGGGATTGGATATACATTGATCCTTCCAGAAGAAACGAAAGCAAAGGCAAAGTTTTTATGCTTAAAGACTGTCTTCCAAACGTACCTGAAAATATTGATTTTTATTTTACAAAATCAACATCAATCTTAATCAAAACAGCACCATTATTAGACTTAACTGCTGGTTTATCAGAATTAAAAAATGTAAAATCCATACATATCGTGGCCTTAAACAATGAAGTAAAAGAACTATTATGGGAACTTCATAAAGACTATACTGGGTACGTTTTCATAAAAACGGTAAATCTCCTTAAAAATAAAGAGGAAAAATTTGAGCTTCCTACTTATGACTGCGAGCCAACTTATGATTTGCCAGAAGAATACTTATATGAACCTAATAGTGCAATAATGAAATCTGGTGGTTTTGATGCCGTTAGTTCCGTTTTTAAGTTGAATAAATTACATCTAAATTCACATTTGTATACTAATTCAGAATTGATTGACTTTCCTGGAAGAAGATTCAAAATCAACAAAAAACTGAATTACAACAAATTAGACATAAAAAAAAACTTAGCCAATCAAAAAGTAAATATTACGACACGAAATTTCCCTGAAAGTGTTGAAAACATCAGAAAAAAATGGAAAATAAAAGATGGAGGAAATAGTTATTGTTTTTTCACAACCGATATAAATAACGACAAAATAGTTTTAATTTGCAGCAAAATATAAAACAATATGAAGCAACTATTACTCACCATTTTTACCATTTCAACTTTTTCTTTATTTGCACAAAAACAATGCGACTATAGCACCAATGTCGTAGACTCAATAGGAAGCTATAAAGTCACAAAAGAATACATGATTAGTGAAAAAAACTTTGCAGGTACTTCAAGCTATATTTTCTTTTCACTAGCCCTAACTGACGGTGTACCCACTTTAAACATTCAATTAATACAAAAAAGTAAAGGCTTCATAAAAGCCAATTGCTTTGATAAAAACTCAAAATTATTCCTTCAATTAAATGATGGAAGTATCATTTCTTTAATCCACAAAGATCAAGAAAACTGCGGAACACTTTTAAGAGACGATAAAGGATTTGATAACAGAGTCACTACAGGAGAATTTTATTTTTTGAAAGATAGTTTTGAAAAATTAAAAAGCTCCCCATTATCACTAATGCGAATAAAATATTTGACGGATTTAGAAGATTACATCATAAAAAAGGAATTCACATCTGAATTAGACAACAAAGTCTACCAACCAGAGAACTATTTTATAAAAAATATTTCTTGCATAGAAAACTAATCACATTTCCATTTAGTATTGGCTATTTTATCAGACATAGCAGAAGCTAAATTGTAATGCCACCATTCTGACTCAAATGCTTTAAATCCACTTTGAAGCATAATTTTCTTAAGCATATTGCGGTTATCCATTATCTTTTTATCTAAAAATGGATAACTGTGACTTGCTTCCTTTCCAAAAAAATCAAAAGCAGTCCCCATATCTAATTCGTTACCCTCCAAAGTTACAAGAGTTATATCTACAGCTCCTCCTCTATTGTGAATGGAACCTTTAGCGGGATCCGCCACATATTCCGGATTTGGTACTAATGCCCACATTTTTTTTTGAATATCTAAAGGACGATAACAATCAAACAGTTTAATCTTATACCCCTTTTTAATAAACTTATCATTAGCCTTAATCAAAGCTTTTACTGTTTTTAATCTCAAAAAGCATTCCGCACAATCATACACTTTTGATTTCAAAAAATTATCGTTAGTGGCATATTTCATATCGTAAATAAAATCATCGCTATACTCACTCAAATTAACAAAAGTTGTATCAGCCACTATAGTATTTACAATATCTTTTGTACTAGTCTGAGGCGACTGAGCATAAGTAAAAGAAGGTAAAAAAAAGATAAAAAAAGAAGGAAAAAAAAGTAAACGCATGATCAAATATTTTTATAAATGTATACTATTTGAATCAAAAAAAAGGATATAAAACAAAAAAACGATACTATTTCTAGTATCGTTTTAAGTGAACGCAGAAGGATTCGAACCTTCGACCGCCTGCTTAGAAGGCAGGTGCTCTATCCAGCTGAGCTATGCGTCCATTGTTGTCGGGGTGGCAGGATTCGAACCTGCGACCTCCTGCTCCCAAAGCAGGCGCGATAACCGGGCTACGCTACACCCCGAGTGCAAGCGGAGAGACAGGGACTCGAACCCTGGCGACGGTTACCCGTCGACAGATTAGCAATCTGCTCCATTACCGCTCTGGCACCTCTCCTAAAACAAGAAAACTATCTCGTTTTGCGGTTGCAAATTTAAGTTAACTTTACGTTTCTCACAACTATTTTGTAGCTTTTTTTTAAATAAAATTCAATAAAAATTCAAAACACTTCACAATCAAACAAATAGAATAAAATAGTTTTAAAATTTTCAAATTATTCCATATTATTTGATAAAAATATGAAATAGGATCAAAAAAGATTAAATTTGCTAAACAAATCAACATATTTTTACATTATGAATAAGAAAGTAGTCATAGTCTCAGCTGTTAGAACTCCAATTGGCAGTTTTATGGGAGGTTTATCAAGTATTACAGCCCCAAAACTTGGAGCAGCTGCAATAAAGGGGGCTTTGGAAAAAATTCAATTAGACCCTAATTTGGTCAATGAAGTTTATATGGGAAATGTTGTTCAAGCAGGTGTTGGACAAGCACCCGCTAGACAAGCAGCAATTTTTGCTGGATTATCTAATGAAGTAGCATGCACTACAATCAATAAAGTTTGTGCATCAGGAATGAAAGCAGTAATGCTTGCATCACAAGCTATTCAATGTGGTGATGCCGATATTGTTATTGCTGGTGGTATGGAGAATATGAGTTTAATCCCTCATTACATGAATCTTCGCTCAGGGACAAAATTTGGGCCTAATACAATGGTTGATGGAATGCAAAAAGATGGACTTACCGATGCTTATGACAATAACGCAATGGGTGTTAGTGCTGATTTATGCGCAAATGAGTATAACATTTCAAGAGAAGAGCAAGATGCATTTGCAATTCAATCCTACAAAAGATCATCTGAAGCATGGAACTCAGGTAAATTTAACAACGAAGTAATTCCAGTTTCTGTTCCACAAAGAAAAGGTGATCCAATTATTATTAGCAAAGACGAAGAATTTTCAAATGTAAATTTAGATAAAATTCCTAGCTTGAATCCTGCGTTTACCAAAGAAGGTACTGTAACCGCTGCAAATGCTTCAACAATCAATGATGGTGCAGCTGCACTTGTACTTATGAGCGAAGAAAAAGCACTATCTTTGAACTTAAAACCTTTAGCATACGTTAGAAGTTATGCTGATGCAGCACAAGAACCTAAATGGTTTACAACTAGTCCTGCAAAAGCATTACCTATTGCACTAAAAAAAGCTGGTTTAACTACCAGTGATGTTGACTTTTTTGAATTTAACGAAGCATTTTCAGTTGTTGGCTTGGCTAATTCAAAAATACTTGGATTAAATAATGATAAAGTCAACGTTAATGGAGGTGCAGTATCATTAGGACACCCTCTTGGTTGTTCAGGAGCAAGAATAATAGTTACATTAATTAATGTTCTTGAACAAAACAATGCTAAAATCGGAGCCGCAGCAATCTGCAATGGTGGCGGAGGAGCATCAGCAATAGTAATTGAGAAAATATAAACAAAAGGATAATTGAGGTTTAAAAATTAAACCTCAATTTTTAAATTTAAGATAATGTTTGGAATCTGTAATTTAGCCATTATACCCCTACGGTCTGAGTCAAGTGATAAAAGTGAGATTGTTTCACAAGTTCTTTTCGGAGAGCATTTTCAAATAATTGACACTTATAATCAATGGTCAAAAATAAGATTACAGTATGATCAATACGAAGGATGGGTTGACAGCAAACAATATCAGTTGATTAGCGAACAAGACTTTAAGCATTTATCAAATGACAGTATCATATTAAGTGCCGATTTAATTGAATACATTACAGACTCAAATGGCTTATTACTACCTATTCCACTTGGTTCTAGTCTTTCTTTTTTAAATTACAATGAAATTAACACTAAGAAATTCAGTTTTGAAGGAACAAGAACTAGTGGCATCAAGAAAAAAAACAATCTTATAAAAACTGCTTATATGTATTTAAATGCTCCGTATCTATGGGGCGGTAAAACACCATTTGGAATTGATTGTTCAGGATTTACACAAATGGTGTATAAATTAAATGGGTACCATTTAAAAAGAGATGCTTCTCAACAAGCTTTTCAAGGAGAACCACTTAGTTTTATTGAAGAAAGCGAACCTGGAGACTTAGCTTTTTTTGATAATGAAGATGGAAAAATAATACATGTCGGAATTATTATGTCTGACAATTACATCATTCATGCAAGTGGAAAAGTAAGAATTGATAGACTCGATCATTTAGGCATTTACAATACCGAAACTCAAAAACACAGTCACAAATTAAGAGTCATAAAAAAAATTATTTAAGAAAAAAAATGTTCCTCAATTGGGAACATTTTTTTTGTT
>NZ_JBPTTO010000011.1:0-94231 GCF_051547145.1 Flavobacterium sp. RSSB_23 | reverse complement strand
GTGAACATAAAAAACCGGTAGCTGTAAAAAAGCACCGGTTTTCTGTTTTAAAAATATTTTTTACTAAGAACTAACTACTAAGGACTAATCACTACTTATTCATATTCTTCATTTCAAAAATAAAAGTATCTAAGTCTACTTTCTTGTCAAGGAGTGTCAAAGCTTTGTTGACAATATAACCTACATTTCCTGGAGTAAAGCCTAGCGCTAAACCAAAACGCACCAACAGTCGTTCTTGTTTATCGCCCAAATGATGGTCTACGTGAACCATACGACCCAAATCATACAATCTTTCTAAACGCTCCACATACAAATAAGGAGGATTAATGTCATAATTCAATGGGTTTTTTAAAATTTCGCGGTATTCCTCGGCAGAAATTTCCAAGCGAGAAGCCAGTTTGTCCAAAAAAGCTTGTTCTTCTGGTGTTGCATTTCCGTCTGCTAAAGCTACACGTACAATAGCAGAAAAATGACCTTTGTTGCGACTTTTGAATTCGTTATCAAATAAATCAGAAATTGACATAATAGTTGTTTTTATGGTTGTATTAAAGATACGAATTTTTTTAAAAAAAGTAGGAATGCCAGGTTGAAATAATCCACTATTGTACTTTAAAAATAGCAGTATCAAATTCTTTATTCAGCCGTAATCCCGAGAGTGGTGGAAAATTAGCAGCATTCAAACTTTATTTTCAATAAAAATTAGTGAATTAGTGGCAAGTTTTCGAACAACTCCTTTTCAAAAATTGTCGTAAGTTTACAAACCCTTAATCAAATTTATATAATTACCTATGTCAGAATTTTGGATTTATTTTCAAATCGGTTTACGCCACGTTTTAGATATTCATGCTTATGACCATGTTTTATTTTTAATCGCTTTGGCAGTTCCTTATTCGTTTAACGATTGGAAACGCATCTTGTTATTGGTTACTTTGTTTACAGTTGGTCATACGATGGCCTTGTTTTTGTCGGTGTACGGAATTGTAGCTATCAAAGTAAATGTAGTCGAGTTGTTGATTCCTATTACGATTTTGATTACCGCTTTGTTTAATTTGTTTACCGCTGGGAAGTCCAGCAAAAAAGAGAGTATTAATCTGGTGTTTTTTATCACTTTGTTCTTTGGAATCATTCATGGTTTAGGGTTTTCTAACTATTTCAAGACAATTTTAGGCGGAACGGCCAATTCCAAATTATTACCGCTGTGCGAGTTCGCTTTAGGAATAGAAGCGGCGCAGATTGCGGTAGTTTTTGTAGTTTTGGTACTGTCTTATATTGTACAAACGGTATTTAGATTTTCCAAAAGAGATTGGACTTTGGTCATGTCTTCTTTTATAATCGGTGTAGTGCTTCCAATGATTATTGAAAGTGAATTTTGGTTACGATAAAAATGAACGAAATAAAACTAAATAAATACGACAAAGCCTACTTGCGAATTGCGAGAGAATGGAGTTTGTTGTCGTATTGCAAACGCAAGCAGGTGGGAGCCATCATTGTAAAAGACCGAATGATTATTTCGGATGGTTACAATGGAACGCCTTCAGGATTTGAAAATTGTTGTGAGGACGACGAAGGATTAACGCGTTGGGATGTACTGCATGCCGAAGCGAATGCTATTCTCAAAGTAGCTAGGTCAACACAATCTTGCGAAGGTGCTACCTTGTACATCACACTTTCTCCCTGCAAAGAATGCAGTAAGTTGATTCACCAATCCGGAATTAAGAGAGTGGTGTATCAAAACGGATATCGTGATGATTCTGGAATACAATTTTTAATCAAAGCAGGTGTTGAGGTAATTCATATTCCCAATTTAGACGACTAAATGAAATTCGAAAACAAATATTTGCCCATACTGTTGAGTGCTACTTTAGCGCTTGGCGTAGGTATTGGTGGATGGCTGAATGTTTCGAGAGACCCTGGTTTGGTAGCTTCTAATGCGTCCAAATCAAAGTTGAATTCTTTGATTGACTTTATTAATAACGAATATGTAGACGATGTCAATACGGATTCTATTGTGAATTTAACAGTAGATAATATTTTGGCAAAGTTAGACCCTCATTCTGTTTATATTCCACCAAGCGTTCAAACGCAGGTTGCTGAGAGTATGAAAGGTGATTTTGTAGGTATTGGCATTAATTTTTACATGTACAAAGACACTGTTGCGGTCATAAAGCCTATTGTTAATGGGCCTTCGGCAAAAGCAGGAATACAAGCGGGTGACCGATTGCTATACGCAGGAAAAACCAAATTATTCGGGCGTCATTTGCCTAGTGATAGTCTTTTTGCAAAACTAAAAGGTGCCGTTGGTTCAGATATTGAAGTGACGGTTTACCGAAAAACTACACGTCAGAAGCTGAAATTCAAAATAAAAAGAGCGGTAATTCCACTGAAAAGTGTTGACGTGTCTTTGATGTTGAATCCTACAGTGGGTTATATCAAAATTAACCGTTTTTCTGAAACTACTTTTGCTGAATTTAATTCGGGATTGGCACAGTTGAAAAAGCAAGGTGCGCAAACACTAGTCTTGGATTTGCGTGACAATGGTGGAGGGTATATGGAAGAAGCTATTGCGATAGCCGACCATTTTTTAAAAGATAACGACTTGATTGTTTTTACCAAAAGTAAAAGCGGAACAATAGAAAAAACCTTTGCTACGGAAAAAGGGAATTTTGAATCGGGCAGATTGTTCGTTTTAATTAACGAAAATAGTGCTTCTGCAAGTGAAATTCTAGCTGGAGCAATACAAGACAACGATAGAGGAACTATAGTAGGACGTCGTTCTTTTGGTAAAGGATTAGTACAACGCGAAATGGATTTTAAAGATGGTTCTGCCGTGCGTTTGACCGTGGCTAGATACTACACTCCTTCAGGACGTTCTATTCAAAAACCTTATGCTAAAGGCAATACCGATTATTTTAAAGAATCAGAACACCGTTTTTTGAATGGCGAATTGTACCACAAAGACAGCATTAAGGTAGCCGATACTTTGAAGTTCAAAACTAAAAAAGGGAAATTAGTCTATGGCGGCGGCGGAATTGTTCCTGATGTTTTTGTGCCAATTAGTACCGAAAAAGGAGAGGAAAGTGCTTCTTTATTAGAACAATCGGGTATGGTGGGGCATTTTGTGTTTGAAGAATTGGACCGAGATAGAAAAGCATTTAAGGGGCTAAGTTTTCAGGAGTTTCAGTCAAAATACAATTCTGATAAGTATTTTGATTTGTTTCAAAAGTATCTCGACAAAAATGGTTTGGTTCTACAACTAGAAAAGAGTAGGGGAGCAATTAATCAGTATATAATTGCCGAATTTGCCAGACAGTTATATGGGGAAGACTATTTTTATCAAATTGTTTTGAAACAAGACGAAATGGTAAAAAAAGTGTTGTCTAAAAAGTAAAATTTACATGTGTGAAAACAACTAGTTGTAGCTAGCCCTGATGGTAGTGGCATCCTTTGCTGCCGGTGTTCGGCAGGAAAGATACAACGGACAGCAGGAGGATTCGTTATTAAAAAACCAATTGGTTGTGCTCCTAAAAAAAATTACTTCCACTTTAAGGTTTCTATGATGTGCTGCATGTCATTTTTGATGTAGCTAGCCGCTGGCATAATAGAGTCAAAATTGGGTTTTGCGTAGAAATATACCGAAGCCGTCACAAAATGGCGAGTGCTATCGGTGGCGTAAAACTGCGAATTGGTTGCTGCATTACCATCTACTTGATAAAACATTCCGTAGACTTTCCTTTCAGGATTTAAATAGGGTTGTTCTATAATATCGTCGGCTTTTATTACGTGCTCAAAGGTTAGTTTTTGGGCATCGCGTAGCAATTGGTTCATATTGTTCGCTACGGGTTTGTAGGTCAAATAAATTGTAGCTTTCATTTTTGGGTAGGTAATGGTTAAGCTACAATCGTTTTTTCCTTTTATAATTGCTTTGTCATTTATTTCAAATGTAAACGGACATTGGTTGCCGTAGTCAACATATCTTGCTTCTGGGTAATCCAATCGCAAGTAGCCTGAAGGTTTTGGTAATACATCGTCTTTGCACCCTACGGCAGAGAATAAACCTATAGTGAGTACTATGAATAAACTAACTTTTCTTTTCATTGTGTATTTGATTGCGATTTGCTTTAAAATGGCAAATCGTTTATTGGCAAACCGCCATTTGAGGCGTCAAAGTTAGTATTTTTTGGTGATTCTTGAATAGGATTGCTTTTGTTCTCGTGGTCCTTTTTTGTGGTCAAAAAAGTAAATTCGGTAACCTGAATTTCAGTTGTCGATTTCATAGTACCGTCTTCGGCTTGCCATTGTCTGGATTTAATGCGTCCTTCTACATATATTTTATCGCCTTTTGAGAGGTATTTTTCGCATATTTCGGCGGCTTTGTTTCTTACTACCAAATTATGCCATTCGGTAGAAGTGATTTTTTCATTGGTCGATTTATTAATGTATACTTCATTGGTTGCTAATTGAAAGCGGCCAATGCAGTTGCCTCCTTCAAAATAATGCATCTTAATGTCGTCGCCAAGATGTCCTATCAGCATCACTTTATTTAATGTTCCGTTCATAGCTTAATGGTATTTCAATCAAAGATACATTTTTTTTAAAACTTTTTTGCAGCATCTTCTTCGATGAAATTATGTATCACTATTGGAAAAGGGAAAGTTCTCAATTGTTCGGGGGTTACTCCGTTTGTTAAGGTATTGTTTGTGGTTACTTTCCAAAACTTGATATACAAATGCTGATGCGATAATTTATGAAGTATACTTATAGGATTTACTTCTTGAATACTTATAACAGAAGCTCCAAAGTCAACATTGTTTTGAATTAATGGAGCTATAGTTTCAAATCCTTCCTCTTGTGTGGTTTCTAACAATGGAAATTCATAAAGATTGTGCCAAATGCCTTTATCGGTTCTTTGTTGTATTTTGGTATTGCCTTTTTTGTCTTGTAGTACTATATAATTAAAGTATCGTTTTCTGGTTTTTATTTTTTTTGATTTGAAAGGCAATTGTCCAACGAGTCCTTTTTGCAAGGCAACACAACTAGAATTGAAAATGCAATTTTCGCAATCTGGATTTTTAGGCACACATTGCAACGCCCCAAACTCCATTATCGCCTGGTTGAAAAGTGCGGGCTGTTCTTTGGGTAATAATTCGGCTGCCATGGCGGTGAATTCTTTTTTGGTTTTTCCTGCGCTTATATCCGATTCTATTCCGAAGTAACGCGATACTACCCGGAATACGTTTCCATCTATTACAGGCACGGGTTCATTATAAGCAAACGAAGCAATGGCAGCTGCTGTGTATTCACCAATACCTTTTAATTGTAAAAGACCAGTATATGAATTTGGGAAAACGCCATCCAATTCTGTAACTATATATTGTGCGGTTTGATGTAAGTTGCGGGCA
Source organism: Flavobacterium sp. RSSB_23 (assembly GCF_051547145.1). Lineage (NCBI taxonomy): Bacteria > Pseudomonadati > Bacteroidota > Flavobacteriia > Flavobacteriales > Flavobacteriaceae > Flavobacterium > Flavobacterium sp. RSSB_23. The sequence goes on along the minus strand of NZ_JBPTTO010000011.1, from coordinate 88,832 downwards.
CGCGAATAATATCCTAATCCTTGCCAAAGTTTGAGTACTTGTTGTTCGTCAGCTAATGCTAATTCTTTTACTGTAGGAAAAGATTCTAAAAAGAAGTAAAAATAAGGCATTCCTTGAGCAACACGCGTCTGTTGAAGAATGATTTCTGAGAGCCAAATTGGGTAAGGATTTGTAGTATTTCGCCATGGTAAATCACGTTTGTTTTGTAAATACCACTCAATAAGTAAGTTAGTAAAATTCATTTATTAATTATATGTAAGCAAAAGTAAAAGTTTATGTAATTAAATTTTAACGAATTAGGTTGATTTATTGTTTTTTAAATTCGTATATTTGCAACCTCAAAAAAAATAGTACAACATATTAAAAAGGAAAGAAAATGACGAAAGCAGATATCGTAGCGAAGATTTCAGAAAAATTAGGTCTTGAAAAAGGAGATGTTCAAGCAACAGTTGAGACTTTTATGAATGAAGTTAAAACTTCATTAGAAACTGGAGACAATGTGTATCTAAGAGGTTTCGGAAGCTTTATCGTTAAAACTAGAGCTGAAAAAACAGGAAGAAATATTTCTAAAAATACCACTATTAAAATTCCAGCTCACAACATTCCAGCTTTTAAACCAGCTAAAGTGTTTGTAGAAGGTGTGAAAACAAATAACGAAGCAAAATAATCTATTAATTAATCATAAAATCTTCAGGATATGCCAAGTGGTAAAAAAAGAAAGAGACATAAGGTAGCGACGCACAAACGTAAAAAAAGAGCGAGAGCTAACCGTCATAAAAAGAAAAAGTAGTTTTAAACTACTTTTTTCTTTTTAAAAGTTCATTGAAATTTGAATTTCAGACATTAGATTTCAGACTTCAGATTGCAGCTTAAACTGCATATTGCTCTCTGAAAACTGCCGACTGAAACTTCATCCGGGTCAAACCTGTTAAATATTGTTTAATCCATCCTTACAATTCAGTTATGAGTTATAAGTTATGAGTTATGAGTTGTAAAACTGAAAACTGAAAGCCGAAACTGAAAACTTTAACGTATGGATAAAAATGTACAGCGTGAATAAAGAACTTATTATTCGTTCTAGTTCAGAAGCCGTAGATTTTGCCTTATTAAAAGATGGAAAACTAATTGAATTACATAAAGAACAAGAAACCAGCAACTTTCAAGTAGGTGATATTTTTATTGCCAAAATACGAAAACCAGTTGCAGGCTTAAATGCTGCTTTTGTCAATGTAGGCTACGAAAAAGACGCCTTTTTGCATTATCATGACTTAGGTCCTAATCTTGCTTCTCAACTGAAATTCATAAAACTTGTAAGCGCAGGTAAAATAAAAGATTTCTCCCTAAAAAACTTTCAGTTTGAAAAAGAGATTGATAAAGACGGCACCATTACTGATGTTTTGAATGCCAATCAATCCGTATTAGTGCAAGTAGTAAAAGAGCCTATATCTACCAAAGGACCAAGAATTAGTGCAGAACTATCCTTGGCTGGACGTTTTATAGTGCTTGTTCCTTTTTCTGATCGCGTTTCTATTTCTCAAAAAATAGAAGACAAAAAAGAAAAAGACCGACTCAAAAAACTTGTACAATCCATCAAACCAAAAGGCTTTGGCGTTATTGTTCGCACAGTAGCCGAAGGCAAAAATACAGCCGAATTAGAAAAAGATTTGCAGAACCTGCTAAGCAGATGGACTGCAATGTGTAAGAAATTACCAACTGCTCATCATCCGTCAAAAGTGTTAGGCGAGCTCAATAGAGCCTCCTCTATTCTTCGAGACGTGTTTAATGATACCTTTAGTGGTATTCAAATAGATGATGAAGAGTTGTACCAACAAACAAAGGATTACTTGCAAGAAATTGCACCGTCCAAACAATCAATTGTAAAGTTTTATCAATCGAAAGACACTCCAATATTCGAGAAATACAATATAGAGAGACAAATCAAGACTTCCTTCGGAAAAACCGTTTCCATGAGTAAAGGAGCTTATTTAATCATCGAACATACCGAAGCTCTTCACGTTATAGACGTAAATAGTGGTAACCGTTCGAACAAAGCTACCAATCAAGAAGACACCGCAATGGAAGTTAACATGATAGCCGCTGCCGAAATCGCAAGACAATTGCGTTTGAGAGATATGGGCGGAATCATAGTAGTTGATTTTATCGATATGGCCAATCCCGAAAATCGCAAAGTTTTATTCGACTTCCTAAGAGAAGAGATGAGCGATGATAAAGCCAAACACAAGATCTTGCCTCCTAGTAAATTTGGATTAGTTCAAATCACTAGACAAAGAGTAAGACCAGAAGTCAATATCAAGACCAGAGAAGAAGATCCTAACAATGAACATGGCGAAATAGAAGCGCCAATCTTAATCATTGACAAAATCACTTCAGATCTAGAAAGACTCCTAAAAACCCACAAAAAAGTAGTACTCAATGTACATCCTTTTGTGGCTGCATACCTCAGTAAAGGTTTTCCATCATTGCGTTCAAAATGGTTTTTTGAACACAAAAAATGGGTGAAAATTATACCTCGTGACGCTTACACGTATTTAGAATATCATTTCTACGACAAAAAAGGAAATGTTATTACAGACTAAAACAAACAAAACCGTCTCGTTTTCATTAACGAGACGGTTTTTTTGTGTCTAAAAATATTACTATTAGTTCAAAATGTATTCTAATCTCACCGTAATTCGAGCAGTCTTATTTTTACTAAAAGTATCATTGTTACCGCCATAGCTGTCCTCTGCTGTAGATCCCTGACCCGTAATTTGAAAAACTCCCATACTCGCACTCTTTAATTTGCCTAAACTACCTTCAGCTGTTTTTACAATTTTGATGGCGCGTTCATTTGCATCTTTAGTCGCTTTTTCGATTAAACTTTGTTTTAAACTTGGTAAATTGGAATATGTATATTGAATAGAATTTGAAGTAAGTTCTATCCCTGAATTAATCAATTCAGAAGTTTTACTCGAAACATCTTCAATCCGTTTCATCAAATCAGGGTTCTTTTTTGCTAAAAAAGTAATACTTTGGGTGGCTTCATAACCATCAAAAACTTGTTCAGTATTAATGTATTCGCCATTTGCATTTTGAATTTTCACTTCTCTAAACTTCTTTTGAAAATTTACCGCTCCAAACGAAAACTCCTTCGGTTTAAATCCTTTTGTTATAAAAAAATCAGCTACTATTTTTTGATCCGAAATGATTTTATTATAGGCTGTTTTAATATCTGAGCTACTCGCTGTAAAACTTCCAGACCATAAAATTTCGTCTGAAACAAAATCTTTAGCTCCAAGACCAATTACTGAAATTGAATCTAAATTTTCATTTCTATTTTTAAATGATTGTCCTAATATAAAGGCTGTAATCACAATAGAAATACCAATAACAATAGTTGTTTTAATTTTAGTGTCCATCATAAAATTGAGATTTAAAATTTACCCATTACTTTTTTGTTTAAATAGCAATTAAGTAAATATAGTAAGAAAAAGAAGAATTTATTTATAAATTTATTTTCTTTTCTCCGCAAAAAACCGCTTCATTAAATCCGCCGCTTCATCTGCCAAAACACCGCGAACTACAGTAGTTTTGGGATGCAATTGAGTGCCCATTTTTTCATACCCACGGTGCGTATCACTAGCCCCAAAAACAATTTTAGTAATTTGGCTCCAATACAGAGCTCCAGCACACATTTGGCAAGGCTCTAATGTTACATACAATGTGCAATCTTTTAAATACTTTCCACCCAAGAAATTGGCCGCTGCGGTTATGGCTTGCATCTCTGCATGAGCCGTTACGTCGTTGAGCAGCTCAGTCAAATTGTGAGTTCGGGCAATGACTTTGTCAGCCACAACAATAACGGCTCCCACAGGAATTTCGCCTTTTTCAAAAGCCATTTCAGCTTCTTGCAAAGCTTTTTTCATAAAATATTCGTCGGTGAAAGGTTGTATCATAGTCTAGACCGAAAATTCGTAAATTAAATTCTTTGTAAAACAACTTTTTTATAGAATGTAAAAATACAATTTCAAATTGTACCTTTGCTTTATGTCAGATAATTTACTTTCAAACATAAATTCCCCCATCGATTTACGCTTACTCAATGAAGCGCAACTGCCTCTTTTGGCGCAAGAATTACGCGATTTTATTATTAATGTCGTAGCCGTAAAAGAAGGGCATCTTGGCGCCAGTCTCGGTGTAGTTGAATTGACTATTGCTTTGCATTATGTGTTTGATACTCCAAATGATTTATTGATTTGGGATGTAGGACATCAAGCCTATGGACATAAAATTTTAACAGAAAGAAAAAATAGTTTTCATACCAACCGTCAGCTCAATGGTCTTTCGGGATTTCCAAAAAGAAGTGAGAGTATTTATGATGCCTTTGGCGTAGGTCACTCATCGACCTCAATTTCAGCAGCACTGGGAATGGCGATTGCTTCCAACTTAAAAGGAGATTTCGAAAAACAACATATAGCCGTAATTGGCGATGCTTCAATCGCTTCAGGAATGGCCTTTGAAGGACTTAATCATGCTGGTGTGACTAATGCGAATTTGTTGGTTATTTTAAACGACAATGCCATAGGGATCGACCCTAGTGTTGGTGCCTTAAAAGAGTATCTTACAGCTGTAAAAGATGGTAAAAACCATCGACAAAATAATATGATTAAATCCCTGAATTTTGATTATTCAGGGCCAATTGATGGGCATGATCTTGCAACAGTTATTAAAGAATTAAAACGCTTAAAAAACGTGAAAGGACCTAAATTCCTTCATGTTATTACCACCAAAGGTAAAGGACTACAACAAGCTGAAGAAAATCAGGTTCAGTACCACGCGCCTGGGAAATTTGACGCTACCACTGGAGATTTACTCCCAAAATCAGAAGCTAACTTACCTCCAAAATACCAAGATGTTTTTGGTTTAACCTTGTTGGATTTAGCTCAAAAAAATGATAAAATCATTGGAATAACACCCGCTATGCCATCTGGTAGTTCTCTAAAATTTATGATGGATGTGCTCCCAAAACGCGCATTTGATGTGGGCATTGCTGAGCAACATGCCGTTACATTAGCGGCAGGAATGGCGACTCAAGGGATGATAGTTTATTGTAATATCTATTCTACTTTTTTGCAAAGGGCTTATGATCAGCTTATTCATGATGTAGCGCTGCAAAAACTGCCTGTTGTTTTTTGTTTAGATAGAGCGGGATTGGTTGGCGAAGATGGCGCTACACATCACGGTGTTTTTGACTTAGCCTATTTGAGATGCATTCCAAATTTGATGATTTATGCCCCGTTGAACGAAATAGAGTTGCAGAACATCTTATATACTGTACAATTAGGAATCGACCAGCCCATAGCCATTCGTTATCCTAGAGGTAGAGGTGAATTTGTTGATTGGAAGTCGCCTTACAAAAAAATTATTATCGGAAAAGCAAATTGTCAAAATAAAGGCACAAAAATTGCTGTGCTTTCAACCGGGACTATTGGAAATAATGTAACAAAAGCAATTGAAGATTTAGACAATAAGGCGTTTTTTGCTCATTATCATTTTGGCTTTGTAAAACCATTAGACGAAATACTTCTGCATACTATTTTTGAACAATTTGAAACGATAATTACGATAGAAGATGGGGTGGTAACAGGAGGTTTTGGTTCAGCCATACTTGAGTTTTCTGCTTTTCATAATTATCAGAAAACAATTAAAACACTTGGAATCCCGGATACTTTTATTGAACAAGCCACTTTAAACGAATTACAATACGCATGTAAAATTGACGTTAAAAGCTTGAAGCAGTTTTTTTCAACCTTCAAAATCAGTTAATTTGCATTTATAAAACGCCAATAATGAAATTTTTATCAATACCACTTTTATTATTTTTCTTTAGTTTTTCTTTTCAAACTTTTGCACAAGAAACCACACCAATTCCAGAAGCTACAAGCGATTCTATTGTCCTATTGACTCCTACTGCTGGGCCTACTTTCCGGCCTTTTGTAATTCCAACGTCATTGCCACCTATAAAAGCACCAACTATTAGAAAAACTTCTGTAAATACATTAGGGATTTCAAACTGGATAAAAAAAAATAAACTAGGTTTTGATATCACTCAAATTGCTTTTGTAAACTGGAATGCAGGGGGTACAAGCTCTATTTCAGGATTAGTAAAAGGAAATTTTACGAGGGTCTATACCAGAGAAAATTATAAATGGCAAAATGAATTGATTTTTCGCTATGGTCTCAATAAACAAGATGGAATTGAATTGCGAAAAACAGATGATGCCGTCTTGATTAACTCCACCTTTGGTTACAGAAAAGACACTTTGACCAATTGGTATTATTCGGCAAAATTTAATTTTAATACGCAATTCACAGATGGTTATTCTTATCCAAATAAAGAAGTGGCTATTTCTAGAGCTTTTGCACCTGCATATGTATTTATAGGTTTGGGTGCTGAAAAGATTGATAAAAAAAAGAATTACTCTTATTACATCTCTCCATTTACATCAAAAACGACTTTAGTTTTAGATCAAAGATTAGCGGATCAAGGTGCTTTTGGAGTTGATGAAGCTATTTATGATACAAATGGAGTTCTTGTAAAAAATGGTAAACGATCGAGATCAGAGTTGGGTTTTCTTTTTTCATACCAAATTAAAAAGGAAATTTTTAAAAACATCCATTTAGATAACAGGTTGAGTTTGTATTCAGATTATATTAATAGATTCGGAAATGTTGACATAGACTGGAATCTTCAGTTAGAACTTGTAGTCAATAAATATGTCAAAGCTAATATTGGTTCGCAATTAATTTATGACGATGATATTAAATCTAAAAGAGAAGAAAATGGTGTTCAAATCACTGAGGGTCCGAAAGTACAATTAAAACAAGTTTTAGGAGTAGGTATTGTTTATGAGTTTTAATTTTTACTTTTTAGCCCCTTGTAAAGTTTCATAAAGGCGTAATGCATTCCCATCTGTCAACATGGAAATATAATGACAGATGTGTAGTAAACGTTCGTATAGATTTTCTTTTTCGAGATGGTGTTTTTCTGGAAGCATTTTTAAAATTAGTTGGTCGTAATTGGAAGCCTTACCTTCAAATTTATTATTGAAAGCAACAATAAATTTATCCAATAGCGTCTGAATGATTTGATAACCCACCAATTCTTTTTCAATTACTTCTCTGCTCTGATAAATATTCTTGACACTAATTTTGATGATATCATCCATTTGTGCTTTGTATTTGCTTTTATCCATTAAAGCAAAAGGGAAATTTCCTTCCAAAATACTGGTTTCATTTTCGATAAAGACTTTTACGGCATCATTTATTAAGCTTCCTATTGCCAAGGCGCGTAAGTAACTAATTCTATCCTCTTTGGTTTCTAATGTCTTGTATTTAGAAGTGTCAATGCTGTCTTTTACCAATTTGATTAAATATTCTAATGCAAAATCTTCTGAAATTAATCCCAAATTGATGCCGTCTTCAAAATCAATAATTGTATAGCAAATATCATCGGCAGCTTCGACCAAATACGCCAGTGGATGTCTTTCGAAGCCAATATCTGGATTGTTTTTGTTGGGAATCATCCCCATTTCTTGGGCTATTTCTTGAAAAAAATCTTTATCGGTTTGAAAGAAACCATATTTTTTATCGGCAATATTTTTGGTAGGCTTCTTTGGTAAACTCTCTTTGGGATATTTCATAAAAGCACCCAAAGTGGCAAATGATAATCGAATCCCTCCTTCGACTCCTGGACGAGAGCTATTCAATACTGAAAAACCATTAGCATTTCCTTCAAAATCGACCAAATCTTGCCATTGCTTAGGAGTCAATTGATTTTTATAGTGTTGTCCTTTGCCAATTGAAAAATACTCTCCAATTGCTTTTTCACCAGAATGCCCAAACGGTGGATTGCCAATGTCGTGTGCGAGAGAAGCAGCAGCAACAATGGCACCAAAATCATTCATTTGATAACCATGAATGTCTTGTAAATAAGGATATTTTTCGATTATTTTTTTTCCAACCAATCTTCCCAAAGAACGTCCTACCACAGAAACCTCGAGGCTATGTGTTAAACGAGTATGCACAAAATCGGTTTTAGATAATGGAATCACCTGAGTTTTGTCTTGCAAACTTCTGAAGGCAGATGAAAAAATGATACGGTCATAATCTACTTCAAACCCCAAACGAGTTTCATCTTGTTCGATTCGCAAACGCTTTCCTGTGTCGCCTTGACGTTTTAATGATAATAGTTGTTCCCAGTTCATTTTATTTTGTGCATGATTAGTTGTCAAATATACAAATACGATTGGTTTTATATTTCTATTCGGATAAATCCTGAGGATGATTCGCAATAGCGTCTTGAATCACATTATTTTTCACTGATTGTAGTAAATGGTTTTTTGCTTCAGCAAAAGTAATGTCGTACAAGCGTTCCATTTTTTGAAATTGAAGTGGATACTTTTGAAGCAACGTATCATAATACCTATCTAAAACGGCTGAGTTGGGTGCTGTAAACTCAAGTTGTAATTCAAAGCGACGCACTAAGGCCTCGTCTATCATTTGAATTTGATTAGTAGCAGCAATTAAAACAGAGTGACTCGGAAAACTATCAATCAACTGAATAATGGAATTGACCACGCGTTTCATCTCTGTATTGTCTTTGTTGTCGTAATCCCTTATTTGTCCTAAAGAATCGAACTCGTCAAAAAACAACACCGCACTTTCGTACTGTACTTCTTTAAATAAACCTTCGATATTTTTGGAGGTTTCTCCTAATTTAGACGAAACAATTCTAGAAAGGTTGACAATAATGAGTTTTTTGTCTAATTTTTTAGCAATGGCTTTGGCAGTCATCGTTTTTCCACAACCTGTTTTGCCATAAAGTAACATTTTATTGGCTACAGGTAAATCATATTGTTCGAGTACTTTTCGAAATTGATACTCCTTTAAAAATTGATGGATTTGTTGTGAAACTGCTTCATTAAAGACAACATCTTCAAGGAGGACATTACTTCGGTCAGTAAAATATAATAAACTCAAAGGGATTGGATTGTTAAAAGGTTTTACTTTAAACCAAGTCTTTTTGACCAGTTTTTTGGAGAGCGAGAGGTGTGAAGAAAAGCAGCCTCAATATCAAATAATGCTTCTTTTGTAAAATGAATATCACACATTATCTAATCGTTTTCAAATGCGCTTTTACGGCCTCCCATGAATACAATTCAGATTTGTCATCTTCTAAATTTTGAAGTCGAATATCCAACTCTTTTTGTATTTCATCAGAGATTTCTAATTCGTTTTTAGTAATACTATCCCATAATTGTTCTGCGAAAACAATTTTTTCAGCATTACTATATTTTGAAAAATCCTTAATCTCCATGATTGGCTATTTTTTATGATAACAAATTTAAGCAAATAAATTAATGTTCGTAGGGATTGGTATTATTTTAAGATTTTTTGAAAAAGTAAAATAAAAAAAAGAGGTTGCCATTTTCGGCAACCTCTTTAACTTAATTAAGACCCACACATTTCACAATCGTCTGGCCCTGCGTTTTTGGCCAATTCAATCATGGCTCTGTATTCTTCAGGAGTCATTTCTACTGTTTCGATTTCAACCGCTTCAAGGGGTCTTGCTTTAGGTTTACTTTCTGGAATTGCCTCTTCTTTTTTATCATTATTCAAAGTGAACTTAATAGCATCTACAGCTGCTTTGGTTCTCAAATAGTACATTCCGGTTTTTAATCCTGATTGCCATGCATAGAAATGCATAGAAGTTAATTTTGAGTAATTAGCATCTTGCATGAACAAGTTTAATGATTGTGATTGGTCAATAAAATAACCTCTTTGACGAGACATATCGATAATGTCTTTCATAGACATCTCCCAAACTGTTTTGTACAAATCTTTTAAATCTTGAGGAATGGCGTCAATATTTTGCACCGAACCATTATTTCTCATGATTTCTTGTTTCAATGTTTCATTCCATAAACCACGCTCTACCAAGTCATGCAATAAATGTTTGTTTACTACAATAAACTCTCCAGAAAGTACACGTCTAGTGTAAATATTAGAAGTGTAAGGTTCAAACGCTTCGTTGTTTCCTAGAATTTGAGAAGTAGATGCTGTTGGCATAGGCGCAACCAATAGTGAATTTCTAACACCGTGTTGCATAACTTCTTTTCTTAAAGACGCCCAATCCCATCTTCCGGATAATTCTTCGTCTTTCAATCCCCAAAGGTTGTGTTGGAACTCTCCTTGAGAAATTGGAGAACCTTCAAAGGTCGAATAAGGACCTTCCTCTTTAGCCATTTCCATAGAAGCAGTAACTGCTGCAAAGTAGAGTGTTTCAAAAATTTCTTGATTCAATTTCTTTGCTTCATCGCTTGTAAAAGGCATTCTAAGTAAGATGAAAGCATCTGCTAATCCTTGTACTCCCAATCCAACTGGACGGTGACGCATATTTGAATTTTGAGCTTCTTTTACTGGGTAGTAATTTCTGTCGATTACTTTATTTAAATTTCTGGTTACACGTTTGGTTACTTTGAACATTAATTCATGATTGAATTTTCCGTTTTCAACAAACATTGGTAACGAAATAGAAGCAAGGTTACATACCGCAATTTCATCTTTTGAAGTGTACTCCATAATTTCGGTACACAAGTTAGAGGAACGAATCGTACCAAGGTTTTTTTGATTCGATTTGCGATTTGCAGCATCTTTATAGAGCATGTATGGTGTTCCTGTCTCGATTTGAGATTCAAGAATTTTCTCCCATAATTCGCGAGCTTTTATTGTTTTTCTTCCTTTGCCACGATTTTCATAATCAGTATACATCGTTTCGAACTCTTCTCCGTATACATCATATAAACCTGGACACTCATTTGGGCACATTAAAGTCCAATTCCCATCTTCTTGTACACGTTTCATGAATAAATCTGAAGTCCACATGGCAAAGAATAAATCTCTGGCACGCATTTCTTCTTTTCCTGTGTTTTTCTTTAAATCCAAAAATTCAAAGATGTCAGCATGCCAAGTTTCGATATAGATTGCAAAACTACCTTTACGTTTTCCTCCACCTTGGTCTACATAACGAGCAGTATCGTTGAATACACGCAACATAGGAACAATTCCGTTTGATGTTCCGTTGGTACCTCTGATATAAGAACCTGTTGCTCTTACATTGTGAATAGAAAGTCCAATTCCTCCAGCAGATTGCGAAATTTTAGCCGTTTGTTTCAACGTATCATAAATTCCATCAATACTGTCGTCTTGCATTGCTAAAAGGAAACAAGAGGACATTTGTGGTTTTGGTGTTCCAGCATTAAATAAAGTTGGCGTTGCGTGCGTAAAGAATTTTTTAGACATTAAGTCGTAGGTTTCAATAACCGATTCTAAATCGTTCAAATGAATACCAACAGCCACACGCATTAACATGTGTTGTGGACGCTCTACGATTTTGCCATTAATTTTTAATAAATAAGAACGCTCTAAAGTTTTAAAACCAAAATAGTCATAATTAAAATCACGGTTATAAATGATATGTGAATTTAAGAATTCGGCATTTTCCATGATTACTTTATGAACTTCATCAGAAAGTAGTGGAGCTTCTTGTCCGTTTCTAGGATTCACATAGTGATACATTTCATTCATCGTTTCAGAGAACGATTTGTTAGTGTTTTTATGTAAGTTAGAAATAGCAATACGAGCGGCTAATTGGGCATAATCAGGATGCGCAATGGTCATAGATGCAGCTGTTTCGGCTGCTAAGTTGTCTAATTCAGAAGTAGATACGCCGTCATAAAGGCCTTCGATTACTCTCATAGCCACTTTTACAGCATCTACTAAATCATTCAAACCATAGCATAGTTTTTTAATTCTATCTGTGATTTTGTCGAACATTACAGGCTCTTTATGGCCATCTCTTTTTACTACGTACATAAGTTTTGGTTTTAAAAAACAGCAAATCCCTTTGCTATTTTAGGGTATTTGTAATAATTGAATTGGGAAACTAATCCCTAGAATGTATTGATTCGTTAGAGGCAAATGATTCCTTATCACCATAAAAATCTGTGCCCAATTGAAGGACAAAATTTAATAGGTAATAAAAAGAACTAGTTACTTCTAATTACTAAACGATACTACTTAACTTTTTTAAAAATCAGCGTCGAATGAAATCTTCTGCGCGTCACTATCTGTGTTCATTACGCCCGCTTTCTGATATTCTGCTACTTTTTTCTCAAAGAAATTGGTTTTTCCTTGTAATGAAATCATGTCCATGAAATCAAAAGGATTTGTGGTATTGTATTCTCTTTCGCAACCTAATTCAACCAACAAACGGTCGGTTACGAATTCTAAATATTGCGTCATTAATCCTGCATTCATTCCAATCAAACTTACTGGAAGTGATTCAGTGATAAACTCTCTTTCAATATTTAATGCGTCAACTAAAATTTCTCTTATTCGTTCTTTAGGAACTTTATTAATCAAATGATGATTATGTAAATGTACCGCGAAATCACAGTGAACTCCTTCATCACGAGAAATCAACTCGTTAGAAAAAGTCAATCCTGGCATTAAACCACGCTTTTTCAACCAAAAAATAGAACAAAAACTTCCTGAAAAGAAAATCCCTTCAACAGCGGCAAAAGCAATCAATCGCTCTGCAAATGAATCAGATTCAATCCATTTTAACGCCCAATCAGCTTTTTTCTTGATGGCAGGAAATACTTCAATAGCGGTAAACAACTCGTTTTTCTCTGATTCATCTTTTACATAAGTATCAATTAATAAAGAGTAGGTTTCGCTATGAATGTTTTCCATCATAATTTGAAAACCATAGAAAAATTTAGCTTCTGCATATTGTACTTCGTTTACAAAGTTCTCAGCCAAATTTTCATTTACAATTCCATCAGAAGCAGCAAAAAAAGCTAAAATGTGTTTGATAAAGTATTTTTCATCCTCATTTAGCCTGTTGTTCCAATCATTAAGGTCTTGTGATAAGTCAATTTCTTCTGCAGTCCAAAAACTAGCTTCCATTTTCTTATACCATTCCCAAATATCATGATGCTTGATAGGAAAAATCACGAAACGATTTTTATTTTCTTGTAAAATTGGTTCTAATTGTGACATTTTTATTGATTCTTTTTTTTTGATTTTTTAAGAGAATTTTAATCCATCTGGGGATTACAAAGATTGTGAAATATTGTGTGTTTAAAAAGTCAAACTTATTCACAATCGCCCCTAGTTTTTAACAAAGGGCCATTTTCAAAATAATAAACTATGAATTTTTAACTTACTGATTTGTAGTTGTTTGCAAAGTATAAATTCGGCTAAAGTGCCGTAAAATATAGGATTTTTAAACTGCTGTGCAAGTGAAAAATGATATTTTTTAGATTTATTTTTTTAAATCATTTGCTACTTTTTCGAGCTCCATATACCAGTCTTCTCCAAACCTTCTAATGAGTGCTTCTTTAACAAATTTATACACCGGAACTTCTAATTCTTTTCCAAGCGAGCAGGCATCGTCGCAAATATCCCATTTGTCATAATTGACGGCAGCGAAATCACTAAAATCTTTTACTCTTATTGGGTATAAATGGCAAGAAACTGGTTTTTTCCAGTCAACTATTCCTTGGTTGTAGGCTTGTTCGATACCGCAAAGTGCTGTAGCGCCATCAAAAATAACATAAGCACAATCTTTATTTTCGATTAATGGTGTTTCTAAATCGCCATCCGTTCCTTTTATCCAGGTGCCTTGCGCTTCTATTGCTTCGATTCCTTGTTTGCGCAAAAATGGTTTTACTTTAGGATAGATGGTTTCAAGGATTTTAGTTTCCTCAATACTCAAAGGTGCACCAGCATCACCGTCAACACAACAAGCGCCTTTGCAAGCAGATAAATTACATACAAATTCTTTTTCGAGTATATCTTCGGATACGATGGTTTTTCCTAGTTGAAACATGGATATGTGCTACTTTTAATTTTGCTGCAAAGTTAGTCAATCTTGTGGAGTCTATTAAAGTTTGCGTCTTCTTTAACGGTTGTAATCAATAAAAAAGAGGAAAGATTCGATTTTGAGCTATTTTTAATAACTATCAAATCTGATGAAAATAGATGAACTTAGCGTGTTATTTGATAAAAAAATATTAAAAAACCTCGATTTATTGCAGCAAACTATTAAAAATATGCTCAAAGTTTTACCTTTGCCAACAAAAAAAGTATGTTAGAATTCAACTTAAGAGAAGTGGCAACTGTAGGAATGGTACTATTTGCAGTTATTGATATTGTGGGTTCGATTCCAATCATCATTAATCTTAGAGCCAAACACGGCCATATTGAGTCTGAAAAAGCTTCACTTGTTGCTGGCTTAATAATGATTGTCTTTCTTTTTATTGGTAAAGAGTTCTTGAGCCTAATAGGAATTGATGTTCATTCATTTGCAGTTGCTGGTTCGTTTGTCTTGTTCTTCTTGGCATTAGAAATGATTCTTGGCATACATCTTTATAGAGATGAAGAGGCGAATTCTGCTTCTATTGTCCCGATTGCTTTTCCTTTAATTGCTGGTGCAGGAACGATGACGACACTGTTATCTCTTCGTTCTCAATTTCATACTATCAACATTTTAATTGGAATCATTTTGAATATTATTTTGGTTTATATTGTTTTGAAATCTTCAGGTAAAATCGAAAAAATGTTGGGAAAAAATGGACTTGGAGTAGTGCGAAAAACTTTTGGTGTGGTGCTTTTGGCTATTGCTGTTAAATTATTTGCTGCTAATGTTAAAGGTTTGTTTGCCTAAAGTAAAATTTTATAAATTTACCCCCTTGAATAGTTTTAATGCCCTATTGATTGAATCAAAAGTTATAAGGTATTAAAAAATTAATTGATGAATACCATGAAAATCTTTACTACTGTTTTAATTTTCTTAGCTGTTGCTTTAATCGTATTTAATGTTACTTTATTAGACTTTTCAGAGCCATTCAAAGGCAACAGTGGTGTTGCACTTATTGGAGTTGGAGCCTCATTTTGTGCGATTTTAATCCTTCTTATTTTTAGAATATCTAAAAAAATTGAAGAAAAAATGAACGACAATATTTAGATGTTTGATGTTCTAATTATTGGAGGAGGTGTTTCTGGAATGTCTTGTGCTTTAGTATTGGGTTCAGCTCAAAACAAGTCATTTATGTCAAATAAGAAAATTGGCATTTTTACGCACCAAAAATCCTCTTCTTTGCAAGAAGCCTTGTTTAATAATGCCTATGGAATTTCACCTGGAACTTTAGGCAGTGAATTATTAAAGCAAAGCAACATACATTTAGCAACTGTTTATCCGCACATTACTCAGATTCCTGAAGAAAAAGTATTGAAAATAGAGGGGGACTACCCTGAATTTAAAGTATTCACTAATAAGAATTCTTATACAACCCGAAACCTTGTTGTAGGTATCGGTTCTGCAAATACTTTTGCGATTGAAGGTTTGATGCACTTTGTTGAGCCTCATAAAAAAGCATTACCCGAAAAACAACGCATACAATTGCGAAACACAGACCACAAAGTTTCGGAAGGGATTTATGTTATTGGTACACTAGCGGGTTGGAGAAGTCAATTGGCAATCGCGGCAGGAAGTGGTGCAGCAGTAGCAACGGATATTTTGACTTTATGGAATGATAATATACCAACACATGCCCACGATAGCATTCGTTAGTTGTACATTGTAAATAATAGATTGTCTAGTTTTAGTTTAGAAAATAAATATAAAAAAAGCATTCGTTTTTGGCGAATGCTTTTTTGCTTAAGAGTTTTTCTACCTATGATTTAGGTTGTACTACTTTATACGTTTTTCCATCAGCTACGCCTTCAATTACTTGAGTTAACGACGTTGGGTTTTGAACGCTTTTGTCAAAAGTTACTGTTGCTAATTTTTTATCAAAATCAACAGTTGCTTTCTCAACTCCTTCAGATTCTGCTAATTTTTTTTCGATGGTTTTTGCGCAACCTACGGCACAAGTCATTCCTTCGATAGCAAAACTTGCGGTTTGTACATTAGCGGCAGCAATTGGTTTTTTAACTGCTGGAGCTTCAGTAGTAGCGGCTTCTGGTTTAGCTGTTTCTGTTTCTTTTTTGCAACTTATCATAACGATACTTGCAATTGCAATAGCTATAATCGTTTTTTTACTATTCATTGGTATTGATTTAGATGAGTTTAAAATGTATTTGGGGTCAAAATTAATCAAAAAAACACCTAGATATTCCCAAAATAATTACAATTTTGAGCCAAAATAAAACAGATGCTATCAAAACAAATCAAATGGGGCTATTTGCTGCTTTTATCTCTTATATGGGGCAGTTCTTTCATATTAATCAAAAAAGGATTGGTAGGCCTAACGGCTTTTCAGTTGGGGTCGTTGCGTATTATTTTTGCAGCGCTGTTTTTGTTGCTGATTGGTTTTAGAAGTTTAGTAAAAATTCCTCACCATCAGTGGAAGTATATTGCTTTGACTTCTTTGTTTGGCACCTTTATTCCTGCGTATTTGTTTGCTATTGCGCAAACGCAAATAGATAGTTCTATAAGTTCTATTCTTAATTCCTTAACGCCTTTGAATACCTTGTTGATTGGAGCACTTTTCTTTAGGTTGGATTTTAGACGCAATCAAATTTTTGGAGTCTTGATTGGTTTAGTCGGTAGTGCTTTGTTGATTTGGAATGGCGCGGTGCATCATCCCAATCAAAATTATTATTATGCTTTTTTAGTATTGATTGCTTCGATTTGCTATGCTACAAATGTCAATTTGATTAAAAAATATTTATCGGATTTGCCTCCGTTGAGTATTACAACAGGTAATTTTTTGGTTTTGCTTTTTCCGGCGTTGGCTGTATTATATAGTACTGATTTTTTCGCTATGACGCACGGAGCGGCTGTTCAAGAATCGGTGTTGTATATTTTGATTTTGGGAGTGTTGGGAACGGGTATTGCCAATATTATTTTCTTTAAACTGATTCAGATTTCGTCGCCCGTTTTTGCGACTTCGGTTACGTATTTGATTCCAGTGGTAGCTTTCTTTTGGGGGATGTTAGACCAAGAGTTATTAACGCCTGTACAGCTTTTTGGAGCTTTTATTGTTTTGGTTGGGGTGTATTTATCGGCCAGAAAATAGGTGTTTTGTTACGGGTTTGCGTGAGGGATAGCAGCTTGCTACCGAAGTAGCGTGTATAGCCCGACCGCAGTTGCCAAAAGAGGCGTATAGCACGCTAGTTATATGCCTCTTTTGGTAAATGGGGTCACGCCCAAAATAGTGTAAACGAAAAAAGACTGCTTTCATCGGCAGTCTTTTTGTTTTAATTTAAGTTGTGATTATTGAAAGTCGGCATCGGTTACGCCTTCGTTGATTTTTACATCAGACATTTTAATGTCTAATTCAAAACCTACATTTTGGATGATGTTGAAAGGAACTTTTACGCCTTTTACGTCTCTATAATCGCTATAAGTGATTGTTTGTGTCATACTTTGACCTCCTTGTTCTAAAACTTTTGAGTCGGCTACTTTTAGACCAGTTGTGGTGTCATAGAAATAAGTTGTTTTACCGTCTTTGATTCCGTAAGCATCTTTACCATTGATGGTTTCGATGCCTGAAAGGGTGATGTCTGCTTTTTTTAACAAAGTTGTTTCAACAAATGTCGTTGCGCTAGCTTTCATAGCATCTAAGTCTTTGCCAGTGAAATCTCTGCGTTGTCCTTGTTGAATAGCATAGGCTCCTTTTTCGTTTACTACTTGTTTCATCAAGCTCATAGGTCCCATCGCTAATTCAATCATCATTTTCCCTTTGCTGTCAATTTTAGAAGTAAAGCTTAATGGAGAAGGTGCTTGTGGAATGGTTGTAGAACCAGTCATAGCAATGGTTTTTACAGTAGCCACAGCTTTGTCTCCACCAATAGCTTTGATGTAGTTTTCTAGAACGCTTTTGGCAGTAACTCCAGCTGGAATTTCTTTTTTGGTTACTGGTTTTTCTACAGGATTACCATATTTGTCAAAAAAGAACAACGGCAATTTTAGTTTTTCTAAACCAGGTGTTACTTCGCTTGCTTTACCTACGATTACAATTCTGGTGTTGTCTAATAAGAAGTATTTATTAGCCACACGAAGAATGTCCTCTGGTGTTACGGCATTGATGGTTTGGATGTATTTTTCGTAAAAATCGGCTGGCAATTGTTCTGTTTCAATGTTCAAAGCATAGCGCGCCACAGCTTGTGGTTTTTGAACTTGCATTACAAAACGACCAATGTATCCTGCTTTTACGTTTTTCAATACTTCGGCATCTACTTTTTCGGTTCTGATTTTTTTGATTTCTTTGATGAATTCTACTACGGCGCTGTCAGTAACGGCATTACGAACGGCAGAAGTAGCTACAAATTTGGTTACATATTTTCCGCTTCCAATTTCAGAACGCGCACCATAAGTCCAAGCGTGTTTTTCTCTCAAATTCATATTCAAATACGAATTGAAATCACCACCCAAAATTTGATTAGCAATCACTGCTGGGAAAAAATCAGGGTCGTTCATTTTTAAATTCAAAGTGTTGACCAATGAAATTTCGGATTGTACAGCATTTGGTACGTCTACCAAGTTGATTTGTAATTTGTCTACGTTTGGATTAGCGGTATAGCTTTCTTTGGTAATGGTTTTTTTCTCCCAAGCGCCAAATAGCTTTTCAACAGCGGCTTTGGTTTCTTTGAATTTTACGTCTCCAATGATTACCAAATAGGCATTTTCTGGTACAAATCGAGCAGCGTAGTTGCTTTGAACATCTGCAAGTGTTACGTTTTTTAAAGTTTCTTCAGAAACATATTCACCAGAAGGATGATTTTTTCCAAAAGCTAGTACATCAACAACTCGGCTAGAAATTGCGGCTACACTTTTCTCGTTGGCTTTTAATCCTTCAATCATTTTCGCTTTGTCTTTGTCGAATTCTTCTTGTGTGAAAAGCGGAAACAAAGCGCCTTCAGCTAATAATTCTAAAACGCGTCCAGAATATTTAGATAGTGCACTTGCGGAAGCGCCTTGCGAAGAGAAGTTGATGTTGGCGCCTAAGAAATCAATTTCTTCATTGAATACATCTTTTGGAGTTTTTTGACTTCCGTTACCTACTAGGCTACTAGTCAAATCATCAACTCCTTTTTTGTTGCCTTCGGCAAAAGGAGGATTGTCTAGCGTAAGGTTAAAAGAAACACGTGGAAGTTTATGATTCTCTACGACCATAACTTTTAGTCCATTTTTTAGGACAAAGCTTTGTGGCTTTTTGATTTGAACCATTGGAGAAGGTCCTGGTTTGGGTTGTGGTCTGTTTTGCGCTTGCATAATTCCTGTTACAAAGAATAGGGTTAAGAGGATGCTTATATTTTTCATAATGTTCATATCTTGTTATTTGGCCTTTTCAGCAGCTGGTACGTAATCTAAAACTAAACGTTGATTAGGATTTAAATACTTTTTGGCAACGTCTCTAATTTCTTCTCTTGTGATGGAGTGAATCATTTCTATTTCTGTATTGATTAGGTTGATATCGCCATACAATAAATAATAGCTAGCCAAATTCTCGGCGATTCCTTCAATAGAAGAGTTAGAGCTTACAAAATTATTGTCGAACTTGTTTTGTAATTTTTGGTAATCTTTCTCAGAGATTAATTCGGTTTGTAATTTTGTTATTTCTTCGTCAATTTCTTTTAAAATGTCTGTAGCGGTGTTTTTGCCCATTGGTAAACCATACAAAATATACATTCCGTAATCTTCTTGACTGTTGCTAAAAGCGCCTACTTGTAGTGCGATTTTTTTGTCGTCTACAATTTTCTTGTATAATTTAGAGCTTTTACCATCGCTTAAATAAGAAGAGATAAGGTCTAAAACGCGTGCATCTCTTGTTTTCATTGAAGGCGTTCTGTAAGCCGCTACAATTGCTGGAATTTGAATGTTGCTGTCTTCAAATTTGGCTTTTATAGTTTCGGTTATAGGTTCTTCGATGAATTGTTCTCTTTTGATAGGAGCTCCTTTTGGGATAGAACCAAAATATTGTGCAATCCATTTTTTGGCTTGGTCTTTTTTGAAATCTCCTGCTACAACTAAAACAGCATTATTAGGAATGTAGAATTTCTTGTTGAACGCTTGAAATTCTTCTAAAGTGGCAGCGTCTAAATGTTCCATAGAGCCAATTGTTGCCCAACGGTAAGGGTGTTTTTTGAATAGGTTTTCTTTTACTACCGCTTGGAATCGGCCATAAGGTTGATTGTCCATTCGGGTTCTTTTTTCCTCTTTCACTACTTCGTTTTGCGTGTCCACACCAATTTTGTTGATGACTGGGTGCAATAGTCTTTCGGATTCCATCCAAAGAGCTAGTTCTAAATTATTAGAAGGAAAAACTTCGTAATAATAGGTTCTATCGTCTGATGTATTGGCGTTGTTCACGCCTCCGTTGGCAGTTACAATCTTGAACCATTCTCCGCGTTTGATGTTTTCAGTTCCTTCAAATAATAAATGTTCGAAGAAGTGAGCAAAACCAGTTCGATCTGGTTTTTCGTCTTTTGATCCTACGTGATACATTACTGAAGTGATTGCTACAGGAGCCGATGGGTCTTGATGTAATATAACGTGCATACCATTGTCAAGGTCGTACTCTTCAAAAGCTACTTTTTGAGCTGAGGCAACGCCTCCAAGCATCAATACGCTACTCAAAGCCATTATTGTTTTTTTCATAAGGTTTATTAAAGTTTTGTTCTCGCATTAGTTTAGGTTCCATAAAAAATGTTACATCAAATGTACTTCATTTTAGGCTTTATTGTAAATATAATCTTGTTTTTACACGATTTTAACATTAGTTATAACCTTGTAAACAGCTTAAAAATCAGAGGGTAATAGGGTTAGAAATATTTTTTAAGCATTAGATTGCAGGATTAATATTTAGTTGTATATTTGCAACCTTAAAAATCAATAAATCAATTTGGTATGTATGCAATCGTAGAGATAGCAGGGCAACAATTTAAAGTAAGCAAAGACTTAAAGGTTTATGTTCACCGTTTGGCTAATGAAGAAGGTTCAAAAGTTTCTTTTGACAAAGTTCTTTTATTAGATGATAATGGAAATGTAACTTTAGGCGCCCCAGCTATAGAAGGTGCTTCAGTAGAAGCTAAAGTGTTACAACACTTAAAAGGAGATAAAGTTATCGTTTTCAAAAAGAAAAGAAGAAAAGGATACAAAAAAAGAAATGGTCACAGACAATATCTTACTCAAATTGTAATTGAAGGTATTACTGCAGGTGGAACAGCTAAAAAAGCAGCTCCAAAAAAAGCAGCTGTTGAAGCTACAACTGAAGAAGCGCCAGCTCCTAAAGTAAAAAAAGCTCCAAAAGCTAAAAAAGAAGATACAAAAGAATAATAACAATATTAAAACCAATACGTCATGGCTCACAAGAAAGGTGTCGGTAGTTCTAAGAATGGTAGAGAATCAGAATCAAAACGTTTAGGCGTTAAGATTTTTGGTGGTCAAGCTGCTATTGCTGGGAACATCATCGTAAGACAAAGAGGTTCTAAACACAATCCAGGTGCTAATGTTTACATTAGTAAAGATCATACTTTACACGCAAAAGTTGATGGAGTTGTGAAGTTCCAAAAGAAAAAAGATAATAAATCATACGTTTCTGTACTTCCATTTGAAGCATAAGAAATAGGATTATAATTATTAAAAAGCCTGTCAATCAAGAATTGACAGGCTTTTTCTTTTTTAAGATGGATTGAATAATAATCCAATGCTGAAAAACAATTTTATCTTGTTATTGTTGACCCAAGAGGTGTCAAAAATAATTGGACCTAAAAAGGTGTTGTACGAAATGGTAGCTCCGCTAGACAGCAGCATGCTTGTGGCATCTTGATCTTGCCACTTGCCTTTTGGTGCATAAAAATTTCTTTTGAAATCATTGAAGTCTTGAAAGCCCACTGCTGCAACATCAACGTGTGGGATTAAATATATTTTTGAGGTAAGATTGGTTTGTAGACTTAGGTTTACTTTTATGAATTGACTGACATTGAGTTCGTTTTCTTGTAAACCTGCAAATGTTACGCTGTTTTTCAAAGGATTTGGTGTATAGCCTCCAATAAAGTATTTAGATGCATACCCAAACTGAGCAGCAGAAATTTGATTGGATTGTAACTTGTCTTCAAATAATAACCCTGCGTTAGCTTCCATAATAAGTACTTTGTTCTTAATAGGAATTCTGTTTTCGTAGCTTAAATTGAATTTAGTAAAGGGATTCAGGCTTCCGCTATAGTTTTGAGTGCTATTGTTAGAATTGTTTATGTCAACATCTTGGCGGAGCGACCGAGATAATTCAATATATAACTTATTTCCAGTTGAGGCAAAAAACACTTTATTTAGATTGTCTATATAATAATGAGCATTCATTTCTATTTGGTTCAAATAGTAACTGCTTAAAGTAAAGACAGTATTAAATCCTGGATCTGTTTTTGGACGTAAATGGGTATAATGATAGTTGAGTCCGAAGCCAAAATAGCTTTTTAAAGAATTGATGTTCCTATTGATTTGGTTGTCAAATTGGAAGGCGTTAAATTGGAGATTGTCTGCTTTTTTACGTTGTATGAAAACATCTTGAGTAACCCGTTGACCATAGGCTTCTGAGCGCCACCACCAATTTTTTTCTTGACCAAATATTTTTTGATATTGCAATCTTATCCTTGGTTGTTGCGCAATATCACCAGTTACTAGAATTCGGGAAGACTCTCCTAATAAATTCCTTCCAGTATAATTAATAATCGCGCCAAAGCCTCTAAAAGTGTCAAAATGTAGCGAGGCTTTCATTTGACTTCTGTAGTATTCAGAAGCATTGAGTTGAAGATATGTTTTGTTGTCTTTCGAAAATGTGGTGTAATTGATTTGATTGAATAAATTAGTTCCCATCGCTTTTCTAATGCCTTCAGCAATGTCTTCAATTGTATACTTGTTGTTTGTTTCTATACCAGCACGTTTTTTAACCAATTCAAGATTAGCCTTGCTAAAGTCTTTGTATACAATTGTATCCAAAACAAATGTGCGATCAATTATAGGCAGTTGCGGTTTTGTTGAAGGAAAAGCTTTTAGTTTTTCGGCTAATGCTACCAAGGCTGGGATATTTTGGTTTGTAGCAATTTTTCCTTCTTTGTAGATTTCTTTACTCGCGTTGAAATCGCCTGTAGAATAAGTTAAATTAGGATAATGACTAAATAGAATATCGCAAAGCTTTTTGTTTTTTTCATTCTTTAAATTACTTGTTAACATAGTTGATTGAAAAATAAGCGTCGAAAGATTTTCTAGTTTTTCAATGGTTACTTTATCGTCTCCCACATCACTCCCAATGATAATGTCTGCGCCCATATTTTTGGCAATATCTGTGGGGAAATTGTCTAACATTCCGCCATCTACCAAAATGGTGTTTTGGTAGGGAACTGGTTTGAATACACCAGGAATAGACATACTAGCCCTCATTGCTAAGCCGATGGAGCCTTCGCCAAGAATGACTGTTTTTCCATTCAAAATATCAGTAGCTACAGCTCGATATGGAATCGGTAATTTGTCGAAATTAGAAACGTTATAAGCGGGATAGGTAATTAATGATATAAATTCTCTAAGATTTTGATCATTTAATAAGGAGGATTTAATGACAGGTTTGTAATTTTTTACATCAATGTCAATCAAGTAGCGACTGAATTCACTCATTTCCTCTACGCTAACATTGTTTAGGGAAACTTTTCCTCCTAACAATTCGTCCCAACGAGCACTATTTGCAATTTTGGCGATACTGTCTCCAGAATAACCCATAGCGTATAGTCCTCCTACAACACTTCCCATGCTCGTTCCTATAACTAAATCAGGAACGATACCCAACGAATCGAGGGCTTGAATCACTGGAATATGGGCAATTCCTTTGGCTCCGCCGCCACTAAGCACTAAAGCTACTTTTGGTTTTTTATTTTGGGAAAAATGATGTTGTGGTATTGCAAATATCACTACTAGTAAGAAATGCATCAGCCAATGTGACTCGAATAAACGCTTTTTCAAATTGTAAAAATCGAATCGGAAGTGCTCTTTTTTTTGTTTCATATTTTGAAGACCAATAAGTTAGCGAACTCATTTTTTGTTGCCTTCTAAAATACTAAATTAGAACAAGATACAAACGTTCTTCTTTTGTTAAAGTTTTGAGTGCTTGATGGTTGATGAGTTCTTTCTGTTTAACTTCAGTTTTTTGTGTAGAGTGATTTTTTTGTTTAGTATCTTATTGATATTATTTACTATTTTAACATTTCTAGTTTTGTAATTTAAAATAGTATAATTTTGGATTTCCACATACGAGTTCAGTATAATTATCTCCAATTTTTTCACCAATATAAGTAGTTACTAATTCTCCAGTATTTGAGTCATGACTATAGTCCCAAATTTCATTATTTGAATATAATAGCTCTGTAAATGAGTAGGATTCTGGATTATCAGAGAATTTTATTTTTTCAGTTTTTATTAAGTCCCATTTTTTTGAAGTCCTATAAATTTCATAAAAAAGGATTTCATCTTTGGTTATGGTAATCATTTTTCCGCCTAGGTTGTCCTCTCTAATAGCCCAATTTCCTTCTTTTAGGATCCATTTCCAGTTTCCAATCAATGAATTGATTTTGTTATCTCTTAAAATAGTTTTTAAAGAATCTGACTTTTGTGATGCTTTTTTGCTTATGTCAGCTTTTGGATTAATATTCTGAATGATTGCAAAAGTTTTAATTGCTTCTATATTATCTCCATTTTTATAAGACTTTATTGCTACTGTATATAGTTGTTCTTGGTACTCACTTCGGTCGGTTCCCTGAGCTGAGATTATCTGAACAAAGAATAATAATAAGGTGACAAACAAAAATTTTTTCATTTACTTATTGACATATTTATTTTAATCATAAAAATACAAATATTATAGTTTAAACATTAAAAGGGGTAAAATTTTACTTTAAAATATTCAATACTTGTCTATGAATAGAAATTTTGAGTTTAAATAGTTATATCAAACCAAAAAACCTCACAGTACAACTGAATTTAGTTCAGTTTTCTGCGAGGGTTTCTTTGTGCTATATATGTTTTAGGATAGTTTACTCACAAGTTACGTTGTCCAGAAGACAAGTTATTCATAATTATACTATCCTAAAGTAGAAATGATAATTTACTGTTGGTCAAGTTTTTTTGTCATTGTAAAACCAATAAATAATGCGACACCAGCCATAGTGAAAATAGTTGCAGGATACAATGCGCCTTCATTTAATGAGGTATATGTTGAAAGCAACAATGCTATAAAAACACCTATGCCTATACCCATAAGTAATAAGGCTAAGTTTAAAAGTATTATTTTTGAAAATGAGGTTGAACTTTTGTCTCTGCCCATAAAAATGCTTGCATCAACACCTTTTTCGATAAGTGCCAAACGTTCTTTGTTTCTTGTTGATAGATAAAGGTAAATAATACCGAAAATTGCTAAGAACAAGCTGATTGGAATTAAAATTTCTGCGTTCATAATTTTTATTTTTTTAAATTGATTAATGTATTTGTTAGCTATGACGATGCTATTTAAGATTAGGTTACACATTTTTTGAAAAAATATTTTTTGCGTTTTATTGTAACCTATAGTAATGACTTGTCGTCTGATGTAAATATGAACAGTTTTAACGAGCAATACTATATTACTAAAATCATCGGAGGTGACTCGAGTGCATTTGCTGTATTGGTTGATCAATATAAGGATTTGGTCTTTTCGTTGTCTTTGAAAATGCTTAAAAATAGGGAAGAGGCCGAGGAAGCCGCTCAGGATACTTTTGTAAAAGTGTTTAAATCCTTGAACAACTTTAAAGGGGATTCAAAATTTTCAACTTGGATTTACAAAGTAGCTTATAATACTTGCTTAGATCAACTCAAAAAGAACAAAAGAGTGCAGGATACGATTCCGATAGATGATTTTTCTGAGAAACAAATTGAAAACTTAGAAAATGTTTTGGATGCTATCGATGAAAGAGATCGAAATAAAATGATTCAGGATTGCATTCATTTGTTGCCGAGCGAAGAGGCTTTTTTATTGATCTTGTTTTATTTTGAAGAACAATCTTTGGAGGAAATTTCAAAGATTATAGATTGTACTGCCAATAATGTTAAAGTGAAACTTTACAGAAGCAGAAAAAAAATTGCGTCTATTTTAAAAATGCGTTTAGAACCCGAAATAATTGAATGTTATGGAAGCAAGCGAAAATAAAGACTTAGAAAAATTAGTAGATAAAATGATGAGTGATCTAACTTTAGAATCACCTTCTATAGATTTTACTTCAAAAGTAATGGCTCAAGTTGCGGCAACAAAAGTAAGTGAGGTTACTTTGTATAAACCTTTAATTCCAAAATCAATATTTATAGCTGTTTTTGGATTTACTTGTTTGTTGACAATTTATCTTTCTATTTATGGTGAAACGACACCCGAAAGCTGGTTGAATTTTATTAATTACGAAAAGTTATTCAATACTAGATTATTGAAAGGATTTACAATTTCTACAATTTCGATGTATGCTATTGTAGCTTCTACAGTTATGTTTTGTGTTCAAATTGGTTTTTTAAAAAATTACTTTAACAAACGAATTGGAGTTTAAATTGCCCAAAAAAAAACAAACCCTTACATCCCGAAACTTCGGGGCTGTAAGGGTTTTGTCTTAGTTCTTTGTACTAAAATCTTAATACTAATATCTGTAATATTCAGGTTTAAATGGACCTTGAACTTCAACACCAATATATTCTGCTTGATCAGGACGTAAAGTTTCTAATTCAACACCTAATTTAGCTAAGTGTAACATTGCAACTTTTTCATCTAAATGTTTTGGTAACATGTATACTTCATTTTTGTAAGCAACACTGTTTTTCCACAATTCGATTTGAGCCAAAGTTTGGTTGGTGAATGAGTTACTCATTACAAAACTTGGGTGACCTGTAGCACAACCAAGGTTTACCAAACGACCTTCTGCCAAAATGATGATGTCATTACCGTTGATAGTATATTTGTCAACTTGTGGTTTGATTTCGATTTTTGAAGCGCCGTGGTTTTTGTTCAACCAAGCCATATCAATTTCGTTATCAAAGTGTCCGATGTTACAAACGATAGTTTTGTCTTTCATTTTTTCAAAATGAGAACCCAAAACGATGTCTTTGTTTCCAGTTGTAGTAATAATGATATCAGCTGTAGCGATAACAGTATCTAATTTTTTAACTTCAAAACCGTCCATTGCAGCTTGTAAAGCACAAATTGGATCAATTTCAGTAACCGTTACAATAGATCCAGCACCTCTAAAAGAAGCAGCTGTTCCTTTTCCTACGTCTCCGTAACCACAAACGATTACTCTTTTTCCAGCCAACATAATATCGGTAGCACGACGAACTGCATCAACTGCAGATTCTTTACAACCGTATTTGTTGTCAAATTTAGATTTAGTAACAGAGTCGTTTACGTTGATCGCTGGCATTGGTAATGTTCCCGCTTTTACTCTTTCGTATAATCTGTGAACACCAGTAGTAGTTTCTTCAGACAATCCTTTGATTCCAGCAACCAATTCTGGGTAACGA
The DNA here is from genome assembly GCF_051547145.1 of Flavobacterium sp. RSSB_23. NCBI lineage: Bacteria > Pseudomonadati > Bacteroidota > Flavobacteriia > Flavobacteriales > Flavobacteriaceae > Flavobacterium > Flavobacterium sp. RSSB_23. The sequence goes on along the minus strand of NZ_JBPTTO010000011.1, from coordinate 61,180 downwards.
TCAATAACCATATTAGTCAAATCTCCACCGTCATCCAAAATCATATTCAATGGTTTTCTGTCTTCACCAAAGAACAACGTTTGCTCAATACACCAGTCAAAAGACTCTTCGTCAAGACCTTTCCAAGCATACACCTGAATTCCAGCAGCAGCAATAGCAGCAGCAGCCTGATCTTGAGTAGAAAAAATGTTACAAGAACTCCAAGTCACTTCAGCTCCAAGCGCAATCAAAGTCTCAATCAAAACTGCAGTTTGAATCGTCATGTGTAAACATCCTGCAATACGAGCTCCCTTCAAAGGTTGTTCGTCTTTGTATTCTGCACGAAGCGCCATCAATCCTGGCATTTCAGCTTCTGCTAATTCAATTTCTTTTCTTCCCCAAGCTGCTAAGGAAATGTCTTTCACTTTGTAAGCCACATAAGGCATAGTTGCTGTACTCATTTATAGTATATTTGTATATTGAAATTTTTTGCAAATTTACGTAATAAGTTTAGAAATAAACGAATTTCTATAAGATTTGTGAATTGTTTAATTCCTTAAGCGTTAGAATTTTAAATGCCTTGTCAATTGCACATACAAAGTTGGTCAACTATAAGGAGCTAATCCTGCTGTCCACTATATCTTGTATGGCGAACCCCGCCATACAAGGATGCCGTTCCCATCAGGGCTAGGCAATGTGCTAAACAACAAGAGAATTGTATTCAAAAACCAAACTATAAACGACACCTTATTTACAAATGCCGTTATTCAAAACTATCCAGTATACTCAAGAAACCACACTCTACGTCTGGCACATCACCGAGACGTTCTCGGATTTATACGAACAAGTACACTTGAACACGATTAGCACTCAACGACTCAACGGAATGAAGTCGCAATTGCATCAGCGCGCCTTTTTGAGTGTTCGAAAATTACTAGCCGAAGCTGGATATACCGACTTTGATTTGTTTTATGATGCTTCAGGCAAGCCTCATTTGAACGATAACAAATACATTTCCATTACGCATTCACACGAATTCGCGGCCATTATCATAAGCACTCAAACCGTCGGGATTGATATCGAACTGCAACGAGAAAAAATCCTTCGCATCGCCGATAAATTTGTCGATACTGCTGAGTTATCTCGACTGCAAAGCTTCTCAACAGAGGATTATATTCGGAAGTTAACCGTGAAATGGGGCGCCAAAGAAGCCATTTTCAAAATATGCAACGAGAAAGGCATTAGTTTTAAAAACCACATCAAAGTCAGTCCATTTGAGTTAGACCAAAAGGAAACCACTGCCATTTTGGATTTTGAAAAAAAGAAGCAATGGTTTACTATTTGTTTTGATGAGTTCGATTCATTTACTTTAGTTTATGCTTTTGAAAAAAACGAGTAATAGTATGTATTCTTTCAGTAGTTTTGTGTCAACTCAGCAAATAGCTGTAAGATGATTATTATGAAAAACATTTATCAAGATATTCTATTGGCAAAAAAAGAAAAACGCAAGCTCCTTGCCATTCTTCTCGACCCCGATAAAATTGATTTGAATACGGTTCCTGCTTTAATTCAAAAAGTGATAAACTCTCCAGCTACGCACGTTTTTATTGGTGGAAGCCACGTAACTCATAATATTATTGACGAGTTAATTCTAAAGATTAAAAGCAGTTGTGAGTTGCCTATTGTGCTTTTTCCTGGCAATCCTTCTCAAATTTCTATTCACGCTGATGGTATTTTGTTTTTGTCCTTGCTATCGGGTCGCAATCCCGATTTTTTAATCGAACATCAGGTAAAAGCAGCGCCAATTCTCAAAAAAACCGACTTAGAAATTATTCCTACCAGTTATCTTTTAATAGAAAGCGGTAACGAAACGGCAGTAGCTCGCGTGAGTAAAACTACACCCATATCACGAATCGATGTCGAGGCGGTTTGTAATACCGCGATGGCAGGCGAAATGCTAGGGCATCAGCTCATTTATCTCGAAGCAGGAAGTGGCGCAAAACAATCGGTTCCATTAGAAATGATTCAAGAAGTTGCTAAAAACACCACTATTCCACTAGTTGTTGGCGGAGGCATTACCTCTTTGTTGGGTATACAAAATGCGTATGATGCAGGAGCTGATTTGGTAGTTATCGGAACTGCTTTTGAAAAAAATCCTTCTTTTTTTGAAAACAAACACTTCACTATAAACAATGATTGATTATTTTTTTGCACAATATAAAGACTATTCCACACTGATGGTTAGTCTGGAACTCATTGCCATTTTTTTTGGTTTAGCCAGTGTTTGGTTTGCCAAAAAAGATAATATTTTGGTATTTCCAACGGGTTTGGTTAGTACTTCAATTTATGCCTATTTGCTTTGGCAATGGGAGTTATTAGGCGATTCGATGATCAATGTGTATTATTTTGTGATGAGTCTTTACGGTTGGTACCATTGGACACGCAAAAAAGGGGATGAAGTAGAATTTCCGATTTCACGGACTACAAACAAAGATAAAATATATGGACTTTTTATTTTTTGTAGTACAATTATTTTCGTCATAGTTGTGTATCTTTATTTTGGTAAATTTACTAATTGGTATTCTTATGTTGATACCTTATTGACGGCTATATTTTTTGTTGGTATGTGGTTAATGGCCAAACGAAAAATAGAGAATTGGATTTTTTGGATAATAGGTGATTTCATCTCTATTCCACTTTATTTTGCAAAAGGCTACACTTTTACCAGCCTTCAATACGTTATATTCACAATTATTGCCTTTTACGGTTATTTAGAATGGAAGAAAATCTTAGACAAAACACAAAAACAGGAGCTTCAGAAATAATACGAATTGCCATTTTTGGACCTGAATCTACAGGCAAAACGACTTTGGCGAAGCAATTAGCGGAGTATTATAAAACAGTTTGGGTACCCGAATTTGCACGCGACTATTTACAAGAAAAATTAGATAGTGGTCGTGGCGTTTGTGATATAGACGATATGTTGCCAATTGCCTATGGTCAAACCAAATTAGAAAACGAGAGCGCAGCTATAGCAAATACTTATTTGTTTTGTGATACCAATCTGATGGTGACCAAAGTGTTTTCTGAACTGTATTATAATTTTTGTGACTCGTTATTGGATAAGGCGGCTCGCACTCATCAATATGATCTTTTTTTTCTAACAGATATCGATGTGCCGTGGGAAGATGACGGTTTAAGGGACAGTCCAGAAGGGCGAGATTCTATTTTTTCCGCTTTTAGACAATCGCTAATCGATAATAAAAAGCCTTTCATTACGCTGTCTGGTGATAAAGAAACACGTTTGAAAAAAGCCGTTTCCGTTTTGAATGATTTGAATGTTGCCAAAAAAATGGGTATTGATTCTCGTAATTTTGTTCAAATTTATGAACACGGTATTCCACTGGAAAGAGTACGTGAACAATTAGAATTTTATCAAAACGGAATTCCGAAGGCAATTCTTGATAGACCAGCAACAGTAAATGACGGTATTTTGCGCCTAGCAACTGAAGATTTTGTTGAAAAAGCAGCTTTTTTTGATGAGAACAAGGCAAGTTTGAAACTGATGAAGTTAGTGCCAGCCTCGGGAGCTGCAACACGAATGTTTAAATTTTTGAATGAATTCTTAAGAGATTATCATTACGAAACAGAGAGTATTAATGCCTATATCAACAGAAAACGCGATTTGGAGCTCTCGCTTTTTATTGTTGGGATGGATAAGTTCTCCTTTTTTGAAGCGATAGATAAGAGGCTTAAGACTGATTTTGCCGACTTTAAGTTTTGGCCAGCAGACAAAAAAAATTATTATTTCATAACGTATTTGTTATATCCTGATTATTTCGATTTTGGGAGTAAACCCAAGGGTGTTTTGCCTTTTCATAAATATTCAGATCACGTAGCAACTCCATTTGAGGAGCATCTCAACGAATGTGTGGCTTATGCAGCTGTTCAACAAAAAGGGCATTTGCATTTTACTATTACGGAATCCCATCAATTGTTGTTTGATAAATTAGAGCAAGAATTTAAAATCAAAATCGAATCAGAGTCCAATACACTTATAGATGTTGGATATTCTTATCAAGATAAATCAACCGATTCTATTACAGTGGATACCAATAATCGTTTGGCTCGAAATCAAAATAAAGAACTTTTGTTCCGTCCTGGCGGTCACGGCGCTTTGATTCAAAATCTCAATGCTTTGGATGCTGACATTGTTTTTATCAAAAACATTGATAATGTAATTCAAAATCATATTGAGGCTATTGCTTTATACAAAAAAGGGTTAGCAGGTATTTTGATAGGATTCCAACAACGTGTTTTCTCCTATTTAAGAGCTATTTATGCGCAGCAAGTAGGTGAAGTTGAAGTCGATGAAATTGTTCATTTTGTTCAAAATGAACTTAATATCGAATTGGTCAAAGGATTTTCTAAGTTTACTTTTGATAATAAAGTAAAAGAATTAACTCGTGTTTTAGATCGTCCTATTCGTGTTTGCGGAATGGTTATTAATGAGGGCGAACCAGGTGGTGGCCCATTTTGGGTAATTGATGGTAAAGGGAGAACGACTTTGCAAATTGTTGAATCGTCTCAAGTTGATTTAAAAAATGAAAAGCAGCAACTTATATTAGAAAGTGCTACTCATTTTAACCCTGTAGATTTGGTATGTGGAATTAAGAATTTTCAAAACGAAAAATTTGATTTGACTCGTTATGTTGATCCGCTTAGTGGATTTATTTTGGAGAGAAAATTGGGCAATGAAACTATTAAATCATATGAATTGCCAGGTTTGTGGAATGGAGCTATGGCTAAATGGATAACGATTTTTGTTGAGGTTCCAATGGTGACTTTCAATCCAGTTAAAAATGTAAACGACTTACTTAAACCAGCGCACCAGTTCCATCAAAATTTATAGTATGGAAATAGATCAAATCGTAAAAGAGTTACAATTTAAAGCCGTTAGAAGTAGTGGTGCTGGAGGACAAAATGTTAACAAAGTTGCTTCTAAAGTGGTTTTAACTTTTGATTTGAAACAATCTCAAGCATTAACCGAGGAAGAGAAAATAGTACTTGAAAACAAATTAGCCAATAGATTAACGTCTGAACAACTGTTGATTTTGCATTGTGATGAAGACCGAAGTCAACTCAAAAACAAAGCCATTGTGATTAAGCGTTTTTTGGCGATAATCCGAGCAGGTTTGTTTGTAGCCAAAGAAAGAAAAGCTACCAAAATTCCAAAATCGGCCATAAGAAAGCGCATTAAGGATAAAAAGAGTTTGTCAGATATAAAACAATCTAGAAGGAAGCCCGATTTTTAGTAGTTTCAAAAACTTTAAACTTTAAACTTGGAACTTCAAACAAATGATTTATATTTGCCCCGTCTCAAAGGGGTGCTCTAAATAACGAGCTGAGATCATACCCAAAGAACCTGGGCGGGTAATGCTGCCAAGGGAAAAAATGACAAAATTGTAGAGTGCACGCTATTGTCTTGTCATAGAAACAAATCATTTATTAATTTAAAAACAAAAGAATAATTCCCCCTTTTATTCGTAAAACTATTTACGGATGAACACTTTAATTTATTCAAAAAGTACAAAGACAGTTCCTTTACGTCTTTTTTCTATTCTCTTTTTTCTATTCTCTAGTATCACTTTTGCACAAGTAAAAGACACGACCAAAGTCAATCAATTGGATGATGTTTTGGTTTCGGCAGTGCGTGTGACTTCTAAAACGCCGGTTTCTTTTAGCAATTTGACCAAAAAACAAATCCAGTTCCGCAATTTAGGCCAGGACATTCCAACTCTCATGAATTACATGCCTTCAGTAGTTACTACTTCTGATGCTGGTAACGGAATTGGCTACTCAGGGATACGCGTGCGTGGTAGTGATGCTACTCGTATAAACGTAACCATCAATGGAATTCCGTACAATGATTCTGAAAGTCACGGTACCTATTGGGTGAATATGCCTGATTTTGTTTCTTCAGTAGAAAGTATTCAATTGCAACGTGGTGTGGGGACTTCTACCAATGGTTCAGGAGCTTTTGGAGCGAGTTTGAATATGCTAACTGATTCGTATACCAAAGAAGCAAGTGCTGAAATTGCCAGCTCAGTAGGAAGTTTTAGTACTTTGAAAAACACGGTTAAATTCAGTACCGGTTTACTAAACGACCATTTTGAAATCGAAGGACGTTTATCTGTTTTACAATCTGACGGATACATTGACCGCGCTAGTTCAGACTTAAAATCGTATTTCTTGCAAGGAACTTATGTAGGGAAAACTACTTTGCTAAAAGCCTTGGTTTTTGGAGGAAAAGAAAAAACATACCAAGCTTGGAACGGGATTGATGGCGCTACACTAAATAGCGATCGAACCTTTAATTCGGCTGGAATGTATACAGATGAAGCAGGAATTACTCGTTTTTATGATAATGAAACCGATAATTACCAACAAGACCATTCGCAATTGCACTGGAACGAAAGATGGTCGGATAATTGGAGTTCTAATTTTGCTTTGCATTATACAAAAGGGAAAGGCTATTACGAAAATTACAAAGAAGAGGCTAAGTTTTCTAGTTATGGTTTGAATCCGATTGTCATTAATGGAACAACGATTGACAAAACTGATTTGGTGCGCCAAAAATGGTTAGACAATGATTTTTATGGCACTACTTTTTCTGCCAATTATACTACCGATGCGTTACAATTAATTTTGGGTGGAGGATATAATAAGTATGAAGGCCTTCATTTTGGGAAAGTAATTTGGGCGCGTTACGCTTCTCAAAGTGAATTGGGAGACCGATATTATGAAGATTTTGCTACGAAAACTGATGGGAACTTTTTTGCCAAAGCCAATTATCAAGTAACAGAACAATTGAGCTTGTTTGGAGATTTGCAATACCGTCACGTACAGTACAAAGCCGATAGCCCAGAAACTGGTTTGGTCAATGATACCTTTCGCTTTTTTAATCCTAAAGCTGGTTTGAATTATAAGTTCGACGAGGCGAACACGATGTATTTTTCGTATGCAAGAGCCAACCGCGAACCGAATCGCACCGATTATGAAAATGGAGGCGTACGACCTGAAACCTTAGATGACTTTGAATTGGGATGGCGTTTGAACAACAAAAAAATACAATTGAACACCAACATCTATTATATGGCATATAAAAACCAGTTGATTTTGACTGGAAAAATAGATGATGTGGGCGCTCCTATTCGTTCAAATAGTGAAAAAAGTTACCGTTTAGGTCTTGAGGTTGATGCTACTATTGCTCTTTCTGAACAATGGATGGTACGTCCTAACTTTACTTTAAGTGCCAATAAAAATGTGGATTTGAATATTACAGGTACAAATTTTGGAACAACAGATATTGCTTATTCTCCATCGGTAATTGTGGGGAATGTATTGGTGTTTTCGCCTTTTAAAGCCTTGCATTTGTCTTTGTTGCAAAAATTTGTCGGAGAGCAATTTATGAACAATATCGAGTTGCCTGCTGCAAAACTGGCTGATTATTTTGTGAATGACTTCAATGTGAGTTACACGTTCAAGCCTAAAACAATCTTCAAAGAAATTGTGTTAAGTGGATTAGTGAATAATTTTTTGGATAAAAAGTATGTGTCTAACGGGTATATGTATGACATCTATCCTTCGTATTATCCACAAGCAGGAATTAATTTCTTAGCAGGATTGAATTTGAAATTTTAATTTTTAGTTTAATTATTTTTAAAATCCAGTGTTGTTATGACACTGGATTTTTTTGTTCAAAGAGGATGAGTAGTTTTACCCGCGTGAGGGATAGGAGCTGGCTACCGAAGTAGCGCGGATAGCCCGACAGTTCACGACAAAGGGGGCAACTCACCAGCAAGATGAGTTGCCCCCTTTGTTGTGAGGTGGCACGCCCAACTATTAATTATACACTCGAATCACGCTTCCGATAACTTCTATGCGGTATTGTTTTAGGGGATATTGTAGGTCGCTTAAGCCAGAAAATAAGCTGTATTCTTTGCTGTCGCAAGGACAAATGGCGTTGATGCCTTTGATGGTTAGGGTTGAGCAACTGCTTAGTGCTTGATTCGGGCAAGCGGCATCGAATGCATTGTAACCGCTTCCAGTATTGAAAACAATAAGTCCACGAGCTCCCGCTCCTGCGTAAAAAACCGCATTACTCGGAAATTTTAAGTTGGAGTAGGCGGGTAAACTAGTGTTGATGTCTACGGTAAAGGAATAATTCGGAATGTAGGGGTTTTTATTGGATACACCATTATCGCTACAGCTTGATAGTAGGACAATTGCGAATAGGAAAAGCAGTTTTTTTATCATTTTAAAATAGCATCAAAGATTAGTGAAACAAATTTAATTTATTTAACTTTGGATTGGTTATGGTTAACATTTAATTATAGCATAAAAAAAATTATAGTATATTTGCGGAAAGAAATCCCGTCCTGATGGGATTTTTTCTATTTTATATCAGTCAGGTATTGTAATGTGAAACGTAAGAAAACCAATAGTATTGCATTGGTTTTATGTGCAAGGAAACAAGAAAAAACCACTTAATTATTAACGCAAAAAGTTATGAGTAAAGTATCTTATTATACAGCAGAAGGATTAAAAAAGTTAAAAGACGAATTGGATTACCTGAAAGGAGTGATGCGTCCTAAAGCTTCGCAGGACATTGCTGATGCGAGAGACAAAGGAGATTTGTCTGAGAATGCAGAATATGATGCGGCCAAAGAAGCTCAAGGTTTGTTGGAAATGCGTATTTCTAAGCTTGAAGAAGTTTATGCTAATGCTAGATTGATTGACGAATCCCAATTGGATGTTTCTAAAGTTTTGGTTCATTCTAATGTAAAGATTAAGAATCAAGGGAATGGTATGGAAATGAAATATACCTTGGTAGCCGAAAGTGAAGCGGATTTGAAAACCGGAAAAATATCGGTGACTTCTCCTATCGGGAAAGGTTTGTTGGGTAAAAAAGTAGGCGAAGTTGCTGAAATTACTGTGCCTAACGGAGTATTGAAGTTTGAAATCATTGAAATTTCTCGCGACTAAAAAACAATAGTGATGAGTAGTATTTTTACCAAAATTGTAAATGCCGAAATTCCTTGCTATAAAGTAGCAGAAGAGGAGCAATTTTTAGCTTTTTTGGATGTTAATCCGAATGCAGCTGGTCATACGCTTTGTATTCCTAAGCAAGAAATTGACAAGCTTTTTGATATGGATGAGCAATTGTATCTAGGATTGATGCGTTTCTCCAAGAAAGTAGCCGCTGCTCTAGAAAAAACAGTGCCTTGTGAACGAATAGGTATGGCTGTAATTGGACTAGAAGTACCTCACGCACACGTTCATTTGATTCCGATTAATGAAATGAACGAAATGCGTTTTCAAAATAAAGTCGCTTTGACAAAAGAGGAATTCGAAACTTTGGCAACAAAGATTCAACAGAATTTATAAAATCTTTTTTTCATATATTTAAACACGAATAGCAATCTTTGAATGCTGTTCGTGTTTTTTTTATACCAATTCTCAACTATGAAATCGCCATTAACAAAAAGTTTGTTGCAAACAAACACCGATAAGTAGAAGGCGATACCATATATGGCCTCTAACAAATAACTCTTACATATATGAAAATCGTTTTTTCTTATTGCCTCTTTTTTTGTGCCTTACTAACCATTGGACAAACGAAAGATAATTTTGTTCTGATAGACGCAAAAATGGCAAAGATTCCGAAATCGTCTACCAAGAACTCAAAAAGTATTGCCGATTATATTGCAACTAATTTTAAGTCAGAAAACGAGAAGTTAAGAGCTAGTTTTTTTTGGGTGGCGTCCAACATTAGTTATGATGTGGCCAATATGGAGAATATCGAATTTAGCGACACTTCGGAACAGAAAATAGATAAAACGCTAACCACCAGAAAAGGGGTATGTATTCATTATGCCGAATTGTTTAATGCGATTGTGAGTCAGTTAGGCTTTGAAAGTGAAATCATTGAAGGATATACCAAACAATTTGGTAAAGTGGCGGCATTGTCTCACGCTTGGTGTGCGGTTAAGAGTGAGGGCAAGTGGTGGTTGTTTGACCCAACTTGGGGTGCAGGTTCCGTAAACAATGGTGTTTTCAATAAAAAGCTCAATAACTTTTATTTCAAAACACCACCGAAAGCAATGTTGGAAACCCATATGCCTTTTGATTATTTATGGCAATTGTCCCGATATCCTATTAGTAATGCTGAATTTATTTCTGGAAAAGTTGTAGCCAATCCAGCTAAACCAGTTTTTAATTTTGCTGATGAAATAGAGAAGTTAAAACAAAAGACTGAAGAGATTAAGCTATTTGAATGTATTAGCAGAGTGGAAGCGAATGGTGTGTCAACGAAGTTAATAAAAGACTATTTGGAAAATAAAAAGAACGAATTGTCTGGAAAAAGAAACAATCAAGCAGTAGAAAAATTGAATTTGATTGTAGAAGAAAGTAATGCTGCAACAGCAATGTTCAACGATTTTATTTTTTATAGAAATAAAAAGTTTAAACCAACTTTGCCCGATGATACAATTAGGGAAATGATTGCAGCACCCAAAGCAAAAGTAGTAAAATGTCAAAAAGATTTGGATGCTATTGGCACTCTTAACGATAGCAATAGAGCAACGTTGTCGGCGTTTCGTAAAAACTTAACCGAATTATTATTGCAAATAGAAGAACAGGAAAAATTTGTAAACGAGTATTTGAGTAAAGGGAAACTGGCTCGAAAATCGATGTTTAACAAAGTAACTTGGTTCGGTTTGCCTGTAAATTAATCTTTGGATGTCAGAAACAAAAAAGGGGATTTCAATTTGAAATCCCCTTTTTTATATGAACTAAGAAATTATTTTTTAAATAAACTGATGACGAAAAGTAGTACCCAAGCGCCTCCAGCAGCTATTATAATTTGCCAAAGGAGACCTCCGCCGCCAATTCCAAATTTTCCTGCTAACCAGCCGCCTACGATACTCCCAACAATACCCATAATGATATTGCCAAATAAACCAAAGCCACTACCTTTCCAAAGTTGTCCGCCTAGCCATCCTGAAATGGCACCAATCAAAAGAAAATACAAAAATTCCATAAGATTATTTTTTATAAGTTAATCTTCTAAAATTAATTAAAAATTAATCATAAAAACAATAATATCAGTATTTTACAAAAATGAGCTGCATAGCGGTACCTTTTCCTACTTCTGACTGTAATACTTTGATTTTTCCTTTGTGATAATCTTCAACAATGCGTTTGGTTAAAGACAAGCCTAATCCCCATCCTCTTTTTTTGGTCGTATAGCCAGGCTCAAAGATTTTTTTAAATTGATTTTTTGGAATGCCGCTTCCTGTATCTGTGATGGTAATTTTTACACTGTCGTTTTCCTCTTCAATGGCTAAATGTAATTTGCCTTTCCCTTTCATCGCATCAATGGCATTTTTAACCATATTTTCTATGGTCCAGCTATGCAAAGTAGCATTTAGCGGTATCATTATACTTTTTTGCGGAGCAGAATGAGAGAATGCAATTTGTTTCGAAAAGCGTGATTGCAAATAGTCATAAGAAAGTAGCGTTTCGGATACGATATCCATTTGCTCTAGTTTGGGTTCTGAACCAATTTTTGAAAATCTATCTGTAATGGTTTGAAGGCGTTCGATGTCTTTCTCGATTTCTTTGGTCGTACTTTCTGGGATGTCTTCGGTTTTTAAAAGCTCAATCCAGCCAATCAATGAGGATAATGGCGTGCCAATTTGATGGGCAGTTTCCTTAGCCATTCCTGCCCAAAGTTTGTTTTGGGTTGCCATTTTGGTGCTTTTGTAATAATTATAAACTAGACCAGCAAACAACACGATGATAAGTAACAAAGCAATAGGATAATATTTTAATTGATTCAAAAGCGAGGAGTTGCCATAATACAACTTTTGAATTCTTCCAGGGGCATAAACAATGTTAATAGGTTCGTTTTCGCCTTTTAGTTTGCTTAAAAAGAGTCTTGATTTTTCAGTGTTTTTAATAATAGTAGTATCGATATTGACGGCATTTATAATGCTGTCTTTCTCGGTAAGCATAATAGGAATGGAAGTGTTATTGCTAAAAATGAGTAGCGGCAAATCTACATCTGTGTTTTCATCGGCATTGATTAATGTTTTTTGAGCTTGAGCCCAAAGATTCATTTTTAACCGTTCTTCATTTTTAAATATTTGAAAAAAGGTATAAGTATTCCACAAAATTAAAGAAACCAAACAGAACGATGAAGCGATAATGATCCATCGAGTGGTGTTTCTTTTATTCGAAAAGTGCATAAGTTTCTTTTTTTAACTATAAATATAACGAATTTATGATGGTTGTATTTTACTTTTGTGAAAACAAAATAGCGCTTTAACTTCAATTTATGGTAACTATAGATCCCAAAAGTATTCCTACCGCTCAGCTACAAGGTTATTTGCAAAGTTCAGTTGGTCCAAGACCCATTGCTTTTGCAAGTACAATAGACAGTAATGGAGTGCCTAATTTATCTCCTTTTAGTTTTTTTAATGTATTCAGTGCCAATCCTCCCATTTTGGTTTTTTCTCCAGCTCGTCGAGTTCGAGATAATACAATAAAACATACGTTGCAAAATGCTGAAGCTACTCGAGAAGTGGTTATAAATGTAGTGAATTATGATATGGTGCAGCAAACTTCTTTGTCGAGTACTGAATATCCAGAAGGTGTGAATGAATTTTTAAAATCGGGATTTACTCCCATTCCTTCAACTATCGTAAAGCCCTATCGCGTAAAAGAGTCTCCTGTGCAGTTTGAATGCAAAGTCACTCAAATTATTGCTTTGGGGACAGAAGGCGGAGCGGGGAATTTAATTTTGTGCGAAGTAGTAAAGTTGCACATCGATGAGTCGATTTTGGATAGTAATGGAGCGATTGATCAACACAAAATTGATTTGGTTTCAAGATTAGGCGGAAATTGGTATTCTAGATCGAACGAAGGTCTTTTTGAAGTTGAAAAACCTTTAAATACCTTGGGTGTTGGAGTAGATGCTATCCCTGATTTTATTAGAGAAAGTGCTTATTTTGACGGGAATGACTTAGGTAAATTAGGAAACATAGAAAAAATTCCAACAGAAGAAGAAATTACTATATTTGTAAAAGAAAATTTTGATGTCAAAGCGGTCCTCAGTGCCGACGATATGGATAAGAAATTTCAAAAAGCAAAAGAGTATTTAGTTAACGGAAAAGCTATAGAGGCTTGGAAGTTATTATTAGCCAAAAAGTAAATTTTAAGTATTATGGAAGTTTTAGGAAGAGTAAAAGTAATCAACCCTGTGCAACAAGTAAGTGCTTCTTTTAAAAAGAGAGAAGTTGTAGTAACTACTGATGAGCAATACCCACAACATATTTCGATTGAATTTCAGCAAGACAAAACCGATTTATTGAATAGTTATGCAGTTGGGGAGCCAGTTAAAGTTTCTATCAATTTAAGAGGGAGAGAATGGGTGAGTCCTCAAGGCGAAGTAAAACACTTTAATACTATTGTAGGATGGAGAATTGAAAAACAAGCTCCAGTTGCAGCAGCAGCTCCTGCTCAAGCACCACCAATGCCAGCGGCAGAAACTTTTGCTCCAGCAACGAATTTTAATGAGGAAGAAGCAGACGATTTACCTTTCTAAAAGAATAAATTTCAAATTCTAAATTCCAAATTCCAAAGCATTAAGTTGTGTTGGGATTTGGAATTTTTTTTATGGCATTTTTAATTAAATTATTGAACGTAAAAGATGTATCATTTATCTAAAAACTTATTTTTTCCACCTGTTTCTGAGGCAAATGCTGATGGGATATTGGCTATTGGAGGTGACTTATCTCCAGAGCGTTTACAGTTGGCTTATTCAAGTGGAATTTTCCCTTGGTTTGAAGAGGAGCAGCCTATTATTTGGTGGTCGCCCAATCCAAGAATGGTACTTTTTCTAGAGGATTTGGTGGTGTCAAAAAGTATGCGAAACATTTTGAATCGAAATATCTTTAAAGTCACTTTTAACCAAGATTTTAGAGCGGTTATTGCTCATTGCCAACAAGTAAAACGCGATGGGCAAACAGGAACTTGGATTACAAATGATATGATTGAGGCTTATTGTAAATTGCACGAATTAGGTATTGCAAAATCTGTTGAGGTTTGGCAAGATGATCAATTGGTAGGAGGATTGTATGGCGTAGATTTAGGACATATTTTTTGTGGGGAAAGTATGTTTTCTTTGGTTTCCAATGCTTCTAAAGTGGCATTCATTGCTATAGTCAACCACCTTAAAATTAATAACTACCGTCTTTTAGATTGTCAAGTGTATAATGATCATTTAGCCAGTTTGGGTTGCGTAGAAATAGAACGAGCCGATTTTATGAGTATTTTGAAAGGGTAAATAAATGTATTTAAGTTTTTCTCGTCCAACAATTTTCAACATGATCATTCACCATTCCTGTGGCTTGCATATGAGCGTAGATAACTGTTGAGCCTACAAACTTGAATCCTCTTTTTTTTAAATCCTTACTAATTGCATCCGAAAGCGCTGAAGTAGCTGGAACGTCTTTCAAGCTTTTAGGGAAATTGTCTATAGGTTTATGGTCTACAAAAGCCCAAATATAAGTAGAGAAACTTCCAAATTCTTCTTGGATTTTAATGAAATTTTGAGCGTTGGTTACAGCGGAATATACTTTCAGTTTGTTACGAATGATACCTGCGTCTTGTAATAATTCTTGAATTTTATCATCAGAATATTGGGCGATTTTTTTATAATCAAAATCGTCAAATGCTTTACGGAAATTGTCTCTTTTATTTAAGATGGTAATCCAACTTAGGCCAGCTTGAAAAGTTTCTAAGAGTAAAAATTCAAATAAGGTGGCATCATCATATACAGGCTTTCCCCATTCTTCATCGTGGTAGTTTTGGTAAACTTCACTTGAGTTACACCACCCGCATCGTTGTTTATTATGAATTAATTCGTTCATCTGCGTCGGATAAAAATTTCTTAATTAAATGATGTCCAGCATATATTACTGGTGTTAAAAGAATGGCAATAGAAAGTTTGAAAGTATAACCTATAAGAGCAGAACTTAAAAAAGTTTCGAAATCAATTTTTCCAGGAAGCCAAAATGCTATGCCCAATACAATAAAGGAATCAAAAAGTTGTGAAACCAGAGTTGAGCCTGTGGTTCTCAGCCAAATTTTAGTATCGCCAGTTCTGTTTTTAAAAAACCAAAATACAGTTACATCGATGAGCTGTGAAACGAGAAAAGCAATGATACTTCCCACGATAATCCACATACTTTGTCCAAAAACGGCTTTAAATTGATCATCGTTTACTGGGCTAATTCCTTTGGCTGCGGGAATACTCATCGCTAGCAGTAAAATGATAAACGAATACGCAATAAGGCAGGCCGTAATAAAGGAAAGTTTACGAACGCCTTTCTCTCCAAAATATTCATTGATTAAATCGGTGGTCAAGAATACTATTGGCCAAGGCAAAATACCAATACTCATTACAAAAGGGCCGATTTGGATTAACTTACCTCCAATCAATTCGGCAGTGACTGCATTGGTGATAAAAATACCAGCAAGAATAACAAAAACAAAATCTTTTCGAGTTTGAAACATAGTCTTTAGTTTCTCAAAAATAGCATTTTATTTTGATTTGGTTTCTGTTTCCGAATACGAACAGTTGTTAAATAAAAAATCCCATTCGACAAACGAATGGGATTTTTCTAAATTGATTAAATACTTTTTTAGTAAATCTGTTTTACTCCTCTAGCATTATCGAATACATAACTTACTAACCAAGCAATTTGACCTTGTTTTGCAAAATAAATCTTTTTGTTTTTCATATCTGGAATTACTTCAAGACAGGTTTCCAAAAGGTTAAAAGCTGCAATTAAGTTTTTTTGTTGGTAGGTTTTTAATACTTTTTTCTTTTCAGCATTGTTTTCAGCATCCAAAACAAAACGTTGGTAGTTGTTTTCTGCAATAGCTTTAATCGTTAAAATGTCATCATAAGTAACAGGAGTAAAGTTTTCTTCTGCTACATTTCCATTCAACAAAGTGTACATAGCCCATGCTGCACCACCAGAAATATATACATTGT
This sequence comes from Flavobacterium sp. RSSB_23, assembly GCF_051547145.1. Taxonomy (NCBI): domain Bacteria; kingdom Pseudomonadati; phylum Bacteroidota; class Flavobacteriia; order Flavobacteriales; family Flavobacteriaceae; genus Flavobacterium; species Flavobacterium sp. RSSB_23. The sequence goes on along the minus strand of NZ_JBPTTO010000011.1, from coordinate 45,072 downwards.
TTTTTTGTTGTGATTCTGGACGGTTAGTGTACATTTTTGTGAAAGTTTCACGTAATGTAGGTAAGTAGTTGAACATTTCTTCGTTAAACTCGAAAACAGTTTTTTGCTTACATTTTTTGTTGATAAGCTCGGTTAAAGTAACTGTTCCGATATCGGCAGAGATAGGGAAGAATACCCCAGAAGAATTGATTTCTTTTGCATAACCACCTTTTGTGTTACCACCTCCAATGTCTACAATTACTGAACTCAAATAATTTTTTGGAGGAATACAACCTTTTAAAAGTAGTTTTGCTTCCAATGAAGAAGAGATAACTTCAACGTTCTTCTTGGTCAACGCTTTGATTTTGTCTGTAAGTTCAGCAGTATTTGTTGCAAGTCCAACTCCTGAAGAAGCTACTATGAAAATATTTTTATCTTCTATTTTGTACTCAGTTAGCATTTTGTTGTAGTTCAACAAAACTACAGCTACTGCTCTTTCTATGTCTTCTTTGAATAATGTACCATCTATCGAGATACCAGTTGCGATACCAACGTTTTCCGTCCAAAACTCTTTTACGTCATAGTTGTTTTTCTTCAAGTTTTCTACTTCAAGAACAGTCATTTTTACACCTTTACTACCAATTTCTATTCCTCCATAAAGTTGTGAATACGAAGAGTAAGAAAAAATAAGAAGCGCTGCGACAAAGTAAAATTTTTCTTTCATGCTTTTTTAATTTGGGGTTCGATTGCAAATCTATATTAAAAAATGAAACTTTTATTCGTTTTTTTTAATTTTTATTTATTAAAAATAGTAATACTATTTTTTTTAGATGTCTCCATTATAATTTAACATTTCTTTGTTGTTGTGGTCAAAAAAAAATCTATTTTTGCTTCTATAAAAATATTTTTTGCCCCAAAAATAATTAATTATGATAAAAAAATACCTCGACAATTTTAAAGATTTTCCAAGAGAAGTTTGGATTTTGACTTTAATTACATTTATCAACAGAGCAGGTACAATGGTTATTCCTTTTCTGTCAAAGTACATGAAAGAAAATTTACATTTCAGTTACAGCCAGATTGGTTGGGTGATGGTTTTCTTCGGAATTGGTTCTATAGTTGGGACTTGGCTTAGTGGAAAGCTGTCTGATAAGATAGGATTTTACAAAGTGATGGTTTTTAGTTTGTTTGCTAGTGGGATTGTTTTTATTTTGCTCCATTATGCTACTACTTTTGAAGAATTGTGCCTTGGAATACTTGTTCTTACCACAATTGCTGATATGTTCAGACCAGCTATGTTAGTGTGCCTAAAAACATTTACTACTAAAGAAAATAGAGCAAGTGCTTACTCCTTGACTAGAGCGGCTGTGAATTTAGGATTTCTTTTTGGTCCTGTTTTAGGCGGTTTGATTATTATGCAATCAGGTTATGAGTACATTTTTTATGCAGATGGTGCTACTTGTATTTTAGCCATTATTGTTTTTATGATCTTTGTAAGAGAAAAACAATTGCCGATTAAAACTGCTGCAGAAAGAGCTTTGCCAAAAAATATATCAGTTATGAAAGATAAACCATTTATGTTGCATTTGGTTATTTGCTTGATTACTGGAATTTTATTCTTTCAAATATTTACAACTTTGCCTTTGTATCACAAAGAACAATTCAATATGTCGGAGTTTGATAGTGGATTGTTGTTAAGTTTGAACGGTTTATTGATTTTGCTTTTTGAACTTCCAATTGTGAATTATGTAAGTAGAAATAAAATAAACAATCATAGAGTAATCTTTATTGGATTAGTTTTAATGGCTACAAGCTTTTTGTTCTTATTGTATCCATGGGAAGGTATGTTGATTCCTATGATGCTTTTTATGACTTGTGGAGTAATGCTTACCTTTCCTTTTGCTAATTCATTTGCTATGGAAAGATCTTATGAGCAAAGGGAAGGAAAATATATGGCTGCTTTTACGATGAGTTACAGCTTTGCGCACATTTTGAGTGCTAAAACAGGAATGGAAATTATTCAAAACTCTGGATATGAAACGAATTGGGTTTTTATGTCGATTTTAGGAGTTGTAGGTTCTTTGTTGGTGTTTAAGTTGTTTGCAATGGTTGAGAAAGAGGAGTTGAGTAAAGCAACGATGATTCCAGTAGAAAGCGACGATAGAAAATAACATCATCGGATAAATAAAAAAAACAGTAGTGATTATTTTACTACTGTTTTTTTATTGGAATTAAATCATATATAGCTGTAAATAAAAAGTCCCAACTTTATTAAAGTTGGGACTTTTATTTGAAATTACAAGAAGTAAAATCAACAGTTTATTATCCTAAAGCAGCTCTTTTGAAACCAGTTACAATAAGATCTTTATCTAAAGATTTAGCATAAGCAGCAACGCTTAATTTGTTATCTTTAATGTAATCTTGGTTTACTAAAGTGTTGTCTTTAAAGAAACGAGCTAATTTACCTTTAGCGATATTGTCTAACATAGCTTCTGGCTTACCTTCTTGACGTAATAAGTCTTTTGCGATTTCAATTTCTTTAGCGATAGTTTCAGCATCAACACCGTCTTCGTTAAGAGCTATAGGTGCCATTGCAGCAGCTTGCATAGAAATATTTTTAGCAACTTCGTCAGCACCTTCAATGTTTTTAGATAAAGCAGTTAAAGTAGCGATTTTGTTACCAGCGTGGATGTAAGAACCGATGAAAGCACCTTCTAATCTTTCGAAAGCACCAATTTCGATTTTCTCTCCAATAACTCCTGTTTGCTCAATTAATTTTTCAGCAACAGTAATTCCGTTGAAATCAGCAGCTAATAATTCTTCTTTAGTATTGAAGTTTAAAGCTAAAGCAGCTAAATCTTGAGCTAATTTTACGAAAGATTCGTTTTTACCTACGAAGTCAGTTTCACAGTTTAATGAAACTACAACACCAGCAGTTTTTTCAGCATTTACAACAGCGATAACAGCTCCTTCTGTAGATTCTCTATCAGAACGGTTAGCCGCTACTTTTTGTCCTTTTTTACGTAAGTTTTCGATAGCTAAATCAAAATCTCCTTCTGCTTCAACCAAGGCTTTTTTGCAGTCCATCATACCTGCACCTGTGATTGTTCTTAATTTATTTACGTCTGCAGCAGTAATTGTTGCCATAATATTTTGTATTTAAATGTTAAAAGTAAAAATTCCAATTCTCAAATCCCAAATTCCAACTTTATCAGAAAGTTAATTTTCTGATTTTGGATTTTGGAATTTAAGTTTTGGAATTTAAAATTTGATTTATTCTTCAGTTGCTGGAGCTTCAGGAGCTACTTCTTCGGTAGCAGGAGCAGCTTCAACTTCTTTCTCAGCACCTCTATCAGAAAGGCCTTCGATTACAGCAGTAGTAACTAAAGATAAAATTTTGTCAATTGATTTAGAAGCATCATCATTTGCAGGGATAACATAATCTACTTCACGTGGATCAGAGTTAGTATCAACCATTGCAAAAACTGGAATGTTTAATTTTTGAGCTTCTTTTATTGCGATGTGTTCCGCTTTGATATCTACTACGAACAATGCTGCAGGTAGTCTAGACATATCAGCGATTGAACCTAGGTTTTTCTCTAATTTAGCACGAAGACGATCTACTTGCAAACGCTCTTTTTTAGAAAGTGTGTTAAAAGTTCCGTCTTTTTTCATCTTGTCGATAGAAGACATTTTTTTAACAGCTTTACGGATAGTAACAAAGTTTGTTAACATTCCACCAGGCCATCTTTCAGTGATGTAAGGCATGTTTGCAGCTTTTGCTTTTTCAGCTACGATGTCTTTTGCTTGTTTTTTGGTAGCAACAAATAATATTTTTCTACCTGATGCAGCGATTTTTTTCAATGCTTCATTAGCCTCTTCAATTTTTGCTGCAGTTTTATATAGATTGATAATGTGGATTCCATTACGCTCCATATAAATATAAGGAGCCATATTTGGATCCCATTTTCTAGTCATGTGTCCAAAATGAACACCTGCTTCTAGTAATTCTTTTACTTCTACTTTGTTTGACATTTTTTGTACTAGTTTACGTTCTGTTGAATATAGCAATGTAAGAATGGCGATAAATCGGCTACTTACATTTAGATGCTAAACTAATTTCCCGACGCATCGGGACAACAACAACATTGTTTTTAAATTCAATAAATAAACGAAGTCTTGTACGTATTGCACAAGACAGGCAATATTAACGTTTAGAGAATTGGAATCTCTTACGAGCTTTCTTCTGACCGAATTTCTTACGTTCAACCATTCTTGGGTCTCTTGTTAATAAACCTTCTGGTTTCAATACTCCTCTGTTTTCAGCATTTACTTCACACATTGCGCGAGCGATTGCCATTCTTACAGCTTCTGCTTGACCAGTTACACCACCTCCATAAACGTTTACTTTTACATCAAAGTTTGATGCATTTTCTGTCATAGACATTGGTTGCATTACTTTGTACTGTAAAGTAGCAGTTGGGAAGTAAGTTGCGAATTCTTTTTTGTTTACAGTGATTACTCCTGTTCCTTCTGAAACATAAACACGTGCAACAGCGGTTTTTCTTCTACCGATTTTGTGAATAACTCCCATTACTTAAGATCGTTTAGGTTAACAGTTCTAGGTTTTTGAGCTCCTTGTTTGTGCTCAGCTCCTACAACAACATTTAAATTTCTAAAAAGTTCTGCTCCTAATTTGTTTTTAGGTAACATCCCTTTTACTGCTTTTTCAACTAATAACGCTGGGTTTTTAGATTGCAAAACTTTAGCAGTTAAAGTTCTTTGTCCTCCTGGGTAACCTGTATGACGCATGTAAATTTTGTCATCCATTTTGTTTCCTGTAAGGTTAATTTTCTCTGCGTTGATAACAATTACGTTATCTCCACAGTCCACGTGTGGTGTATAACTTGGCTTGTACTTACCTCTCAAAATCATAGCGACTTTTGAAGCAAGACGTCCTAAGTTATGACCGTCTGCATCTACAACGATCCATTCTTTAGTAGAATTGGCTTTTGTTGTTGAGATTGTCTTGTAGCTTAATGCGTTCACAATAATATATTTTAATTAAACATTCCATCCCCAATAAAGGGGTTGCAAAAGTACAATTAATTATTTTAAATACAAATACCTCAAATGATTATTTTTTGTTGCTTTCTATGTTGATAATCAATTGTATATTCTTTTGGTTGATTTCTCACTTATTGATTTTGTGTAACCTACCGGTAAAAATATAAAACCTTGAATTTCTTTTTTTTGCGAAAAATCAGGTGGTTTTAGTATATATAAAATAAATATAATCACTATCTTCGCTTGTTTAATGCATATAATTTAAAATTATTCATTATTTTTAACTTCATTCAAATTTCGAACTACATTTCTATCATATGAAAGCAAAAGCAACCCTTAAACAAATTGCCAAAGAACTCAATGTTTCGGTTTCTACAGTGTCCAAAGCATTAAATGATAGCCCAGAGATAAGCGAACAAACTAAAATTAAAATTAAAGAGTACGCAAAGCTTAAAAATTACAAGCCTAATGTTATTGGTTTGAATTTAAAAAACCGTAAAACAAAAACAATCGGTGTTATTATCCCTAATATTCTAAATTCCTTTTTTGCTAAAGTGTTTAGTGGTATTGAGAAAGTTGCTGACGAAAATGGATACAATGTAATTATGTGTATTTCTAATGAATCGTTAGAAAAAGAAGCCCATACTTTAGAAATGTTAAGTAATGGTACAATTGATGGGTTTGTTTTATCCATTTCTGAAGAAGCACAAAAGCAACACGAATACAATCACTTTAAAGAAATTATAAGTGAAGGAACTCCAATAGTTCTGTTTGATAGAACCACAGACGAGTTGGATTGTGATAAAGTGATTGTTGATGACTTTGATTCTGCTTTAGATTCTACCCAATATTTAATTGATTCAGGGTGTAAAAATATTGCTCTTATTTCTACTATTGACAATTTGAGTATTGGTAAATTGCGTTTAGAGGGCTATTTGCAAGCTTTGAAAAACAATAATTTACCTGTCAATGAGAATATCATTTTGAGAACCGATTCTAGTGAAGGACTTAATGAAAAAGTAGAAGCGATTTATGCCAATAATACTATTGATGGTGTTTTTGCTTTAGCTGAAGATGAATCCGTTGCTGCTTTGAAGTTTGGTTTGAAGAAAGGATTACGAATTCCTGAGGAGTTGTCGATTATTGGTTTTGCTGATGGAATTCTAGCTTCAAGACGTTTATCTCCAAGTTTGACCACAGTAAGTCAGCATGGTGTTGAAATTGGTGAAGTAGCCGCTCAATTATTAATTGATCGTCTAGAATCTAAAGAAGAGCATTTGCCATATCAAACCAAAGTAATTAAAACTAAGTTGAAAGAAAGAGAATCTACTCGATTAAACTAATCTCTTAAAATCATAGAAAAAAGGCTCGTAACAAAGTAGTTGCGAGCCTTTTTTTATTCTAATGCGCTTCCAGCCAATTTTTTCCCAATCCAACTTCAACATCCAATGGAACTGCCATTTTGAAGGCATTCTCCATTTCGTGTTTGATCATGGGTTGTATTTTTTCGAGTTCAGAATGGTGAACATCAAAAACCAATTCGTCATGAACTTGTAATAACATTTTGGACTGCCAATTTTCATCAGTGAGTTTTTTATGAATATTAATCATAGCAATTTTGATGATATCGGCTGCGGAACCTTGTATAGGTGCATTGACAGCGTTTCGTTCTGCTCCTCCACGAACAATGGCATTCGCTGAATTGATATCTTTCAAATAACGTCTTCTGCCTGAAATGGTTTCTACATAGCCGTTTTCTCTGGCAAAATCAACCTGTTCTTGTATGAATGATTTTAATCTTGGATAGGTTTTGTAATAGGCTTCAATCAAATCGGCACTTTCTTTTCTAGATAAATTGGTTTGATTGCTTAATCCAAAAGCCGATACACCATAGATAATTCCGAAGTTGACCGTTTTAGCATGACTACGTTGTTCTTTGGTTACTTCTTCTAAAGGAACATTGAATACTTTGGCGGCCGTACTTTTATGGATGTCTTCTTTGTTTTGAAAGGCTTTAATCATATTTTCTTCCCCACACAAAGCGGCGATAATGCGTAATTCAATCTGAGAATAATCGGCAGAAAGTAGCGTGTAATTTTCATCACGTGCGATAAATGCTTTTCTTATTTGTCGTCCTCTTTCAGTACGAATAGGAATGTTTTGTAGATTAGGATTATTAGAACTCAAACGACCAGTTGCTGCCACAGTTTGCATATAATCGGTATGCACTCGTCCTGTTTTTTTATCTACTTGGTTGGGTAGGGCATCTATGTACGTACTTTGCAGTTTTACCATTTGGCGCCATTCAAGTATATCGCGAACAATTTGGTGTTCATTGGCTAAGTAAGATAAAACTTCTTCACCAGTAGCATATTGTCCTGTTTTGGTTTTCTTTTGTTTCGTTCCTCCAATTTTTAGCTTATCGAATAAAATATCGCCTAGCTGTTTTGGGGATGCCAAATTAAATTTCTCACCCGCCGTTTCATAAATTTGTTGTTCGAAAGCATCAATCTCTTTTTGCATATCAATCGACATGTTTTTTAGGAAATCAACATCTAAATTGATGCCTTCTTTTTCCATATCAGCCAATACTTGTACCAAAGGAATTTCAATTTCATCAAATAATTTTTTGGTACCAACCTTTTCTAAAATTGGTTGGAAATGCTCTTTTAATTGAAAAGTGATGTCAGCATCTTCGGTGGCATATTCTTTAATTGCCTCCAATTCTACTTGACGCATCGATAATTGGTTCTTTCCTTTTTTGCCAATTAAAGTTTCGATAGATTTTGGACTGTATTTTAGATAGGTTTCAGATAAAATATCCATGTTGTGTCGCATATCTGGATTAATCAAATAATGCGCAATCATGGTATCAAACAGTTTTCCTTTGACTTGAATGTTGTAATTGGATAGAATTTTTAAATCATATTTCATATTTTGACCAATTTTTTCGATGGTTTCATTTTCGAAAAAAGGACTAAATTTTTCAATTAATTCTTGAGCTTCTTCTTGATTTTCGGGAAAAGGAACGTAAAATCCTTTGCCTTTCTCCCATGAAAAAGACAAACCAACAAGCTCGGCATTCAAAGCATCGATTCCTGTCGTTTCAGTGTCAAAACATACTGAAGTTTGTTGTAATAAATTTTGAAGTAATAATTTTACTGGAAAATCTCCTTGAATGATTTGGTAGAAATGAGGAGTGTCTTCGAGTGTTTGGTAAAACTTATTTAAACCATTTTCATTGCTATTCTCATCATCAGAGAATCCAAACAAATCCATTTGGTTTTCAGCGGTCTTTTTTGATGCTGTTTTTTTTGAAGTGACTGGATTCGTTTCGTTTCCATCCCCATTTCCATCTATTTCGTCATATTCTTTTCCTGTGCCAAAGAGTTTGTCGAATTGTGTTTTCATTTGACGGAATTCCAATTCTTGAAACAAAGCATCCGTTTTTTCTACATCTGGTTTAGATAATTCATAATCTTGTGCATCAAAAGTAACAGGACAATCGAGTAGGATAGTGGCTAGTTTTTTCGATAAAATTCCTAATTCTTTATTGGCTTCAATCTTTTCTTTCATCGCCCCTTTAAGTTGATGCGTATTGGCCAACAAGTTTTCTAAGGTTCCATATTCGGCTAAAAATTTCTTTGCGGTTTTTTCCCCAACTCCAGGTAGTCCTGGAATATTATCCGCAGAATCTCCCATCATTCCCAAAAAGTCTATTACTTGTTCTGGTCGTTCAATTTCAAATTTAGCCAAAACCTCTGGAATTCCCCATATTTCAATGTCATTCCCCATTCGAGCGGGTTTGTACATGAAAATATTTTCTGAGACCAATTGTGCAAAATCTTTATCAGGTGTAACCATAAATACTTGGTAGCCTTCTTTTTCGGCTTGTTTGGCTAAGGTGCCAATAAGGTCATCGGCCTCAAAACCTGCTTTTTCAATAATTGGAATATGCATTGCCTTTAACAATTCCTGAATGTAGGGAACTGCAATTTTTATCGCTTCAGGAGTTTCGTCACGATGGGCTTTATATTCTTGATACATTTCATAGCGATAATCACTACCACCTTTGTCGAATGCTACTGCCAAGTGATCGGGTTTTTCTCTTCGGATAACGTCCATCAAGGAGTTCATAAATCCCATAATCGCCGAGGTATCCATTCCCTTTGAGTTGATTCTAGGATTTTTGATAAAAGCATAGTAGCCACGAAAAATTAAGGCGTAGGCATCTAAAAGGAAAAGTCGTTTTTGAGTTGACATGTATTTTGAATCTAAAATTTGAAAGGGTAAAAATAAACAAAGCAATTTGATTTTGTTCATTGCATATCTTCAAACTCTTGCTTTTGTTCAAAATAATTACTTCAAGGGTTTCGAAAGTAAAATATGAGCTAGCGTTGCTTATTTTTTTCTAAAACATAAGTTAAAAATTGACTCAGACAAGTCATTGCGATTACTTTCTTTGTTAATTTGTGCTAAATTAAAAAACACATGATTTTTCGTTTACTCGTTTTTTTACTGGTTTTTGCTATAATAGAAACCTATGCTTTTCAGGCATTCAAAACAATACTAAAGAACAAGACTTTTTTATGGGCATATGCAGTACTTAGCATTGTTTTGCTCCTATATATTGTTTACGGATTTACTCAATTTGATCGTTCAGTTGGACAAACACCGTCGTCTTTAAGAACAATGGGGTTAATGTTGTTGGTTTATGTTCCAAAAATTTTGATTACTCTTATTTTGTTAGGTGAAGATGTTTTTAGAATTTTAATTGGTGTTGTTAATCATTTTGTAGATTATAATAACGAAGCAACTTTTTTGCCTTCTCGAAGAAAATTTGTGAGTCAAGTTGGTCTAGGTTTGGCGGCAATTCCATTTTTATCATTGATTTATGGGATTTTTGAAGGTAAATACAATTTTAAAGTAATCAAGCAAGCAATTTTTTTTCCTGATTTACCAGATGCTTTCGACGGATTTACTATTACTCAAATATCGGATGTGCACAGTGGGAGTTTTGATAATCCAGATAAAATTGATTACGCAATCGATTTGATCAATCAACAAAAAACGGATTTGATATTGTTTACGGGTGATATTGTTAATACACATGCAAAAGAGATGCATCCTTGGATTACTACTTTTAACAAAATCGAAAACCATCCTTTTGGGAAATATGCTGTACTAGGAAATCATGATTATGGTGAGTATGTTACTTGGAAAACCAAAGAAGAGAAAGCTAAGAATTTTGAAGCAATCAAAGAACTTTATGGTCAAATAGGATTTAATTTGTTGCTCAATGAGCATACCTTCATTGAAAAAGAGGGACAAAAGATTGCTTTAGTTGGTGTCGAAAATTGGGGACATAATTTCAAGCAAGCGGGTGATTTGGATAAAGCTGGAGCGGGATTGACAAAGAATGATTTTAAAATTCTTATGAGTCATGATCCTAGCCACTGGGAACATGTTGTAAAAAACAATCCAAATCATTATCATCTAACATTATCAGGGCATACACATGGCATGCAGTTTGGTATAGAAATTCCAGGTTATTTTAAATGGAGTTTAGCACAATATGTTTATAAACAATGGGCTGGACTATACGAAAATTTAGGTAGATACGTTTATGTTAACCGTGGTTTTGGATTTCATGCGTATCCTGGGAGAGTTGGTATTATGCCGGAAATAACTGTTATTCAACTAAAAAAAGGAGATAATAGAGCATAATTAGTTAAAAATGCTATATTTGTATCGTAATATCTCATTAAAAAGTATTATAAATTAAATATTTTGGTTTTATGTCAAAATTTGGAGAACTTATAAACGCTCAAGTTCCTGTGTTAATAGATTTTTACACAGATTGGAACGAATCTTCAGTTTCGATGCATCCAGTTATTAAAGATGTGGCTGCAGCACTTGGTGATAAGGCCAAGGTAATTCGAATTGATGTTGATAAAAATCAAGAATTAGCCGAAGTTTTGCGAATCAAAGGATTACCAACTCTAATGATTTATAAAGAAGGCGTGATGATGTGGAGGCAGTCTGGTGAACTAGATGCAAATACAATCATTGGTTTGGTTCAAGAACAGATATAGTTTTTGCTCTAAAAGTTCTTTGTTTTCTTAACGAATAGATTAATGGATTTATATTTGAAACGATTAGGATATGGTTTCAAATATAAATCCATTTTGTTTTAAGTGTTGTATTGCTTTTGGGAGTGTATATTTTAGATTTTTTGATGCTTTTAAACTATCATGAAAGACAATGATACTTCCTGATTTTACCGAGGAAATTACATTTTTCAAGCATTTTTCAGGAGTAATTTGTGTATCAAAATCTGCACTAAGTACGTCCCACATAATTATTTTATACCCTAGCTTTTTGAGTTGTATTGCTTGTTTTCTTTTAATACGGCCATAAGGTGGTCGAAAAAGACACGGTTTTTTGTCTTGGTGCTTTTTAATTATAGTTTCGCATTGCTTGGTGTTCTCTAAATAATTTTCATCTAGGTTTTTCCAACCATTTAAATGATTCATTGTGTGATTACCAATAATATGACCCTCCTTAACTAAGGAATTAAATATATTGGGTTGTGCTTCAATGTTTTTTCCAATACAAAAAAAAGTTGCTTTGATGTTCTCTTTCTTTAATAATTCAAGAACCCATTCAGTTACTCCGGGGGTTGGACCATCATCAAAGGTCAAATAAATACGATTTTCTTTATTAGGAATGTCCCATATATAATTAGAGAAATACCTTTTGATAATTGCATTTGTTTTAATCCAATAAAATGACATACTCTTGTTTTTTCTACTTTAAAGATAAAAAAAATGTAGCATAAACTAGTTATGCTACATTTATTAAAAAGTGTTTTTTGTATTATTCTTTTTCTCTTCCGAATCTTTCGAAGATACTTACATAGGTGTTGAATTGAGCTTTGTTTTTGTTATAAAACGCTACATCACCACTTTCTTTCATTACTAATAGCAAGCTTCTGTATCGTTCGATATCTGTAATAATATCAATAGCTAGACTTGTTTGGTCTGATGGTGTTAAAGAGCTATAGTATTTCAGGTTTTCTTTGTACTTCAAGATTAATTTTGAAAGTAAGTCTTGAGCTTTAGCATTTTCACCTAAATCATAATATCCTTTAGCAAAAGGTTCAAGAAGTGAGTAATATCCAAATTGCTCTAATGGCATCTTGTTCATAGCTAATGTTATGATGTTCTTAGCTTTTTCTTTTTTGCCTTCCAAAATCAACTGATTCATTAATCTTGACAAATAAGAACGATAGGTTATGCTGTTTTTTCTGGTTTCTGGGTCGTGATAAATAGATAAACTCTCACTATTGCCCCAATCCCATTTCATAACATTAGCATACATTTTGTCAGTATCAATTCCGCCCATTTCAAGAGGACTTGCGTCTTTTGGTATTTCAGTTTTGATAGGAACTAGTTTGTAAGTCATTCCGTCTAATTGCAGATAGTTTTTCATCCACAAAAAGTCTTCATCGTCATATGCGCCACCGCTAAAATAAATTGGTCTTTTCCAGTTGTTGTTAGCGATTAAGTCTAGCATCATTAATCGGTTTTTGTATAATGCACGACCTTTTATGTCTATATCAATATAAGGAACAATAGAGTCGTATTGTTTTGGAGAGACTACTTTGTTCTTAATTATTGTTTCTTTATCAATGCTTAGTCTGATTTTGTTTGTAGGGTAAAAATGAATAGATTGACCATTTTCCATTTCTACAATCGATTTTGGATTTTTGATAAAAGTAATTAGGTCTTTGATATCCCATCTGGTTTCGATTTTTGGGATGTGTGCTACATAGTCTAATTTATCACCAACATAGTCTTCATGGTTAAATGAAACGGGTATTGGTTCTGATTCGTAAGCTTTTCTCTTCATTTGATCTATATACCAATCGGTCATAAAGAGACTAGTATTTACAATTCTGATATCAGTTCTAACTTTTTCAATTTCCTGTGCATACCACAAAGGGAAAGTGTCATTATCTCCTATGGTAAATAAAATGGCATTTTTATCACATGAATTTAAGTAAGCTTTTGCCATTGCAACCGCGGTATATTTATTTGAGCGATCATGGTCGTCCCAGTTTTGAGACGCCATTAAAACAGGTGCAGCAAGTAAGCTACCTGCAATAAGTATTGGTCCGGCTATTTTTGGAGCTAGATATTTTTGTAAACTTTCATAAAGTGCATATACTCCAAATCCAATCCAGATGGCAAAAACATAAAATGAGCCTACTAAAGCATAATCCCTTTCTCTTGGTTCAAACGGGCGCTCATTTAAATATATTTTAAGTGCAAAACCTGTAAATAGGAAAAGAACTAAAAGGACATAAAAGCTTTTCAGGTCTTTGTTGGCGTGATACATCAATCCAATTAAACCTAATATAAATGGTATAAAGTAATAGGTATTGCGGCCTTTGTTGTTCAAAACGTCAGAAGGTAAGTCGTCTTGAGACCCTAGATGTATTGCATCCATAAATTTTATTCCACTGATCCAATTTCCATCTACATTATCATATTTTCCTTGCACATCGTTTTGTCTTCCAACAAAATTCCACATTAAATACCTCCAATACATATAGCCAAATTGGTATTCGAACATAAAGCTAAAGTTGTCTACCGTTGTTGGTTTTTCTACGATTAGATAATCGCCATAGCTTTTTAAAAATTTGATGTATCCACTATTGTCAATTTGTTTTTGAGCGTATGCGGTTCTAAATTCAGTTACAATTTTTTCGATTTCATTACGAACTTGAGCGGTAGCTTTATTTAAATCTTCTTCGCTTAGCTGACTTGGGTCAATTCCATATTTTAATAAATCCTCTTCGTAAGGATAGTTGGGATTGAGTTTAAAAGCTGGCGGATTGGTGAAGTTGATATAGTTTTCTATATGGTCTGTACTTCTCATACGAGGCAAAATAGTTTTGTGATTATCATCACTATTTTGTTCGGCATTCTTGAAGTTGTTTACAATAACATATTTTCCGCTTTTATAATCTCTTTCGTAGTTTGGTGCTTTGTCTAAATAAGGGTTATTTGGGTCAAGTCCTGCAAAAGCTTCGGTGTACTGTGAGCCATAAAATAAAGGGCTTGCGCCATATTGTTCTCTATTGTAATATGCTAATACCTCTCTTGCATCCGAAGGTTTGTTTTCGTTAATTACAACATTTGCATTAGCTCTAATTGGCAACATCATCCAAGTAGAAAAGCCTATTAAAATAAATAAAATGCAAAGGATTATGGTATTGTAGAAAACAAGTCCTTTTTGGCGCGTATATTTTAATCCAAAATAAAAGAATAAAACAAATAAGAGAGCGACAAACAAAGTTCCTGAATCAAACGGTAGTCCAAGAGAATTAACCATAAACACCTCTGTTTTTCCAAAGAAAGCCATTGTTAGTGGTAGTAGTAATTTGAAAATGAACAGTAATATGGACACTACAATCACATTGGCTATTATGAAATTTTTGATTGTTACTTTTTCGTAATGCTTAAAATAGTATAAAAAACCTATTGCTGGAATTGTAAGTAATGCCATAAAGTGAACTCCAAACGACAATCCAATAACAAGTGATATTATAAGTAGCCATTTATTTCCTTTTGGTTTATCCATATCTTGTTCCCAACGTAAACCTAGCCAAAACAATAGGGCAATTAGTAAAGATGCCATTGCATAAACTTCTGCTTCTACTGCATTGTACCAAAAGCTATCAGAAAAGGTGTAGGCAAGTGCTCCAACAAATGAGCTACCTAAAATCACTATAGTATTGTTACGATTAATTTCAGATACACGTTCGATAATCTTTTTCAAAATCATTGAGCTAGACCAAAACATAAAAAGTATTGTAAAAGCACTTGAAAATACAGATAACATATTTACCATTAGGGCAATGTGTTGGTTGTCTGTTGCAAACATTGCAAAAAAGGCACCCATCATCTGGAATAATGGAGCTCCTGGAGGATGGCCAACTTCTAGTTTTGCGGCAGTTGCTATATACTCACCACAATCCCAAAAACTCATGGTAGGTTCAACAGTAAGAGAGTAGGTAATTAAAGCAATTCCAAATGCAATCCAGCCTAAGATTGTATTCCATTTATTGAAATTAAATGAGGTGTTATTCATGAATATTTTGAGGTTTTGATTTCAATTACAAAGAAAATGTTTTTTTATTTAACGTAACAAGCATTAACATTATTTTCTGCAAAAGTAATTCGTGATTACAAGTTTCTGATAATTAGGTTGTTCGTTTTGTTTGGTTTCTTTTTTGAAAATTATTTTCATTTTTTTTGAAGAAAATTGCTTTAAAAATTTGTACAACTTAAAATTTGTACTAAATTTGCACTCGCTAAAACGCACTGCTGGTCTATGGTGTAATGGTAACACAACTGTTTTTGGTGCAGTCTTTCTAGGTTCGAGTCCTAGTAGACCAACAAAAAAAGCCTCTCAATTGAGAGGCTTTTTTTTTGAGCTATTTTAAAGTTTAAAAGTAATCACGGGTTTTTCAGAATGATTAACAAGGTCTTCTGTAATGCTTCCGTTAAAGAAATGGGATAAGCCAGTACGACCATGAGTGCTGAATCCAATTAAATCCGCTCCTTTTGAATTAGCAAAATTTAAAACACCTTTTTCTACATTAGTATCATTGTGTATATTGATAGAAAAGTTGTTTAACTGAAATTCTTTTGCATAGGCATCCATAATTGCTGTTGATTCAAGTGTAGTCTTGAAACTGTTCGGAGTACAAATGGTTACAAGGTTGATTTTTGCGTTCAATTTGCTCGCGAAATCTTTCATTTTTTCAAATGATTTTTTACTCTCGTTAGAGAAATCCGATGCGAAAACTATTTCTTTCGGGTCAAATTCACCCTCGTCTTTTTTGATTACTAAAACAGGAATTTCAGATAAGCGAACTACCTTTTCTGTATTGGAGCCAATAAAAATTTCTTCCACACCTGAAGCTCCATGTGAACCCATTACAATAAGGTCGACATTGTTTTTTTGAGTAAATTTAAGAACACCATCAAATGCTTTTTCAAATTGAATAAACTCGGTTACCTCAATCCCATCAAGATAAGGGCGGTCAAAAATTTCTGTAAATGTTTCTTTTGCTTTTTGAATGAAAAACATTACTTCTGGAATACTTTTTCCGGTAGAAATAGCATCACTCATTTGGTTAGGGAGTTCTAACATGTGAAGTAATAGAATTTCTGCTTTGTGTTTTTTGGCTAATTGAGCGGCGGCTTTTAATGCGTTTTCGGCATAAATTGAAAAATCGGTTGGGACTAAAATCCGTTTCATGATTGGTTTGGGGTTTTAAATGTGAGAAATTCCTTTATTTAAAAGGTTATAGTAAAGATAAGATTTTTTTTTACTGCAATCAAATAAAATGATTTGTAAAAAAACACTATATTTGCACCGTTATTTATTAAAAGTTAAGTAATGAGGGGACTAATGTCCCCTCTTTTTATAAAATAGTTATAAAAATATGACATTTAAAGAAAAAGTAAATGCGCTAGTTGAAGAAGCTTTGTCAGAAAGGCCATCTGTTTTTTTGATTGATTTGACTATAACTGATGCATTTAAAATAATCGTTTCGCTAGATGGTGATAATGGTGTGGCATTGCAAGATTGTATTGACATTAGCCGAGCTATTGAGAGTAACTTAGATCGTGAAGAGCAAGATTTTTCTTTAGAAGTTGCCTCGGTTGGAGTTGGTTCTCCATTAAAATTGATTCGTCAGTATAAAAAAAATGTTGGGAGAACATTAATTGTTAAAACAGGAACAGAAATTATTGAGGCAGAATTAGTTGAAGCTAACGATGTTTTTATAATTTTGTCATGGAAAGCAAGAGAGCCTAAAAAAGTGGGAAAAGGAAAGGAAACCGTTCAGAAAGAACTTCAGTTGCCTTACGCAGATATTAAAGAAGCAATTGTTACAGTAACATTTTAATTAAAGAATTCGCATGGAAAATTTAGCATTAATCGATTCATTTTCAGAGTTTAAAGATGATAAACTTATTGATCGTGTAACGCTTATGGCAATTTTAGAAGATGTATTTAGAAATGCATTGAAAAAGAAATATGGTTCAGATGATAACTTCGATATAATTATAAATCCTGATAAAGGAGATATGGAGATTTGGAGAAGGAGAGTTATTGTTGCTGATGAGGATTTGGATTTCGAAAATGAAGAAATTACTTTAACAGAAGCTCGTAAGATTGAAGCCGACTTTGAAATTGGTGAAGAAGTATCTGAAGAGGTTAAATTGATTGATTTAGGAAGGAGAGCAATTCTTGCTTTGCGTCAAAATTTGATTTCAAAGATACACGAACACGATAATACCAATCTTTATAAACAATTTAAAGACATTATTGGTGATATTTACACTGCCGAAGTACACCATGTGCGTCCAAGAGTTGTAATTTTGGTTGATGATGAAGGGAATGAAATTGTTTTGCCAAAAGAGAAACAAATTCCTTCAGATTTCTTCAGAAAAGGAGATAACGTACGCGGGATTATTGAAAGCGTAGAGCTAAAAGGTAATAAGCCACAAATTATTATGTCTAGGACTTCTGAGAAGTTTTTGGAAAAATTGTTTGAGCAAGAAATTCCAGAGGTTTTTGATGGTTTGATTATGGTTAAGAATGTGGTGAGAATTCCAGGTGAGAAAGCAAAAGTAGCGGTTGATTCTTATGATGATAGAATTGATCCAGTAGGTGCTTGTGTGGGAATGAAAGGATCTCGTATCCATGGAATTGTAAGAGAGTTAGGTAATGAGAATATTGATGTAATCAATTATACAAATAATATTCAATTGTATATTACAAGAGCATTAAGTCCTGCTAAAGTATCTTCGATTAAAATTAACGAAGAGACCAAACGCGCTGAAGTGTTTTTGAAATTAGAAGAAGTTTCTAAAGCTATCGGACGTGGTGGACACAATATTAAATTGGCAGGAATGCTTACGGGTTATGAATTAGATGTAATTCGTGAAGGTGATATTGCTGGTGCTACAGCTGATGAGGACGATGTTGAATTGACTGAGTTTTCAGATGAAATAGAAGACTGGGTAATAGAAGAATTTGCGAAAATTGGTTTAGATACTGCAAAAAGTATTTTGAAACAAGAAGTAGAAGATTTAGTTAGAAGAACAGATCTAGAAGAAGAAACAATTTTAGATGTAATGAGAATTTTGAAAGAAGAATTCGATAGTTAAATCTATATTCTTCTAACAACACAACAAAAAAAGATAATAATAAAAAGGTTTTATGTCTGAAGAGAGAATAATAAGAATAAACAAAGTTTTAAGGGAATTGAATATTTCTTTAGAAAGAGCTGTGGATTATCTTAAGGATAAAGGGATTGCTATTGAGTCAAATCCAAACACAAAGATTTCTGAAGATGTATACAATGTCTTGTGCGGTCAGTTTGCTGGTGACAAAGGGAATAAAGAGGCGTCGAAAGAAGTAGGTGAGGAAAAAAGAAAGGAAAAAGAAGCGTTGCGCATTGAGCGTGAAAAGGAAATCGAAAACAAACGCAAAGCAGACGAAGAACGTTTAAGACAACAAGAAATTATCAAAGCTAGAGCTGTAGTTACAGGTCCTGTTCAAGTTGGTAAAATTGATCTTAATCCGAAAAAAGTTGCTCCTGTTTCTAATCCAACTGTAGCTATCGAAAAGCCAGAAGTTCCAGCTGTAAAAGCAACTGAACCTGTAGTTGAAACTAAACCTATTTCTCCAGAAAAACCTTCAACAGACCAGCCAGTTGCGAAGCCAATTGCTGGTATTAAAGAAAAAGAAGTTGTTAAAGAAGTAGCTCCGGTTGTAGAGAAAACTGCTTCAACGCCTGTTACTCCTGTTTCAGACGAACCAGTTGAGGAAACTATTACAACTCAATACCAAAAGTTGTCAGGAACTACACTTACAGGTCAAATTATTGATTTATCTCAATTTAATAAGCCTAAAAAGAAAAAAGAAGATCCAAAAATTACTCCAAACAAACCTGGTGCTCCAGGAGCGGCAGGAGCTAATAATGCTAATAAGAATAAACGTAAGAGGATAGCGCCAAAACCTGGTGCGCCAAAACCTCCTACAGCACCGGGAACTCCAAATCCAAATAAAATCACTCCTAATACAGGTGGTGGATTCAATGCGAATAGAAGTGCAAGGCCTGGATTTGTTAAAGGAAATCGTCCCGCAATTGTGGCCAAAGTTGAGCCTACAGAGGAAGAAGTTAAAAATCAAATTCGTGAAACTCTTGAAAAACTTCAAGGTAAAGGAGGGAAATCCAAAGCGGCAAAATATAGAAGAGAGAAAAGAGAGACGCATCGTCAGAAAACAGATGATGAACAAAGAGCATTAGATGAAGGAAGCAAAACAATCAAGGTAACTGAGTTTGTTACTGTTGGTGAAATTGCTATCATGATGGATGTGCCAATTACTAAAGTAATTGGTACTTGTATGTCTCTTGGAATCATGGTAACCATGAATCAACGTTTGGATGCTGAGACTTTGACTATTGTTTGTGATGAATTTGGATATGAAGTAGAATTTATCACTGTTGATATTGAAGAAGCGATTCAAGTAGTTGAAGATAAAGAAGAAGATTTAGTAACACGTGCTCCTATTGTTACCGTAATGGGTCACGTCGATCACGGAAAAACATCTTTACTGGATTATATTCGTAAAGAAAATGTAATTGCAGGAGAATCTGGAGGTATCACACAGCACATTGGAGCTTATGGGGTGACTTTAGATAACGGACAAAAAATTGCTTTCTTAGATACACCAGGTCACGAAGCTTTTACCGCGATGCGTGCACGTGGAGCTCAAGTTACGGATATCGCAATTATTGTTATTGCAGCAGATGATGATATCATGCCACAAACGAAAGAGGCAATTTCTCACGCTCAAGCTGCAGGTGTTCCAATTATATTTGCTATCAATAAAATTGATAAACCAAATGCTAATCCAGATAAAGTAAAAGAAAGATTGGCTGGTATGAACCTTTTGGTGGAAGACTGGGGGGGGAAAATTCAATCTCATGACATTTCTGCTAAAGTAGGTACTGGTGTGAAAGAATTACTGGAGAAAGTATTATTGGAAGCTGAAATTTTAGATTTAAAATCTAATCCAAATAAATCTGCTCAAGGAACGGTTGTTGAAGCCTTTTTGGATAAAGGAAAGGGGTATGTTTCAACTATCCTGGTACAACACGGTACGTTAAGAGTAGGAGATTATATGTTGGCAGGTAAGCATCACGGTAAAATTAAAGCGATGCACGATGAACGTGGACATGTAGTTAAAGAAGCAGGTCCTTCTACACCGGTTTCTGTTTTAGGATTAGATGGTGCTGCAACAGCAGGTGATAAGTTTAATGTTTTTGAAGACGAAAAAGAGGCAAAACAAATTGCTGCTAAACGTTCTCAATTAATGCGTGAACAATCGGTAAGAACACAACGTCATATTACTCTTGATGAGATTGGACGAAGAATTGCTTTGGGTCAATTTAAAGAGCTTAATATTATTCTTAAAGGAGATGTGGATGGTTCAGTTGAAGCATTATCAGATTCGTTCTCTAAATTGTCTACAGATGAAATTCAAATTAATATTATACATAAAGGGGTTGGAGCTATTACTGAAACAGATGTAATGTTGGCTTCTGCATCCGATGCAATTATTATTGGATTTAACGTTCGTCCTGCTGGAAATGCAAGACAGCTTGCTGATAAGGAAGAAATTGACATTCGTTACTACTCTATCATTTATGCCGCAATTGACGACTTAAAAGATGCGATGGAAGGTATGTTGGCTCCTGAGATGAAAGAAGAAGTTCTAGGTACAGCAGAAATTAGAGAAATTTTCAAAATATCTAAAGTAGGTTCTATCGCTGGTAGTATGGTGATGGATGGTAAAATTACCAAGAATGCTAAGATTAGAATTGTTAGAGAGGGTGTAGTTATCTTTGAAGGAGAGCTTTTGGCATTAAAACGCTTTAAAGATGACGTAAAAGAAGTGGCTAAAGGATATGATTGTGGTATTCAGGTAAAAGGATTTAATGATATTGAAGAAAGAGATATTATTGAAGCTTATCATGAAGTTGCGATTAAAAAGAAGCTTAAATAGTATTACGTTATACAAACAAAAACGCCTCAATTATTTGAGGCGTTTTTTGTTTTCAATAGTTGTATTTTTCTTATTTGTTATTTTGAAGGTTTAATCAATAATATGTTTTTATATTTTTTTTGAAATTCCATTAGATTTCTTTCTGCTTCCATTCTGGTTCTATAGTTCCCAACCCATACCTTGTAATTTGGAGTTTGAAATATTATAGTTGCTTCCGTGTTTTTGTTTTCTAGTTTGAATTCATTTAGCGATTTTTTTGCAAGTTCGCTAGTTCCACTAAAAATCTGAATTTTATACCTATTATTTATTGATAACGAGGTGTTTGATTTTCTTTTCTCATTTAATAATTGCTCTACTTTTGGATCTTGATTGCTTATAGTATTTTTATTTTGAGCTTGTAGTTTCGCTAACGATGTAGTAATTAAAAATGTTAATATTATAGATGCCTTGATTGATGTATTTTTCATAACTAATTGGTTTTTACGCAAAAGTACTACTTAATGAATATATTCAGAATAAAATATTTATTTAGAATCAATATAAATTGAAATTAAGACTATTTTAAGGTTTTGTGAATAGTTCTTAAAGTGTATTTTTGTCGAATATTTTAAAAAAAGTGATTTTTATCATGGTTTAGTTCTGATGAATTCACGACAATATTGTAGATAATTACTATAACTATATGAAAAAGATGGGTAACCATAGTTCGATTACAAGGAAATTATGTTTGAGTTTAGCATTAATGCTGACTGTATCCTTGAGTTTGTTTGCACAAGATCCTGCTCCTGCAGATGCTACTGCTGCTCCTGCTGCAACTTCTGGAGGTGATGCTGTTAAAGGGAAAGAGCTTTTTAATGCCAATTGTGCTGCTTGTCATAAATTAGATGCTAAAGCAACAGGACCGGCGTTAAGAGGTGTTGCTTCTAAGTATGAAATGGCTTGGATTTACAAGTGGGTTAAGAATAGCTCTGATTTAATTAAATCTGGTGATGCAGCTGCTGTAAAAGTATTTGAAGAAAATAATAAAGCGGTAATGACTGCATTTCCTCAATTGTCAGAAGGAGATATTGATAATATTATAGCTTATACATCTGAACCTAAAGCAGAAGCTCCAGCTGCGGCTGCTGGTGCTCCAGCTGTAGATGCTGCTAAAGCTAGTGATAGCGGAATAAGTAACAATGTTATTCTTGGTGCTTTGGCATTAGTAATGGCAATGTTGGTTGTTTTGTTGTTTTTGGTAAACAACGTTTTAAGGAAAGTTGCAAAAGCGAATGGTATTGAAGTAGAACCAAAAACTCCTTCATTGCCAATTTGGAAAGCGTTTGCAAAAAATCAATTTTTAGTTTTAGTTACTGCAATACTATTGTTGTTAAGTAGTGCTTATTTTGTATATGGTTACTTAATGCAGGTTGGAGTTGATCAAGATTATGCTCCTATTCAGCCTATTCATTACTCACACAAAATACATGCTGGTGATAATGAAATTAATTGTAAGTACTGTCACTCTGCTGCAAGAGTAAGTAAAAATGCTGGTATTCCATCTTTGAATGTTTGTATGAACTGTCATAAAAACATTTCTGAAGTGGCTGAAACTACTGCTACACCAGAATACAGCAAAGCTTTCTATGATGAGCAAATTCAAAAATTATATGCCGCTGTAGGTTGGGATAAAACAACTCAATCATATACTGGTAAAACGCAACCAGTTAAGTGGGTTCGTATTCATAATTTGCCAGATTTTGTGTACTTTAATCACTCTCAACACGTAACTGTTGCTGGTATTGAATGTCAAACTTGTCACGGCCCTGTTGAAACGTATGAAATTCAAAAGCAATTCGCTCCTTTGACTATGGGATGGTGTATTGATTGTCATAGAAAAACTGATGTTAAGACAGAGGGTAATGAATATTATACCAAAATTCACGAACAACTTTCTAAAAAGTACGGTGTTGAGAAATTGACAGCTGCTCAAATGGGAGGTTTAGAGTGTGGTAAATGCCACTATTAAAAGAAATTATTAAGATTTAATATTTATATATAATATGTCATCAAACAAAAAATACTGGAAAAGTGTTGAAGAGCTAGACGGAAATAGTTCTATTGTTGAGGCGCTTAAGAATAACGAGTTTGTTGAAGAGATTCCTACCGATGAATTTTTGGGTAATAGTGATAAATTATCTTCTTCTACTTCACGTCGTGATTTTTTAAAGTACGTTGGTTTTAGTACAGCAGCTGCCACATTAGCAGCCTGTGAAGGACCAGTTAACAAATCAATACCTTATGTGTTGCAACCTGAGGAAATCATTCCTGGTGTAGCGGATTATTATGCTACAACTGTTTTTGATGGTTTTGATTTTGCTAATTTATTAGTAAAAACTCGTGAAGGGCGACCTATTAAAATTGATAATAATACCATTGCGGGAGCTAAGTTTTCTGCCAATGCTAGAATACACGCATCTATATTGTCATTGTATGACAATATGCGTTTAAAAGAACCAAAAGTTGCAGGTAATGCTGTTTCTTGGTCAACAGTTGATTCAAAATTAAAATCAAGTATTGCAGAAGCAAAAGCTAAAGCAGGTCAAGTTGTGTTTTTAACAAATACTTTGGCGAGTCCTTCTACTGAAAAATTAATTGCTGAATTTATTGCTAAAAATCCAAATGCTAAACATGTCGTTTATGATGCTGTATCTTCTTCTGAAGCTTTAGATGCATTTCAAACTGTTTATGGGAAAAGAGCTTTAGTCGACTATGATTTCTCAAAAGCTTCTTTGATTGTTTCTGTTGGAGCTGATTTCTTAGGTGATTGGCAAGGTGGTGGATTTGATGCTGGTTATGCACAAGGAAGAATCCCTAAAGCAGGAAAAATGTCTCGTCATTTTCAATTTGAAGCGAATATGACATTATCTGGTGCTGCTGCTGATAAGCGTGTGCCAATGTCTGTAGCTAATCAAAAACAAGCTTTAGTTCATATATATAATGTTGTTACTGGAAATAATGTTTCAGTAAAATTAGATGATAAATTCAAAGCTGAAGTTACAAAAGCAGCTCAGCAATTAAAATCTGCTGGATCTAAAGGTGTTTTAGTGTCAGGAATCCAGGATGTTAATGCTCAATTGTTAGTTTTAGCTATCAATCAATCTTTGTCTAGTGAAGCGTTTGTTACCTCTGGTGCTCGTTTAATTAGAAAAGGTTCTAACGCTGCTGTTGCTCAGTTAATAAAAGATATGAATGCTGGTGCTGTTCATACTTTGATTATGAGTGGAGTTAATCCGGTGTATACACTAGCAGATAGTAAATCATTTACTAATGGTTTAAAGAAAGTAACGACTTCAGTTGCTTTAACAATAAAAGAGGATGAAACCGCTTTATTAGCTACTATTGCAGCTCCAGTACCTCATTACTTAGAGTCTTGGGGTGATTTGGAATTAACGGAAGGTACTTATAGTATTACTCAACCAACCATTCGTCCTTTATTCAATACTAAGCAATTTCAAGATGTATTGTTGTCTTTAAATGGTGTTGCTGGTACTTATTATGATTATTTAAAATCAGTATCATCAGGAATTATTGCTGGTTCTTCTTGGAATAAAGTATTACATGATGGTGTTTATGTAGGAGCTATTTCAACTGTTTCGGCTGGTACTGCAAATTATGTTGGCGCAGCTAATGCCTTAGCTAGTTCATCTAGTTCAAAAGGTCTTGAGTTGGTATTGTATACCAAAACAGGAATGGGTGATGGTCAACAAGCAAACAATCCTTGGTTACAAGAGTTTCCAGATCCAATAACAAGAGTTTCTTGGGATAACTACATTACAGTATCTAATGCAGATGCAAAAAAGTTAGGACTTACTAATGAAATAGTTGCTAATGGTGGATTGAATGGTTCATATGTAAAATTAACTTCTAATGGGGTTACTTTAGAAAATGTTCCTGTGATTGTTCAACCTGGTCAAGCTGTTGGTACTGTAGGTATGGCTTTAGGATATGGTCGTAAAGCTGCTCTTAAAGAAGAAATGCAAGTAGGTATTAATGCTTACTCATTATATAAAGATTTTAATGATTTACAAAACGTAACCCTAGAATTGGCTTCTGGAGAACATGAGTTTGCTTGTGTACAAGGTCAAAAAACATTAATGGGTCGTGGAGATATTATTAAAGAAACAACTTTAGAAATTTTCAATACTAAAGATGCCGAAATTTGGAACGAGAAACCGATGGTATCTTTAGATCATAAAGAAGTAGAGGCTACTTCTGTTGGGTTGTGGGATTCTTTCGATCGTTCGATTGGTCATCATTTCAACCTTTCAATTGATTTGAATGCTTGTACTGGTTGTGGGGCATGTGTAATTGCTTGTCATGCTGAAAATAATGTACCAGTTGTTGGTAAAGATGAAGTAAGAAGAAGTAGAGATATGCATTGGTTGCGTATTGATAGATATTATTCATCAGAAAGTACTTTTGAAGATGATAACAAGAAAAAGGAAGAATTAGATGGTTTAGATTTAACAGGATTTGTTCTTGGTGATGAAGAAACAAAAGGTTCTTTAGGAGGATTTAGACAAATGGAAAAAGCGGCGGATAATCCACAAGTTTCTTTCCAGCCTGTTATGTGTCAGCACTGTAATCACGCACCATGTGAAACAGTTTGTCCTGTAGCAGCGACTTCTCACGGACGTCAAGGTCAAAATCAAATGGCATATAACCGTTGCGTAGGAACTCGTTACTGTGCTAATAACTGTCCTTATAAAGTGCGTCGTTTTAACTGGTTCTTGTATAACAAAAACAGTGAATTCGATTACCATATGAATGATGATTTGGGTAGAATGGTATTGAACCCAGATGTTAACGTTCGTTCTCGTGGAGTTATGGAGAAATGTTCTATGTGTATTCAAATGACACAAGCAACTATTCTTAAAGCGAAAAGAGAAGGTAGAGAAATCAAAGACGGTGAATTCCAAACTGCTTGTTCAAATGCTTGTTCTTCTGGAGCAATGATATTTGGAGATGTTAATGATACTAATGCTGCAGTAACTAAATTAGCTGCTGACGAAAGATCATACCATTTGTTAGAGCATGTTGGGACAAAACCAAATGTGGTTTACCAAGTTAAAGTTAGAAATATCTAGTAAAAAAATTAATTAAGAATCAATATAAAGGATTATGTCGTCTCATTACGAAGCAACCATTAGAAAACCCTTAGTTATAGGTGATAAGTCTTATCACGATGTAACTGTAGATGTAGCTGCACCTGTTGAAGGTAAAGCCAATAAGCATTGGTGGATTGTGTTTACAATCGCATTAACCGCTTTCCTTTGGGGATTGGGTTGTATTATTTACACAGTATCCACCGGTATCGGAACTTGGGGATTAAACAAAACAGTAGGTTGGGCTTGGGATATCACTAACTTTGTTTGGTGGGTAGGTATCGGTCACGCTGGTACTCTAATCTCAGCGGTACTTTTACTTTTCCGTCAAAGATGGAGAATGGCTATTAACCGTTCAGCGGAAGCAATGACCATTTTCTCTGTTATTCAAGCAGGTTTGTTTCCAATTATCCACATGGGTCGTCCATGGTTAGCTTATTGGGTACTTCCAGTTCCAAATCAATTTGGTTCTCTTTGGGTTAACTTCAACTCACCATTATTATGGGACGTATTTGCAATTTCAACTTATTTATCTGTTTCCTTAGTTTTTTGGTGGACAGGTTTGTTACCAGATTTTGCTATGTTACGTGATAGAGCAATTACTCCATTTAATAAAAGAGTATATTCTATTTTAAGTTTCGGTTGGAGCGGTAGAGCAAAAGATTGGCAACGTTTTGAAGAAGTTTCATTAGTTTTAGCTGGTTTGGCTACTCCTCTTGTACTTTCTGTGCATACTATTGTATCGATGGACTTTGCTACTTCTGTTATTCCAGGTTGGCATACAACTATTTTTCCTCCATATTTCGTAGCTGGTGCTGTATTCTCTGGATTTGCAATGGTTAACACTTTGTTGATTATTATGAGAAAAGTTTCTAACTTAGAATCTTACATCACGATACAGCATATCGAGCTTATGAATATCGTAATTATGATTACAGGTTCTATAGTTGGTGTTGCTTACATAACTGAGTTATTTATAGCTTGGTACTCTGGAGTAGAATATGAACAATACGCTTTCTTGAATAGAGCGACTGGTCCTTACTGGTGGGCATATTGGGCGATGATGACATGTAACGTATTTTCTCCTCAATTTATGTGGTTTAAAAAATTGCGCACAAGTATAATGTTCTCATTTATCATTTCGATTGTGGTAAATATTGGAATGTGGTTTGAGCGTTTTGTGATCATTGTGACTTCTTTGCACAGAGATTATTTACCATCTTCTTGGACGATGTTTTCGCCAACCTTTGTTGATATTGGTATTTTTATAGGAACTATTGGATTCTTCTTTGTATTGTTTTTATTGTATTCTAGAACTTTCCCTGTTATTGCTCAGGCTGAAGTAAAAACAATATTAAAAGGAAGTGGAGATAACTACAAAAGAGAAAGAGAAGCAAATAAAGATGTACACCATGAGTAATAAAGTAATATACGCTATATACAACGACGATGATGTATTAATGGATGCTGTTAAGAAAACACGTGCAGCACATTATCATATTGAAGATGTTTTTACCCCTTTTCCGGTTCACGGATTAGATAAAGCAATGGGACTTGCACCAACTAGATTAGCTATTTGTGCTTTTATCTATGGTTTGTGTGGTATTTCATTTGCAACTTGGATGATGAATTATATTATGATCCAAGATTGGCCTCAAGATATTGGAGGTAAGCCAAGTTTTAGTTACATTGAAAATATGCCTTCATTTGTTCCAATTATGTTTGAAGAGACTGTTTTCTTTGCTGCTCACTTAATGGTTATTACTTTCTATATGAGAAGTAGATTATGGCCTTTTAAAGAAGCAGAAAATCCAGATGTAAGAACTACTGATGACCATTTTTTGATGGAAGTTGCTGTAAATAACAATGAAGAAGAGTTGGTTTCTTTCTTCAAAAGTACAGGTGCGGTAGAAGTAAATGTAATAGAAAAGAATTAATTTTAGCTATGAAAAGTATATATAAAATAACACTTTTGGCTGGTTTTGCTCTGCTAGTTTCATCTTGTCACGATAAATTGGCTCCTAATTACCAATATTTTCCAAATATGTATGAATCAGTAGGTTATGAAACCTACTCCGAATCAAATGCTTTTAAAGATGGTAAGGAAGGTCAATTGCCTGCTAAAGGAACTATTAAAAGAGGATTTGATGTTTACGAATATGAGAATTCTACTGCTGGTTATGAATTAGCTAAGGCGAATTTGAAGTCTCCTTTGGATTCATTAGAAAGAAATTCTGAAAAAGGAAAAGAGCTTTTTGAAATTTATTGTATCAGTTGTCATGGAGCTACTGGAAATGGTAAAGGAAAATTAGTTGAAAGAGAAAAGTTTCTTGGTGTACCTAGTTATGCTGACCGTCCAATTACTGAGGGAAGTGTTTTCCATGTAATTACTTATGGATTGAATTCTATGGGGTCACACGCAAATCAATTGAGTGCCCATGAGCGTTGGTTAGTTGTAGACTATGTTCTTAAACTAAAAAGCGAATTATAATTGTTGAACAAACTGATCGTAATAGATATGTATACATTTTCAAGTAGATTAAAAACTTTTTCTCTTATTCTAATGGCGGTAGGGTTATTAGGTATTGGTTATGGTTTTTATAGTGCACCAAAAGATATTCAAGAAGTTGAAGCACTTCTTGCTGCTGATTCACACGGAAGCCATGGAGAGTCTTCTCATACTGCTCCAGCTGTAGCTCATAATGAACATGCATCTGCTTCTTCTCATTCTGAAAAAGCTGAAAAAGCTGGTCATAATGTAAAGGAAGACGCTGAACACAAAGAACATTTAGAGCATGTTTTACATCAATTAAGCAATAAGCCATGGGCTGCAGTGTATGTTGCTTGTATCTTTTTCATGCTTTTATCTTTAGGAACACTTGCTTTTTATGCTATTCAACAAGTAGCACAAGCAGGATGGTCTCCTGTTTTATTCAGAGTAATGCAAGGAATAACTGCTTATTTGCCATTTGGTTCTGTTATTTTCTTTATTATATTGGTTTTGTGTGGTCTTCACTTTAATCATTTATTCATTTGGTTAGACCCTGAAGTTGTTGCTCACGATAAGTTGATACAAACTAAATCTGGTTATTTGAATTTTCCATTCTGGATAATCAGAGCAGGTATCTTCTTGTTAGGATGGAATGCTTATAGATATTTTTCAAGAAAAAACTGTTTAGCACAAGATGAGGCTGATGATAATTCTTTCTACAAAAAGAATTTCAAAATGTCAGCGGGCTTTTTAGTTTTCTTTATTGTTACTGAGTCTATTATGTCTTGGGATTGGATTATGTCTATTGATCCTCACTGGTTCAGTACTTTATTCGCATGGTATGTTTTTGCTAGTTTCTTTGTAAGTGGTATTACTACTATTTGTATGGTTACTTTATATTTGAAATCTAAAGGTTACTTGGAGCACGTAAATACTAGTCATATTCATGATTTAGCTAAATTTATGTTTGGTATCAGTGTATTTTGGACTTACTTATGGTTCTCTCAATTTATGTTGATTTGGTATGCTAATATTCCTGAAGAGGTTACCTATTTTGTTACTAGAATTCAAGAATTTAATTTACCATTCTTTGGTGCAGTAGCTATGAACTTCTTATTCCCAGTTTTAATTTTAATTAATACTGATTTTAAACGAATTACATGGGTATTGGTTATGGCTGGTACAGTGATACTTTTAGGTCACTATATTGATTTCTTCAATATGATTATGCCTGGTACTGTAGGAGATCAATGGTTCATTGGAATTCCTGAAATTGCATCAGTTCTATTTTTCCTTGGGTTGTTTATTTATGTTGTATTTACTGCACTTACAAAAGCACCTTTATTGCCAAAAAGAAATCCTTTCATTGAGGAAAGTAAGCACTTCCATTATTAATATTTTAAACAGAAAAACAGATGACAAGTTTGTTGGTAATTATAGTTTTAGTTTTATTAGCTGTTGCACTTTGGCAATTGACTAAGATATTTGATCTTACGCAAGTAGGTTCAAAATCTGATGATTCTCAAATAGCAACCGATAATGATAACAATGTTCAAGGATATTTAATGTTTGGCTTTTTAGCTTTCATTTATGTATTCACAATATTTGGTTTATTAAAATGGGGTGATTTACCTTTGCATACTCCTGCTTCTGAGCACGGAGCTACAGTAGATAGTTTGATGAATATTACTTGGGTTTTAATCTTTACTGTTCAGGCAATTACTCAAGTTTTATTGCACTATTTTGCATTCAAATACCGTGGTAATAAAGATAAAAAAGCTCTTTATTTTGCTGATAACAATAAATTAGAAGCTATTTGGAGTGTAATCCCTGCTGTTGTTTTGGCTGGTTTGATTCTATACGGTTTGTATGCTTGGACTAACATTATGTTCATTGATGATGAAGAGGATACTGTAGTTATTGAGTTATATGCTCAGCAATTTAAATGGACAGCTAGATATGCAGGAGCTGATCAAGTACTTGGTAAAGCTAACGTTCGTTTGATTGATGGTGTAAATTCAGTTGGTGTTGATTTATCTGACAAAAATGCACAAGATGATTTCTTAGCTACAGAAATACATATTCCAAAAGGAAAAAAAGTTCATTTTAAAATGCGTTCACAAGATGTATTGCATTCAGCTTATATGCCTCATTTTAGAGCTCAAATGAATTGTGTTCCTGGTATGGTTACAGAATTTGCTTTTACTCCTATTTACACTACAGCAGAATATAGAGAATTACCATTTATGGTAGAAAAAGTTGCAAGAATTAATGATTTGCGTGCAAAAAAGAGTGCTGAATTAGTTGCTAAAGGCGGTACAGCTCTTGATCCTTATACATTTGACTACTTATTACTTTGTAATAAAATATGTGGAGCGTCTCACTATAATATGCAAATGAAAGTTATTGTTGATTCTCCAGAAGATTATAAAAAATGGTTAAGCGATAAAGTAGCTTTAGCTAAAGAATTTAAAGCTTCTAAAGAAGCTCCAGCTGCAGAAGGTGCTACTCCTAGTGATAGTTCTAAAGTTGCAAATGAGCCAGCTGCTATGAAAGTAGAAATGAAATAATTATTTAAGAATATTTAAAAGTATATATATGTCAGCAGAAGGTCACGATCACGGACACGATCACGAACACGAACACCACCATAAGGATACATTCATTACTAAATACATTTTTAGTATTGACCATAAAATGATTGCAAAGCAGTACTTGATTACAGGTATTGTTATGGGAATTATTGGTGTTGGAATGTCATTGCTTTTTAGAATGCAATTGGCTTGGCCAGAAGAATCTTTTAAAATTTTCAATATTTTATTAGGTGATAAATTCGCTCCAGAAGGAGTTATGGCTAATGATATTTATTTGGCTTTAGTTACAATTCATGGAACCATTATGGTATTCTTTGTATTGACGGCTGGTTTGAGTGGTACATTTAGTAATTTATTGATTCCACTTCAAATTGGAGCAAGAGATATGGCTTCAGGATTTATGAATATGATTTCATATTGGCTATTTTTCTTATCAAGTGTAATTATGATTTGTTCTCTTTTCGTTGAAGCTGGACCAGCTTCTTCAGGTTGGACAATCTATCCTCCATTAAGTGCCTTACCTCAGGCAATACCAGGATCTGGTACAGGTATGACATTGTGGTTGGTTTCAATGGCTATTTTCATTGCTTCATCTTTGATGGGTTCATTGAATTATGTAGTTACTGTAATTAACTTGAGAACAAAAGGGATGTCAATGACTAGATTGCCACTTACTATTTGGGCTTTCTTTGTTACTGCTATTATTGGTATTATTTCTTTCCCTGTTTTACTTTCTGCAGCTTTATTATTAATTTTTGACAGAAGTTTTGGTACTTCTTTCTTCTTATCTGATATTTATATTGCTGGTGAAGTTTTACATTATCAAGGTGGTTCTCCAGTACTTTTTGAGCACTTGTTCTGGTTCTTAGGACACCCAGAGGTTTACATTGTATTGTTACCTGCTTTGGGTATCACTTCTGAAATTATTGCAACTAATTCTCGTAAACCAATCTTTGGTTACCGTGCGATGATTATGTCTATACTAGCAATTGCGTTCTTGTCAACAATTGTATGGGGTCACCATATGTTTATTTCAGGAATGAATCCTTTCTTAGGTTCTGTGTTTACATTCACAACCTTATTGATTGCAATTCCATCTGCTGTAAAAGCATTTAACTATATTACTACTTTATGGAAAGGTAACTTGCAATTGAACCCAGCTATGTTGTTTTCAATTGGTTTGGTTTCTACATTCATTACTGGTGGTTTAACTGGAATTATCCTTGGTGATAGTACACTAGATATTAATGTACACGATACTTACTTTGTGGTAGCTCACTTCCACTTGGTAATGGGTATTTCTGCACTTTATGGTATGTTTGCTGGGGTTTATCACTGGTTTCCAAGAATGTTTGGAAGAATGTTAAATAAAAATTTAGGCTACGTTCACTTTTGGGTAACAGCGGTTTGTGCTTATGGTGTTTTCTTCCCAATGCACTTTATTGGTTTAGCTGGTCTACCAAGACGTTATTATACTAATACTAACTTCCCACTTTTTGATGATTTACAAAATGTGAATGTATTGATTACTACTTTCGCTTTAATTGGTGGTGCATTTCAATTGGTATTTTTGTATAACTTCTTTGTAAGTATTTTTTACGGCAAAAAAGCAGAACAAAACCCATGGAAATCTAACACTCTTGAGTGGACTGCACCTGTAGAACACATACACGGTAACTGGCCAGGTGAAATTCCGGAAGTACACAGATGGCCTTATGATTACAGTAAGCCAGGTCATGATGTAGATTTTGTTCCTCAAAATGTTCCTATGAAAGAAGGTGAAGAAGTACTTCATCATTAATTTCAAAATTCATATAAAGCCTTTCGTTAAGAAAGGCTTTTTTATTGCAGTCCCTTTTTTTACCTTTATCGAATGAATGAACATTTAGACCCAACCAATAGTAATTATAATTCTGATGAACTTGATATTGAGAAAAGATTAAGACCTCTTAGTTTTGATGACTTTGCTGGTCAAGATCAAGTTTTAGAGAATCTTAAAGTTTTTGTGGCTGCTGCTAATCAAAGGAAAGAAGCATTAGATCACACTCTTTTTCATGGACCACCAGGTTTAGGAAAAACTACTTTGGCTAATATTTTGGCAAATGAACTACAAGTAGGTATCAAAATTACTTCTGGACCTGTTCTAGACAAGCCAGGTGATTTAGCTGGGTTATTGACCAATTTAGAGGAACGTGATGTTTTATTTATCGATGAGATTCATCGGTTAAGTCCTATTGTTGAAGAATACCTTTATTCGGCGATGGAAGACTTTAAAATTGATATTATGATTGAATCTGGACCTAATGCAAGGACCGTTCAAATCAATTTGAATCCTTTTACATTGATTGGCGCGACAACACGCTCTGGTCTTTTGACCGCACCAATGCGTGCTCGTTTTGGTATTTCATCTCGTTTACAATATTATTCGACTGAGTTGCTTACTACTATCGTTGAACGCAGTTCATCGATATTTAAAATGCCTATTACTATGGAAGCCGCAATTGAAATTGCAGGGAGAAGTAGAGGAACACCACGAATTGCGAATGCTTTGTTGCGTAGAGTTCGTGATTTTGCTCAGATTAAAGGTAATGGTACAATAGACATAGAAATTGCTCGTTTTGCGCTTAAAGCACTTAATGTTGATGCACACGGGCTGGATGAAATGGATAATAAAATCCTAACCACAATTATCGATAAATTCAAAGGTGGTCCTGTAGGCTTAACTACTTTAGCAACTGCTGTATCTGAGAGTAGTGAAACTATTGAAGAGGTATATGAGCCTTTTTTAATTCAAGAAGGGTTTATTATGAGAACACCACGTGGAAGAGAAGTAACTGAAAAAGCCTATCAACATCTAGGTAAAGTTAGAATGAATGTTCAAGGAGGATTGTTTTAGTAATGATTAATAACAAAGAAAAATATACTCAATTTATAAAAGCCGAATCCAAAAGACTCGGCTTTTTATCTTGTGGTATATCTAAAGCTGGTTTTTTAGAAAGTGAAGCACCAAGATTGGAAAAGTGGTTGAATCATCAAATGAATGGTCAAATGAGTTATATGGAGAACCATTTTGACAAAAGACTCGACCCTACCCTTTTAGTTGATGGTGCAAAGAGCGTAATATCTTTGTTATTGAACTATTATCCTTCTGAAGTACAAAATCCAGATTCTTATAAGATTTCAAAATACGCTTTTGGGCAAGATTATCATTTTGTAATTAAAGACAAATTAAAGGAGTTATTGTTTTCGATTCAAACTGAAATTGGTGAAGTTTCAGGAAGAGCATTCGTTGATTCGGCACCTGTTCTAGATAAAGCTTGGGCTGCGAAAAGCGGTTTAGGATGGATTGGGAAAAACAGTAATTTAATAACACAAAAGGTCGGCTCATTTTATTTTATTGCGGAGTTGATTGTTGATCTTGATTTAGTGTATGATCATACAACTACAGATCATTGTGGTACTTGTACTGCTTGTCTTGACGCATGTCCTACTCAAGCTATTGTTGCTCCTTACGTAGTAGACGGGAGTAAATGTATTTCTTATTTTACGATTGAATTAAAGGATAATATTCCAACAGAATTCAGAGGTAAATTTGAGGATTGGATTTTTGGATGTGATGTTTGTCAAGACGTATGTCCTTGGAATCGATTCTCGAAACCCCATCAAGAACCTTTGTTTAACCCCAATCCTGAAATGCTCGGATGGTCCAAAAAAGACTGGGAAGAAATCACATCAGAAACTTTTAATGCAGTATTCAAAAATTCTCCTCTGAAGCGAACCAAATGGAATGGACTTTTAAGAAATATTGAAAATTCGTGAAGTTAATCGTTTAAATAACTGATTATAAGTGATTTATTGTGTTTTGTAAAAAAAAAGTGTTAAATTTATTTTTAGAATTGTAACTAAAAATTTGGCACTATGAATTTTTTTACAAAAACTTCCCTTCTTGGATTACTTTTTATTTTGTTTCAATTTTCATTGCAAGCTCAAAACTGTACTGTAAATGCTAATGTTTCTCAAACAATTTGTTCAAATGAAACGCTGACTTTACAAGGAAATGACAATGGGCTTCCTGGCTTTACGTTTCTTGGATGGAAACAAATCAGTGGGCCATCGGTAAGTATTACAACTCCTTTAAATTTGCAAACTACTGTAACTGGCTTCACAGCTGGAAACACTTATGTTTTTCGTTTGAGCGCTCTTTGTACAGATAAATCTACAGTAAGTGATGACGTTACAGTTGTTGTTAGACCAATTACTATTGCTAATGCAGGAGCTGATGTAACACATTGTCCCGGAAATTATTCTTTGACAGCGAATACTCAAGGAGTTGGTGAAAATGGCGAATGGTCTATTGTTGGAAATAATGGAGCAGGTATCGCTATCTCCAATGTTTTTTCACCAAATTCTTCTTATTCTATTTCAGGCACTTCAGCTGGATCGACTACTTTACGCTGGACAATTACAAATATCGCAAGTGGGTGTAATTCGTATGATGAAGTCGTAATTACATCACCAGGAGGGATTAGCCCAGTGACTGCTGGATCAGATCAAAATCTATCAAAATGCTATTCCAGTACTCAAAGCACAAGTTTATCAGGTTCTTTTGGAGGAAATGGATTAGGAGGACAACAGGGAACTTGGACAGTAGTTAGCGGACCCTCAGTACCTTTATTTAGTAATCCAAATAGCAGTTCAACGGATGTAAATGGGCTTAAACAAGGAACATATGTTTTTAGATGGACCGTTTCAGGGCCTTGTGCCAATGGCTTTGATGAAGTAGCTATTACAGTTCCAGCTCCTACTGCTGATATTACACCTTTAGATGATGTAACGTTGACTTATTGTGACAAAAGAACTACCGCATTACTAACAGGTAAAGTTCCTAATTTTATTAACGAAACTGTTTCATGGACACAAGTAAGTGGCCCTTCTTTGGCTGTAATAGCTACGCCAAATAGTTCTTCTACCAATGTTTCTGGTTTGTTAGGAGTAGGAACCTATTCTTTTAGATATACTATATCCAATAGTATTACGGGCTGTTTGTCTAGTGCAGTTTATAAAATTGTTTTTGCGAATACTCCAACAATTAGTGCAGGACCGGATTTAAATTTAGGATGTAACATTACTCAAGTTAATATACCAATCAATCAATCGGGTGATGGAGAAACAAGTTGGCAAATAGTTAATGGTCCAGTCAATCCCAATTTTCCAAGTTATCCAACAAGTTTAGTTAAGTTTTCAGGGAATGTATTGAAAATAGAAGGACTAATTACTGGTGGAGCATATGATTTTAGGGTTGTAAAAACGGCTCCCACAGGAAATTTATGTTCAAGTGTTAGTGATGATATCAAAGTTGTAGTGTCAATTGAGCCATCCTTAGTAAATGCTGGTACTGCAGAAGTTTTAGATTGTTCAGCAACTACCGCAGTTTTGGCGGGTAATATCCCCAAGTCGGGAGTAGGAAAGTGGACACAAGCTTCAGGACCTAATCAGGCAATAATTGCAGATCCATTTGATGCTTCAACAGAAGTTTCCGGATTAATAAATGGAGAATATACTTTTGAATGGGCTATTTTAGGAGGGCCACAATGTATCGAGACAATTGGCCTAGCAAGAGTTTTAGTTTCAGAAATTGACCCTGATATACCTATAGCTGGTAACGATCAAACCGTTTGTTATGGTTCTCCTATTCAGTTAGATGGATCTATTCCAAAATTAAATGAGAAAGGAAAATGGACCGTGATCTCACCAATAAATGGGAGTTTTAATATAAGTGACATTGAAAATCCAAAAGCCATTTTTATTGGCTATGACCCAGGTACAGTATATACTTTGAGATGGACAGTTAGTAACTCTTGTGCTAGTCTTTATGATGAAGTTTTAATAACTACAAATGATAAACAGGGGCCTATAGCCATAGCCGAAGATGATGTGTGTTATCCTAGTGGGACCAGTACATTTAATTTGAAAGCTACTGATCCTTTTCCAGGAGCAGGTTTTTGGAGACAAATTAAAGGACCAACAGTTATTATAGATAACCCTAATTCATTTAATACTACTGTAACGAATGTAATAGATGGAGTCTATGAATTCGAATGGGCGATTGTAAGTGGTAGCTGTGAACCAACAAAAGATACAGTAATAATTAATGTTACCAATGACGTTACACCTTCGATAGCAGGTCCAAATCAAACTATTTGTTCAGCTACAACTACTTTAGATGCGAACGTACCATTAGTTGGCCAAGGTGT
Source organism: Flavobacterium sp. RSSB_23 (assembly GCF_051547145.1). Taxonomy (NCBI): domain Bacteria; kingdom Pseudomonadati; phylum Bacteroidota; class Flavobacteriia; order Flavobacteriales; family Flavobacteriaceae; genus Flavobacterium; species Flavobacterium sp. RSSB_23. The sequence goes on along the minus strand of NZ_JBPTTO010000011.1, from coordinate 7,376 downwards.
ATGGACTTTGGTTTCAGCTAATAGAACTATTATTATTAAAGAGCCGACTAATCCAAAAACAGTCGTTGAAAATTTACCTGTTGGGACTTGGGTTTTTTCATGGACAATTACGAATGGAAATTGTGGCACCTCAGTATCTAGTATGCAAGTTACGGTTGAAGATAAGCCTTCAATTGCTTTTGCAGGATTTGATCAAGAGAAATGTGATAATTCGCCCGTAATTATGAATGCAATTAAACCAAGAATTGGTCTTGGTACTTGGAGTTTAGTAAGTGGACCAAATAACCCAACATTTTCAGATTTTAATTCTCCCACCACTGTTATTGAAAATTTAATTTCTGGAACGTATATTTTTAGATGGACTGTATCAGCCGGATTATGCCCAGATAATTTTGATACAGTTCAAGTTATTGTTAGAGATATATCTAATGCGGGTAATGATGTAGTTAGTTGTGATGTTGGAGCAGTGCCTTTAACGGGTACTATTGGAACAATAGGTACATGGTCCGTTGTTAGTGGACCAGGAAACCCAACCATAACTTCTACAGGTGTTAACTCGGCTTCGGCTACCAATTTAAGCAAAGGAGAAACCATATTTAGATATACAATTCCAGCAGTTGGTTCTTGTCCAGAATCAATAGATGATGTTAGTGTAATAATAGTTGGAGAACCTTCATCAGCAGATGCGGGTCCAGATCAAGTTTTATGTAATAATGGTATTATTCAGTTAAACGGAAATATTCCGGCTATCGGAAATGGAAAATGGTCAATTTTATCGGGACCAACTACAGGAACTTTTGTACCAAGTGATACAGCACCAAATGCAACTTATACAAATGCACCTTCGGGAGTATATGTTTTTCAATGGACTATTTCAGATGCTGGTTGTAGCAATACCGATCAAGTAAGAGTAGAAAACAATGAAACTCCAACCAATCCAGATGCAGGTCCAGACCAAAATCAAGTATGTGGTAGTTCAACTGTTTTAGCCGCCAATACACCAGTGTTTGGTGTTGGTAATTGGACGCAAATTTCGGGCCCAAGTACGGCTGTTTTTAGTTCTGTTATATTGCCCAACCCAATAGTTTCAAATCTTGTTGCAGGGGACTATGTTTTTGAATGGAGTATAAGTAATGGAACAGTTTGCCCTATAGAGCGAGATCAGGTAGCTGTAAAAGTGTTTACCGCTCCGACAACACCTGATGCCGGACCAAATCAGCGTGTGTGCGAGATTGTACCGTTTTTGCAACTTGGAGGAAACACTATAACTGTTGGAACTGGTAAATGGTCTATTTATAGTGGACCAGCAGGTACTTTCAGTGATGATTCGAATCCAAACGCTAATTTTACTCCTAGTGGACCAGGGACCTATATTTTAGCGTGGACAGCTACAAATTCCCCATGTTCTCTGGTAGATTATGTTGATATCATTATCGATGCTCAACCAACAGTTGCCGATGCAGGACCAGAAATAAAGGTGTGTAAAGCAACGTCCTTGTTTATGAATGCGAATACTCCAGTGGTAGGAATAGGTACTTGGAAATCAAAAGGAGGTCCTACAAATCCCGTATTTGTAAATCCTAATTCACCAACTACTCAAGTTTTAGGCTTAGATGTAGGGGAGTATTTTTTTTCTTGGGAAATTGAAAATGGCGCTTGCAATCCAAGTGTAGATAATTTGAGAGTTACAATTGATCCTGAAGCAACTTTAGCAAATGCGGGTAGTAATCAGACCATTTGTAACACAACAACTGCAACTATGTCTGCAAATGTTCCTGTCGAAGGAACTGGTTTGTGGAGCTTTGTAATTAATCCTGGAGGAGCAATTATCACAGATCCAACAAGTCCTACATCAACAATAACTGGAATAACAGTTGGTGTTTATCGCCTGCGATGGACAATTTCCAATGCTTGTGGGAGTAATTCTTCAGAAGTAAACGTTGAGAGAATATCTGATTTAGTAACTACTGCTATTACTCCTAATCAAACTATATGTTTAGGGGGTACAACTACTTTTACAACAACAGCTTCTGGTGGAGCAGTTCCTTATACTTATGAATGGCAGTCTTCATCGGATAATGTAAATTGGAATGCCATAAGCGGTCAAAATACTAATCAATATGTTGCACCTAATAATTTAGCAGTTGGCACTTATTATTACAGAGTTCAGGTAAGTAATAGCTGTTCGACAATATATTCGAATGTCGCAACATTAAATATTGTAAATGATCCTATTGTAACTACTCAACCTTTAGGGAGTACCATTTGCTCAGGGAATACACATACAATGAATGTGGTGGCTTCTGGCGGAACTGGAACTTTGTTGTACCAATGGCAGGAATCTTCTAACAATACTAGTTTTAGTGATATTTCAGGAGCCAATAGTGCTTCTTATACCACGGTTTCATTAACTGATAATAAGTTTTATAGGGTAAAAATTACTCAAGCCGCAAGTGGTTGTGAAGTAATTTCTAACTCGGTTCCTGTTTATGTAGCTACAATTGTAGAGCAACCTACTAATCCACCCACTATTTGTGTAGGAGGTTTTGAAACTTTGACCGCTGCAGCTTCATTAAACGGAGGAACAGGTACTTTAAATTATCAATGGCAATCTTCTCCAAATGGTAACAATTCTTGGGCAGATGTAAGTGTTGGTAGTGGAATAAATACACCAAATTATGTAACAGATAATTTAACAGTGACCACTTGGTTTAGATGTAAAATAACTTCAACCGAAACTGCTTGTTCTTTGTTTACTAATGCAGCTCGAGTGACTGTTGTTCCAGACCCAACTATAACAACCCAACCAGTGGGTAGAGCAATATGTGTGGGTGGTTCGGAAAATTTAAGTGTAAATGCTACGGGTGGAACACCTAGTCTTACTTATCAATGGCAAGTGAGTTCAACCTCAGGTTTAGGATTTACAGACATATCGGGAGCTCGAGGAAGAACATATAATACAGGTGTGATAAATACTGTAGAAACTCGTTATTATCGAGTAATTGTTGGAGCTGATGGTTTTGGTTGTAATCCTGTTACCTCTAATGAAGCTGTGGTAACCGTAGTTCCTGATCCAATCATTACAGACCAGCCAGATAACGTTACAATTTGTGATAGTACTACTACGACCTTGGCAGTAACAGCTACAGGAGACAGTAGCACAGGTCCCTTAATTTATCAATGGCAGAGTTCTACTAATGGATCCAATTTTTCTAATATTACTGGAGCTACTAGTGACACTTATACTACCCCCGTTCTTTCTTCGGATACTTTTTATCGAGTGATAATTACACAAAGCCCAAGTGGTTGTCGTGTACAATCCACTAATGCCAAAGTAAGTGTTGCTAAAATTTCTGTTCAACCATCTACACCAGTTGCGATTTGCGTTGGGGGTGTTGTTTCTGTATCAGTAACTACAACAGTTGTTCCTGGTGCTACTTATGCTTACCAATGGCAAAGTTCAACCAACGGAACAGTGTGGAATAATGAGACGAATGCGTCTGCAATAACTGCTAATTTTACTTCCGATGCTTTAAATGCAACTACTCAATTTAGATGTGTGGTGACATCAACTAATCCAAATTGTATTTTAACTTCTTCAGCGGTAACAGCAACAGTTGTTCCTGATCCAACTATCACAGTTCAGCCTGTAAGTGGAGTGATTTGCGTTGGAGGTAATTATAGCCTGAGCGTAACGGCGACTAACGGAACACCTTCATTAAACTATCAATGGCAGTCTAGTACCACTTCAGGTTCGGGATTTACGGATATTCCAGGAGCCACATCAAATAGTTATAATACAGGAACAATTAATACAACAGGCGTAATTTATTACCAAGTAATTGTTTCTGCATCGGGTAATGGTTGTAATACGATAGTGTCGAATGAAGCCACAGTTACAATAGTTGCAGATCCTATTATTACTAGCCAACCGGCTAATACGACTGTTTGTAATGGAACCAATACTACATTGTCTGTTGTTGCGACGGGAGATCCTTTAGCTGGATCACTTCAGTATTTGTGGGAGTCATCCACAGATAATGTTACCTTTTCTTCTATAGCAGGAGCAACTAGTTCAACTTACACAACTTCTAATTTAACGACTGATACATATTACAAAGTTATCATTACACAAATCGAAAACGGATGCCAAACTATTTCAAATTCAGCTAAAGTTAGTGTCGCTAAAATTTCGGTTCAACCTACAACACCAGCACCAATTTGTGTAGGAGGAGTAGCCTCACTATCAGCTAATGCATCTTTGAATGGTGGCCCAGGAACATTAACTTACCAATGGCAGTCATCACCTGATGGTAGTTCTTCTTGGACGGATGTAACCTCTGGAACAGGAATAAATACGTCAAATTTTGTAACTGATAACTTAAACATAAGTACTTGGTTTAGATGTAAAATAACTTTAAGCACCACTTCTTGTGATTTGTTTTCGAATGGAGTAAAGGTTACTGTAGTTCCAGACCCAACAATCGATACGCAACCTGTAGGGGGAACGATCTGTACTGGAGGAAATTTCAATTTAAGTGTTCAAGCTTCAAATGGAACGCCTTCATTAACTTATCAATGGCAATCAAGTACTACTTCGGGTTCTGGATTTACAAATATTTCTGGTGCTACAAATCCTAATTTGAGTATTACTTCATTAACACAAACCACCTATTACAGAGTAAATATCTCGGCTTCTGGAAATGGTTGTAACACCATAACTTCATCTGAAGTTGCAGTTCTCGTTATTCCTGATCCAATAATTGTAACACAACCTACAGCTAACACAACTATATGTAAAAATGGAACAGCAACACTTTCGGTAGTTGCAACAGGAGGTTCAGGAATTTTCTCTTATCAATGGCAATCGGCAACCTCTTTAGGAGGATCTTACACTAACATTAGTGGTGCCACTTCTAACACCTTTACTACTTCAAGTCTCTCAGCTACGAGTTATTTTAGAGTCGTTATTACTAATTCAGGCTCGGGATGTAATACTTTAACTTCTACTGAAGCAACTGTTTTCGTTGGTGATATTTCAGTTCAACCTGTTGCGCCAGCGCCAATATGTACGGGTGGTTCTGCAACGGTTTCGGTAACGGCTTCCGCTAATGGAGGAACTGCGACCTTTACCTATCAATGGGAAAGCTCTACAAATGGAACTTCTGGTTGGTCTTCAATAGGAGGGGCAACATCAAATACCTATTCCTCTCCAGCATTATTAAGTACTACTTATTATAGATGTATTGTTACTTCGGCAACACCAAATTGTACTTTAACATCCAATGCTGTAAAAGTGGAAGTTATTCCAGACCCATCTATCACAACCCAACCATCAGATGGTACAATTTGTACAGGCGGTTCTTATAATTTATCTGTTGTTGCCACAAATGGGACTCCATCATTAACTTATCAATGGCAATCCAGCGCTTCTTTAGGGGGAACTTATACCGATATTTCTGGAGCTACAAGTGCCAATTATAGTACGCCGGCCTTAACAGCGACTTCTTATTACAGAGTAGTAGTGAGTGCAAGTGGAAATGGTTGCACAACACTAATTTCCAATCCTGCTACAGTTACTGTTGTAGCTGATCCAGTTATTTCGACTCAGCCGCAAGATGGAGCAATTTGTGTTGGTAATAGTTATTCATTTAATGTAGTGGCTTCAGGTAATGCAGGTTTAGGAACCCTAACCTACCAGTGGCAAACTGCAACTGCTATAAGTGGACCATTTACTAATGTGACAAGTGGAACTGGCGGTACTACAGCAAATTATACTACTCCAATTTTAAATACAACTACCACAAGATATTTGAGAGTTTCTATTAAACAAGGCGCTTCTGGTTGTGAGACTTTGTCCAATACTGTAGTTTTAAACATTTCTGCTCAACCAGTAAAACCTATAGGAAGTGTTACACAACAACCAAGTTGTACCAATGCTACAGGAATAATTACTATCACTTCTCCAGCGGAAGGAACTGGTTTTGAGTATTCAATAAATGGAGGGGCTAGTTATCAAGCTAGTAGTACTTTTAGTGGGTTAACCAATGGTGTAAAAACAATTACAGTCCGAAAAATTAGCGCTACTACTTGTGTTTCTCAAGGAACTAATTTCACAATTAATAATAGAATTTGTGCCAATCCAGAAGTTTTTACTTCGATTAATGGCGCTTCAGGAGGAACTACAACTAGTGTTTTAGGGTCTGATACCTTAAACGGAAGTCCAGCATTGTTGTCAACTGTCAATATAACTGTTAATTCAACATCATCTTCACAAATAAGTTTGGACACTAGCAACGGATTAATTACGATTGCTCCAAATACGCCAGCAGGTACTTACACCGTAAGTTACACTATTTGTGAAAAAGCAAACCTCTCTAATTGTTCTACTACTACGGAAACTGTTCAAGTAACACAATCAATTATTGATGCTGTTGCGGATGTTGTGGTTCCAAATGTTAATGGTTTTGTAGGTAGATATAGAGCTATAAATGCGTTGACCAATGATAAATTGAACGGAGCATCAGCCTTGATTTCGCAAGTGAATATGACACTTATTACTCCTGCTATTTCAATAGGTGGAGGTCCAGTTCCAACTTTAAATATAAATGATGGGTTTGTTACCATAGCAGCTGGAACACCAGAAGGTACATACACAATTGAATATCAAATTTGCGAAAAATTAAACCCATCCAATTGCGATAAAGCTATTATTATAATTCCAGTTGTAGCACCAGTTATTGATGCGGTTAATGATTCTACAAGTCCTGTAAACGGTGCCAATGGGAATCCAAATTTGATAGATGTATTGACAAATGATACTTTAAACGGAAGCTCATTTGCCATTAGCAAAGTAAATTTAACTCAAATTTCAGGTGCGACTCCAAACACTCCAGGAGCTTTAGTTCCAGTTCTGAATTTAGCCAATGGAATTGTAAGTGTTCCAGTTGGGACACCAGCAGGAACCTATGCTATTAATTATCAAATTTGCGAAAAATTAAATCCATCCAATTGTGATGATGCTGTTGTTACTATTACCGTAGTTGCAGCAACTTTAATTGCCAATGATGATACTTTAGGACCAATTAATGGGTATGTAGGAAATCCGAATGTGGTAAATGCGTATTTTATAAATGATACTTTTAATGGTAAAGTTGTTGATTTATCTTTGGTAACACCAACTATTTTAAATACAGCAATACCAGTTCGTCCAGGCGCTCCAGTCCCTGTTTTAGATGTTGCCACAGGGATAGTTAGCGTTCCAGCAGGCACACCAGCAGATGATTATTCTATTCAATACCAATTGTGTGAAAAACTGAATCCTACCAATTGTGATGTTGCTTTAATAAACATTCGTGTTTTACCACCACCGATAG
>NZ_JBPTTO010000010.1:0-108955 GCF_051547145.1 Flavobacterium sp. RSSB_23 | reverse complement strand
AAAATGAAGGGTTTTTTTGTGCGTTCTTGTTTCTACCAGTAAGCTATTTTAAAGAAAATAGTGGATGTAAAAGATTTTAGTTTATCTTACTAATGTTTTTTATCATTGACTTAAAGAATGTGTTTATGGATTTATTTGACAATCGTAATTGGTCTATTCTTTTAGAACCATTACTTTTTAATTATAAAGGGAAACCACATCCTTTGCATTATAAGAATAGCTATCAACTTATTGTTATGGTTATTCTTGCTGCTCAGGATTCGGATGAAAATATTAATCGTTTAACTATCCCTTTTTTTGAAAAGTATCCTAATTGGTTCTCTTTAACGTCCATTAATGCAGCTGATTTGTATCCACTTTTGGATTCTATTACTAATTTTAAGAATAAAGCAAACTGGATTATTGATTTAGCAAAACAATTTTATGATAAAGAATTGCCAACAACACTATCGGGTTTTACAAGGTATAGAGGAATTGGAAGAAAATCGGCACATGTAATTCTAAAGGAATTAGGCTATAATCCTAATGGTATTATGGTTGATTTGCATGTTTTGAGGGTTACACCAAGATTGGGTATTGTATCTGATTTTAAAGATGCGGATAAAATGGAACAACAGTTACTTTCAAAATTAGATTCTTCAATTTGGTTAGAAATAGGAATGGCTATTTCTTTTCATGGGAGATTAATTTGTAGACCCATTCCTAATTGTAAGTCTTGTCAAATGAATACAATTTGTGATTATTTTATAAATGAGGGGAAAGTTTAAATGTCTTATTGGAGAATCCCATAAAATACAAAAGCCAATAGTATTTAGACTGCACCCAAAAGTTTAGACAAATTTATAATTAATTTTTATAATAGTGAGCTCGATATTTTATCGGGCTCATTTTGTTTAGATTTGATTTAATTCTTTCGTTATTGTAATAGATTATATACCTATTAATTTCTTTTTTTAATTGTTCTATTGATTTGAATTTTTGGGTATAAAACATTTCAGATTTTAATATTCCAAAGAAGTTTTCAATAATTGCATTATCTAAGCAGTTTCCTTTTCTTGACATGCTTTGTACAATACCTTTTTGTTTTAATAAATGTTGATAATGACTCATCTGGTATTGCCAACCTTGATCAGAATGAAGCATTAAATTTGTGTTATTTGGTATTTTCCTAAATGCTTTTTTTAGCATCATAACTACTTGATTAAACACTGGCTTCTCTGTGAGTTCATAGCTGATTATTTCTTGATTAAACAGGTCAATTATTGGTGATAGGTATAATTTGTTTCCAGCTACATTAAACTCTGTTATATCTGTTGCCCATTTTTGATTTGGACCTTCTGCTTTAAAATTTCGCTCTAGTATATTGGGAGCAATTTTACCATTTTCACCTTTATAAGATTTATACTTTTTTACTCTAATAATGCTTTTTAACCCTAATAGATTCATTAATCTAAGAACTGTTTTATGGTTGATAATTAGTCCTCTATTTTGCAGTTCATCGGTTATTCTTCTGTAACCATAACGTCCTTTATGTCTTTGATAAATGACTTTGATTAACTCTTTTGTTTCTTTATATTTATCAGGTAATTTACTTTGCTTTTGATGATAATAAAAGCTACTACGTGCCATATTTGTAAGATCTAGAAGCAGATCTAAATCAAATTTATGCCTTAACTCGATTATGGCTTGGGATTTCTCCTGGCTTGAATTAAGGCTTGTAACTTTTTTAGCAATTCATTCTCACAACGAAGTCTTTCGTTTTCTTTTAGTAGTTCTTCCTCTCTTGTTAGAGGCTTGTTTGATTTGCTTTTTTTGCCTTTCTGATCACTCATAGATACCGGTCTACCTCTTTGTTTTGGTTGCAATCCTTCTACTCCAAAATTAGCAAAATCTTTTTTCCATTTTAAAATTATGGCAATATTGGGAATATTAAATCTTATACCAGCTTGCATCAAGGAAAGAGATTCCTTTTCTATGTTTTTGAGTACTTTTAGCTTAAAGGCGGCCGAATAGCTTTGATTTATTTTTGGCAATAAACCAATTTCACCATATGTATTATAAAAACTGACCCACTTGCGAATATTCCATCTTGGAATCTGCTTCAATCTTGAAACATATCCATCTGAATAATGCTTCTTTAAAACCAATTCTACACATTCTAGTTTAAATGCATAGTCATACTTTTTTTTTTCTTTCCATAAAAAATGCCCCAAATAGTGTCTAACTTTTTGGGGCATGTTCAATTAGTACTATTGGCTTTTATTTTTAATTGTTTATTCAGTTTCCTTATCTTCAGTTTCTTCTAAATCTTGGGTTTCTCTTCCGACTTTAATTTTTGGATTATCTTTATTGCCAGTAACGGTTATTGGTATTCCAAATATTCCCAATGGAGGAAGTCCCAACCTCATTTTTAGATTTAGTCTACCATCCAAACTTGTGGTTCCTTCTATTCTCGGTCTAAAGCCTGCGAATTTGAATTTGAAACGTTCGATGGTCATTATGTTATTTTTAATCGAACTTTTAATATCAACTTTAGAAAGTTCAGGATTCTTCATTTTATCGTGATTGGTTTGGCTTCCAACTACATTAAACATCTTCATTCCATAGAGTTTAATGTCTTTTACGGATAAAACTCCGTTCCCTACTAATGATGGGAATACTGGCTCCATATTTGCGTTTAAACGGCCTTTAAGTTTGTAATCTAAAGAAACTATTCCTTGTGCTTTTTCTGCGGCACTTGCCATTTCTCGGAAAATTTTAACTTCTTTATAGGCTCTTTTAATATCAAAGTCTGTGGCTTTAATTTGATACTCAAATAGTGCTTTTTTAGCAGTTAAGCTTTCGTATAGAGCATTCATTCCTACTTGGCATCCAATAAGGTTGAAATTGGTGTTTTGAAGGTATAATTTACCATTTTTCATTTTCAAATTTCCATTGGCTTTAGTAAGATGTAATTCTTGAAAATCTACTTTTTGAGCAATTGCTTTGAATTGCAAATCAAGATTTTTAGGTATAATTATGACTCCGGTACTAGTTGTTGACTTAGTAGGGTTCTCTTTAGTTGAGTTTGCTGCAGCTGTGTTAGTTGTTTCTGAACTCATAAATTCATCCGCATTAATGTACTTTGATTGTAAAGTAAAAGCACCTTTAAGTGTCCCTTTTCTTGGGCTTAGAAAGTTAAACACATTTTTTAAATAACCTTTTAACTTAAAATCAGATTGACTGTAACTTCCTATGAAGGTATTGAAGGACATTTTGTCTTGATTGAATTTGAATATCCCTTCTTTGATTAATAGTTTTTTCGGAAGATAAGTAGAGGCTACTGCAATATTTCTGATTTCAAGTGTGCCTTTGCTGTTGAGTTTACTATAATTTCCTTTTTCAGCATCACTTTGTTTACCTTTAAGGGCTAAGTCCGTTTTAATGTAGCCATCGACATCTAATCCTTTTTGTGAAAAGACTTTGTATATTTTGCTGATATTTAAAACACCTTTTGCCTTTACATCGTAAGTCAAATCTTTGAAGTTTTCTAGATTAGCTTCAACTGTAAAGGGTTCTTGTTCAAAAGTAAAACTTGCGGGTTGTAGTTTTACTTTTAAATCATCAATAGTTCCTTTTTGATTTTTTATAGTAGCATTACAATTGATGTTGGTTATTGGATTTGGATAATATTCTGTTTGAATAAAACCATTTTTAAGCTCCAAAGCAATGTAAGCTATGGGGAAACTATTATTTTTTGCATTGTACGTTCCATTCATTGTGCCTTTTCCAGTTAAAAGCCCTTTTACGGTTAGATTCGGAATCCCTAATGCATTATTTAGTTTTTCTAAATCAATGAAACTGAATAATTCCCCATTTAATTCAATGTTTTCCACTCCTTTAGAGTGCCATTTTGCTTTTAAATATTCTTTCTCAATATTTAAAGAAATGCCATTTACATCCAATACTAATTGGTTTGGGTCAAGAGATTGTAATTTTGCGCTAAAATCTAAGTTTAAATTAGAAACAGGAAATTTACTTTTGTTGTAGTTTACAAAACCGTCTTTTATTTTTAAGTCTAAATGTAAGTCTGGTGCTATTTTTTGAGAAGCAATGTATTTTCCTTTTAGGGTTAAAAGCAGGTCGGTTTTTCCTTTAATTTCTGTTTTTTCTAGCCAAGTGATAAATTTAGGTGGAAAAGCATTAATCAAATCATAGAGTTCGCTATCATTTGATTTAATGTTAAAATCAATATTATATCCGTCTTTTAGGAAATCAAATTTACCTTTGAAATCCACTAATAATTTGTTTATGTTCAGATTATTTTCTTCAAAAACAAAAGACAAAGAGTTTACATTAACTTTCGTAATTAAATCACCTTCTACTTTTTTATCCATCAAATACGGTTCGTTTTCGTAGATGAAATTCATTTTGGAAATGTTAATGTTAGAATATAAATCAAATAAGTCTGAACTTAAATCTCCTTTTCCTGTATAATTGAAATCAAATAAATCAAGATGAATTGCCGTTGATTGGTCATCATAAACTACTTTGCTGTTTACGATTTCGATTTTCTCAAGTTGTAATGCAGTGCTGCTTTTATCATCATTTTCCTTGGTTGCTTCTTCACTTCCTTTATACACATTGTAATTGGCTTGACCATTTTTATCAACTTTTACGTTGATATTTCCTTCGGTTACAATAATTTGGTCAATGTCTACTGCCTTGCCAAAAAGTAAACTTGTTACATCGATACCAAAAGCGATTTCTTTGGCAGTTACAAATTTTTCTTTTTCAAAAGGAATGGAACCATTTAAATTGACATCGTTTAAAGTCAACGTCAATGATGGGAAATGTTTAAAAAACGATAGATTAGCGTCTCCGTAATTAAGGTCACCTTCTAGTTTGGTATTCGCATATTTTTTTACTTCTTCTTTTATTGTATCAGAAAAAATAATGGGTGTAAGAAATAGTACAACCAAAATACTACCGAATGCTATTCCTAAATATTTTACTGTTTTTAAGAAGATGTTTTTTTTATCTATCGTCATTTTAAGGAAAGTGTTTGTTATTTATCCGTGTACCGTTTCTGATTTTCCATAATTTCCAATGATGGAGCTTTCAAAATCTATCCATTCTTGCCAACGTTTGTCTACATCTGTTTTTTCTGTATATTGTCTAGCAAACTTCAAAAATGTTGTATAATGACCTGCTTCACTCACCATTAAATCATGATAGAATTTTGCTAATTCTAGGTCTTTTATGTTTTGTGAAAGCACTCTAAAGCGTTCACAGCTGCGTGCTTCAATCATAGCTGCAAAAAGTAATCTTTCTACCAAAGCATCGTTACGGCTACCGTCTTTTTTAGCAAACTTAACTAAGTCATTAACATAATTGTCTTTTCGTTCTCTGCCTAAGGTTAATCCTTTTTCTTTAATGATGTTATGAACCATTTGGAAATGTTCCATTTCTTCTAAAGCAATTCTGGTCATTTCGGTCACTAATTCTTCTTTTTCTGAATTATTAATGATAATATATATGGCATTAGAAGCCGCTTTTTGTTCGCACCAAGCATGATCGGTGAGAATCTCTTCAATATTTGATTCTACGATAGTAACCCATCGTGGGTCAGTAGCTAATTTTAATCCTAACATGATATTATTCAATTTATTGACTACAAATTTAGCTTTTTAGTTTTGATTTTTCTTTCAAAAAGCTAGAATCAGAATGAAATAGTATTATTTTGTACCCACAATATATTTGAAATGAAAAAACTATTGGTAATTGGTTTTGTTTGGCCAGAGCCTAATTCTTCGGCTGCAGGAAGTAGAATGATGCAACTCATTGATTTGTTTCAAAAGCAAGGATATGAAGTAACTTTTGCCAGTGCAGCTCTAGATAGTGAATTTATGATTGATTTATTAGAGTTTGGTATTCATAAAGTTGCTATAAAGCTAAATGATTCTAGTTTTGATGAGTTTGTAGGGTCTTTACAGCCCAATGTGGTTTTGTTTGATAGATTTATGATTGAAGAACAGTTTGGGTGGCGAGTTATTGAAAATTGTCCTAATGCGTTTAGAATTTTAGATACTGAAGATTTGCATTGTTTGCGATTGGCCAGACAAAAAGCTTTTAAACAAAACAGACCGTTTTCTCTGGAAGATTTATTGGTTGAAGAAGTAGCAAAGCGAGAGATTGCAAGCATTTTAAGATGTGATTTGACTTTAATGGTGTCCGAATTTGAAATAGATATTCTGCAGAATGTTTTTAAAATAGATGCTTCTTTATTGTTTTATTTACCCATTCTTTCGGATGCATTCGAAGCTTCTTTTGTAAATGAATTGCCTTCGTTTGAAGAACGAGATGGTTTCGTTTTTATCGGTAATTTTCTTCATGAGCCTAATTGCAATGCCGTTCAATATTTGAAAGAGACGATTTGGCCTAAAATTCTTCAAAAATTACCAAACGCAACTTTAAAAATTTACGGAGCCTATCCTTCTCAAAAAGTGCTACAATTGCATCATCCTAAAATGAACTTTTTTATTATGGGACGTGCTGAAGACGCTCAGAAAGTAGTTCAACAATCAAAAGTAGTTTTGGCTCCTTTGCGTTTTGGAGCGGGTATAAAAGGGAAATTATTAGAAGCGATGCAAACAGGTACGCCGAGTGTAACCACTACTATTGGTGCAGAATCTATGCAGGGAGATTTGCCGTGGAATGGTTTTGCTAATGATGCTGTAGAGGATTTTGTGGATGCAGCAGTGCAATTGTATACTGATAAATCCAGCTGGCTTACATCACAACAAAATGGGTTTGCTATCCTGAATCAAAGATATCAAAAAGGGCTTTTTGAAAATATTTTTGTAGAGCGATTGCAGTATTTGTTTTCTACCATTGAGGAGCATCGGTTGAATAATTTTTACGGTGCTCTTTTGCAACATCATACGCTCGCCAGCACAAAATATATGTCCAAGTGGATTGAAGCCAAGAATAAGTAAAAAAAAATCCCGTTTTGAAAGTTCAAAACGGGATTTTATGATAAAGAAAACTTTTGTTATGCTAACATAGTTACTGGGTTTTCTATGTATTGTTTTAATGTTTGTAAAAACTGAGCGCCTGTCGCTCCATCAATAGTTCTATGGTCACATGCTAACGATAACATCATAGTGTTACCAACTACAATTTGTCCATTTTTCACTACAGGTTTTTCAACAATTGCTCCTACAGAAAGAATAGCTGAATTTGGTTGATTGATGATAGAGTTGAATTCAGTAATTCCAAACATACCTAAGTTAGAAATGGTAAAAGTACTTCCTTCCATTTCAGTAGGTAATAATTTTTTGTTTTTTGCTCTTCCTGCTAAATCTCTTACACTTGCACCAATTTGTGATAAACTCATACCGTCAGTAAAAGGTAATACAGGAACAACTAAACCATCTTCAACAGCTACTGCTACACCAATATTTACGTGATAGTTTATAGTGATAGCATCCTCTTTCCACTGTGAATTGATTTTTGGATGTTTTTTTAATGCCAAAGCACTTGCTTTAATAACCATATCGTTAAAAGAAACTTTGGTATCTGGCACAGTATTGATTACGGCTCTTGATTTCATAGCTTCGTCCATACTCACTTCAATTACCAAATTGTAATGAGGTGCTGTGAACAAAGATTCTGATAAACGTTTTGCGATAATCTTTCGCATTTGCGAATTCTTAATTTCTTCTGTTGCTACTTGTCCAGCAGGAACATAAGGTTTTGGAGCTGCTACAGTTTCCGTCTTAGCGGCAGGAGCTTGTTGCGGAGCTGCTTGAGTAGTAGCACTTGCTTGTGGTGTAAAGTTTTCTATATCGCTTTTTGTGATACGACCATTTTCACCACTACCTTTTACTTGTGATAATTGGATTCCTTTCTCAGAAGCTAATTTTTTAGCTAAAGGGGAAGCCAATATTCTTTGTCCGTCAGCACTTGGCTCCTGAACGGTTTCAACACTTTTTTCTGTTGTTGCTGGTGCAGCTGCTGTTTCTGTTGCTACAGGTGCAGCAGTAGTTCCGCCAGCAGTAAAGCCAGCTGCTACTCCAGTAATATCAGTTCCTGCAGGTCCAATAATAGCTAAAAGACTGTCAACAGGTGCTGTATTTCCTTCTTGAATTCCGATGTAAAGTAATGTTCCAGCGTTGAACGACTCAAACTCCATTGTGGCTTTGTCTGTTTCTATTTCAGCTAGGATATCACCTTCGGCGATAGTATCTCCGACTTTTTTTAACCAAGTAGCTACTGTACCTTCGGTCATAGTATCGCTTAATCGAGGCATAGTTACTACGATTACTCCTTTTGGAAGTTCAGTAGCGGTAGTTGTTGCTGCTGGAGTAACAGTTGCTTCTTTTGGTGCTTCTGTTGCTGCTGGTGCAGGAGCAGCAGCTCCTCCAGCAATTAATGCAGTTACATCTTCACCTTCTGCTCCAATAATAGCAAGTAACGAGTCTACTGGTGCAGTTTCTCCTTCTGGTATTCCAATATATAAAAGTGTTCCTTCATTAAAGGATTCGAATTCCATTGTTGCTTTGTCTGTTTCGATTTCAGCTAGAATATCTCCTTCATTTATTTTGTCACCTACTTTTTTAAGCCAAGTTGCTACCGTTCCTTCCGTCATAGTGTCGCTCAAACGGGGCATTGTAATAATTGTTGCCATAATGGATTATAATTTGTGAGGGATGAATGGATAGTTTTCTTGTTCGTATACCACATCATAAAGTTGTTGTACTTCTGGATATGGAGATTCTTCAGAGAATTTCACACACTCTTCTACTAAATCTTTTACACGCTGGTCAATTACTTCGATTTCTTCCTCTGTTGCGTATTTTTGATCCATAATTACATCTAAAACTTGAGTAATTGGATCTATTTTTTTGTATTCTTCAATTTCTTCTTTAGAACGATACAATTGGGCATCAGACATAGAATGTCCTCTGTAACGGTATGTTTTCATTTCTAAGAATGTTGGTCCGTCACCACGTCTTGCTCTTTCGATAGCTTCTGTCATTGCTTCAGCTACTTTCACTGGATTCATTCCGTCAACAGGTCCGCAAGGCATTTCGTAACCTAATCCTAGTTTCCAAATGTCAGAGTGATTAGCAGTTCTTTCTACAGAAGTTCCCATCGCATAACCGTTGTTTTCTACGATAAAAACTACTGGTAATTTCCAAAGCATGGCCATATTGAATGCCTCGTGAAGTGAACCTTGGCGGGCAGCTCCGTCTCCAAAGTAAGTAAGAGTAACTCCTCCAGTATTGTTGTATTTGTCTCCAAAAGCTAAACCAGCTCCCAATGGGATTTGTCCCCCTACAATTCCATGTCCTCCGTAGAAACGGTGTTCTTTTGAGAAAATGTGCATAGAGCCTCCCATACCTTTTGAAGTACCTGTAGCTTTACCTAGAAGTTCAGCCATTACTCTTCTTGGGTCAACACCCATTCCGATTGGTTGTACGTGGTTTCTATAGGCGGTAATCATTTTGTCTTTTGTCAAATCCATAGCGTGGAGTGCTCCTGCTAAAACGGCTTCTTGACCATTGTACAAATGAAGAAAACCTCTTATTTTTTGTTGTATGTAAAGAGCAGCTAGTTTGTCTTCAAACTTTCTCCAAAGAAGCATGTCTTCATACCACTTTAAATATACTTCTTTCGTAACTTCTTTCATCTGAAATAATTCTTTTGTAAGTGTTAATACTATTCGAAATGGTGTAAAATTTATTATATCGAAGTGCAGTTTTTAAAATCCGAACTTCTAATCCAACACAAATTTGCGAAATGCAAAAATAAGACATTCCGAGTAAGCAATAAAATTTAACAACCAGTTTTTATTCTGATTAGAGGAATTTTTTGTTAAACATAAAGGGAAGCAGGTTTTTAAGTGAATCAGACTGGTAGATTACACCGGTTTCTCCCATAAAATAAATTTCAATAGGTTGTTCCTGTTTGATTTCATATTCGGCTATGGATTGTCTGCAAGCGCCGCACGGAGGGATAGGCTCAGTAGTAGGGTTGGTGTCCGAAGCTGCTGTAATAGCCATTTTATTTATTCTCACTCCAGGATAATTCGCTCCGGCGTAAAAAATAGCTACCCGTTCTGCACAAAGACCAGATGGATAGGCGGCATTTTCTTGATTGGAACCACAAACTACTTTGTTGTTTTCTAATAATAAAGCGGCTCCAACTCTAAAATTTGAATATGGTGCATAAGCATTCTTACGAATAGTAATGGCTTCTTGCATTAAGTCTTGAATTTCTTTAGGTAATTCAGTTATCGAGTCAAACTGCTTGAATGAAGTAGTGATATTAATTTCTTTCATGATTCTAAATTTTCTAGTGTAGAGACTATTTGTTTTTTGAAGAAGTTTTTAGTGAAATTTTATTTTTCATTGTTGAGGAAAAAAAATCCAAATTTCAAGGCTATAGCTTTTGAAATTTGGATTTATTATCAACTTAATGCGTTTTCTAATAATTTTCGTATTTGTCGCCAAAATTAAAGGTTAAAGAAAAGCGTAACGTATTTTCTAAAGGATTTTTAACTTTTGAAGCGGAAAATAAATAAGACACATCTACTTTGACTACATTATATTTGAAGCCTGCTCCTAGAGAGAAGAACTTTCTTGCTCCCTTTTGGTCACTTTCATGGAAATATCCAGAACGCAACGAGAAAGCATCCTGGTATTCGTATTCCGCTCCCAATGCGTAAGTAACTTCTTGCAGTTCTTCGCTAAAGCCTCCAGGTGCATCACCAAAGGATTTAAAAATGCCAGAAACCCATCCTATTTTACGATAGTCTTCTGTTTTTTGAGCAGTTTCAGTCGCGGTATCCGTACTTTCGAATTGAGGAGTTGGAACTAATAATTTATTGAACTCTAGATTTACACCAATTTTGTTGTATTCATCTAGAATAAAATCAAAACCTCCTCCGATTTTTAAGTTCGCAGGTAAGAAATTATTGTTGAACTCATCGTTGTCATAGCTGATTTTTGGCCCCAAATTTTGAATATTAAATCCACCTCTCCATCTACCGTTAAAGTCTGAATACGCTATCTCTTCTGATTGATAATATCCCGCAATATCTACCGCAAACGTACTAGCTGGTGAAGCGTCACCATTATCTGAGGCAACTTTTAAGTTAGAGTGTATGAATCTTCCGCCAACAGCCATAGAGAAATAATCACTTAAGTGAAGGGAATAGGAGCCATCAATAGCAAATTCGTTTGGAGAAACCAGTCTTGGAACGTCATTGGCATTTTCTCTTAGTTCGATTTCTCCAAGTCCAAAATACCTGATACTTCCTGCAAACGCACTTCTGTCATTAAAACGATTGTAGTAAGTTACTTGGCCAAGTGAGATGTCATTTACGATATCAGTAAGGTATGGTGTATAACTTACAGAGAATCCTTGTTTGTCGGTAGCAAACGCATATTTGGCAGGATTCCATTGTTGTGAATAAGTGTCTGGAGAAGTAGCTACTCCAATATCTCCCATACCTGCTGCTCTTGCATCGGCTGCTATTTGTAAAAAAGGGACTCCTGTTGTGATTGCCCTATCTTGTGCTATTGCATTGGTTGTTACAACGCCAATAAAAATCAAAATTAATTTCTTCATTATTTTTTTAATCATTAAACAAATATAGTATTAAATCAAAGTATTACCAATTTTTCTATTTTTTCAGCTTTTTTGTTATTCAATGATGATTTGACAGTCAGTCGGTAGACATATACTCCTTTTCCTAGTCGGTCTCCAAAATCATCTTTTCCGTCCCATTTAATTTCTCTTGACAAAAATCCCTCGGTAGTAATAATTTGGTTTTTTGACCAAACCACTTTTCCGGTAATTGTCATGACTTGCACTTGCACTTCTAAGGGTTCAAATGGTCTGTTGTGTGTGAACCAAAACTCGGTATAGTTTACAAATGGATTGGGATAATTCAAAACGTTTGTAAGTGTAATGGATTCATTTCCTACTACCAAAAACTGAATTTCACTAATGACAGGATTATTATACACGTCCCATGCTTTAATGGTTATTGTATGAAGTCCTATTGAAAGATTTCGAAAGGGGAATCTAATGGTTCCGGAGGTAAAATCATCCAATTTTGTTTCGTAATAATCATTTAAGACAAATGGATTGCTTTCGTCTCCGTCTAAAATAGCAACAATATCATGTCCAATTCCGCTGGCGGTATTAATTCCGTTTTCGTCTTCTAATAGTACTATTAATATAGGAGACTGATTGGTTGTTCCGCCAGAAACGAAATTTTCATCGTTCATATATAACTTCACTTTTGGACTAATATTGTCTGCGACAGCATTTTCGTTAATTCCTCCTATTCTAATGCTTGTGTTTTGTCCAGTTTGATTTTCAAGTGCATTGTCTTTTTTTGAATAAAAACTAATTTTTCCATTTCCAAGAGGGATACGAATGTCTCTTGGTACAACAAAACTAAATTCAAATTGACCGTTTTTTACGGTGGCGTTTCCTCTAAAGATTGCTTCGCCTAAAACAGAGAATGGTATGCTGGGACTGTTTCCGTCGTTATTAAGCGTATTTCTAGTGACTAATTTGTCAGTGATAATCGTTGCAATTTCTCCATTATAATTAGATAATACATTATTGTTTTCGTCTGTGACTTCACCAGAAAGTTTCATTTTTGATAATGACTTGAAGTCGTCTATTGGTTGTGAAATAGCAATGTCATTTACTTTTGTTAGGTTAATTTTAGGTTTGGCTATTGCGAGGTGTAAAGCAGGGTCGCCAATAAAAACTACAACGTTTGTAGATGAATTTGGATTTGTGTTTTTTGATATCCGGAGTGCTTCTGCCATCGAAACGTAGTTATTCGAACCAAATGATAGCAAATTTCTAGTCAATAATGGGTTGAAATTTTCTGCGCTGAATTGCCCAATCGAGCGTATTGTTGTAATCATTGCAATAGCGCCTCCTTTTGGGTTCCAGTAAGTATATTCGCCTGCTGTTGGACGTAACGGATTGTCAAATCTAGAAAACTCGCAAGTAATCGTTACAAAAAGCGGATATCTGAATGGATTGTTTAGATTTTGCCCGTCTGATTTTTCCCAAATGCGTTCTACAGCCAATCCGTCTTCACCACCATGTCCTAAATAATTGAAGACCAAAGCGCCTTTTTCAAAAGCATTAAATAAATCAGTTCTAGCTTTTGGATAGCGAAATCCTCCAGCCGATGCTTCTTGTATATAGGAGTCAAGGAGGATTTTGGACACATTTAAAAATGGTTTTTCAGTCGTGATTAAGTCTCCTAAATTATTTTGTTTTTCTTGTAGGGAAGCGTCTGAGGGAACATCTGAATCATCTCCAATAAGTACGAAGTTGTTCCTCCAATTTCCATAAGATTTTAAGTCGTGATAGTCGATTACTTTTTGCACCATTTCTTCGGCTTGTTTAGTGTCGTTTACTATCATTCTGCCTACAGCGATATCAATTCCTCCAAAACTAGACGTTATGTTTCCTTCATTGGTATCCATTAATCCAAAAAAATCATCAGAGGCAAAAGAAGATTCTCCTGTGGCATTACTTATTAAGGAGTGATAAATTGGAACTATGTTGCTGTTGTTATTGATTCTGTTCTTGTAATCATAGGATGCGTCTCCAAAAAGGTTGACGTATTTAATTCTTTTATTTGGGGCAGAAGCGTTGTCGTATATGTATTTGATGCAATTTCTAATGGCTCCAATATCTTGTTTTCCTGAGGCAAATTCGTGATAAATAGCTTCGGTTGAAATCACTTTTACATTTAGATTAGAATAATTTCTGTGGAAAGCAGCCAGTTTTTCGGCTTGATTAATCAAAAAATTGGGTGTAATAATCACATAATCGATGTCTTGAAACTGACCCTGATTGTTTTTGAAAATACTTCCTTTGATGTTTTGGTTGGCAATTTTTGTTTTTTTCGAAATGGATGGAGTTAAAAAGTCATTTGAATCTAAGGCGATGTATTTTCGGACTTCACCCAAATTGGCTTTAAAACTGAGCTGGTTTTGGTTGTTGTTTTCAATTTTTTGAATGACATTGAGTTCGGTTACATCCCATATCTGACTTATCGCTGCGGCATTAGATAGTGCGTACTCAACAATTCCGCTTGTAGAAAAAGCATTATCGTATTGAAAATGAAATTGTTTGCCGTATCCTACTAGTTTTCTTTTGGCTGTTACTTTTATGTAGTCTAAGTAGCCAATTGCATTTGGAACGCCTCCATTATTATAGGTGTATTTTATTTTGTTTTTTTCGGAGCCTAAAAAAGTGGCGTTGCTTGGAAGGTTTCCAGCATAAAAAGAAATTCCTGAATTATTTGCTAGAGCAGGAAAATTTATGGTTCCAATAGGGGTGTTATTTGCAGAAACGACGAACGATGTTGGTGTAAAGGCTGCGGATGCGGTTTCAGTACTGATTTTTATAGGTACTGTTGTGTCAATGTTGGGAAAGTCGAAATCAAATTCTTGCTCGTTGTTAATGTCGAATTTTTCTCCAAACCATTGCCGCCCTAATTGTCCGATATTGATTTGGTCCAATTCATGAAATTGGGTGTCGTCAAAAGTCGATAGGCTTAGAGTTGGGTTTCCTGAAGGTTGTGTAAGCGGTTGAATTCTTTTTCCAGTACCGCCATCAGCGGTGATATAATAATAGGATTGGTCTTCATATAGGTTATTGAAGGTCTTGCTTTCTGTATTCCAGGTGTCGGTTCCTTCTCCATAAAAAAGAATATAATCCTCGTTATTGAAGATTCCGTCATTTTCGCCAATTACTTCAATAGGGGTTTCTTCAATGTCTAGTGGATAAGAGTTGTTGTTGGTTAGCGGAATCATTTTTCCACCATTTCCATAGATTTTGATTCTTCTTGGGTCTATTGAATTGGTTGATAATCCTAATTGCTGTAGAAAGCTTCTTGATATTTTGTAAACTCCTGATTTTTTTATTTGAAATTGATACCAATTGCCAGAGGATAATACAGAATTACTTATGGTTTGTATTGCGTTGCTTTTATTTGTAATTGCAGTTCTGTTTGAATTTTGTGCTAATGTATAAGAGATTGAAGTGACTTTTTTTATTCCAAAATTATCTTTTACAAGTGGTGAAAAAGTTAAAAATACGGTGGGAACATCTCTTGAAATAGTTGTGGTGATTTTTTCGTTTAGGTTTGAAGGAATGTTTGCAATTGTTAAGTCACCTAATTCCTCGTTGGTGATGTTTTCGTATGTAACATTGTTGATTATTAAGGTTTCATAGGGTGAATTCGATTTTATAGGACTACTATAAATAATGGTTTTGTTGAGAGGGTCAAATTGAAAAGCATTATTGTTGAAAGTTGGAATTCTGATGGAATAATCTCCAATGTTGGTATTTTTTGTTGGAAGCCAGTTAATTACAATTGTCTCACTATACTGTGCGAAAATAAAAAAAGGCAGTACGAGTAGTGACAATGTAAATAATCTGTTTTTCATCTTGATTCTAACGAACTTTAGTTGCTAATATTTTAATGGGTAAAAATAATTTAATTACTCTAGGTTTTAATAATAAAAAATATATTTTTGCGTTGGTATTCAGGGATTGTATAAATTTAATTAGCCCCGTTAAAATTATTAAATATTGGTGTTGTAGGTAAAAGGTTAATTGTTATATTGCGGCACCAAATTATGACCTATTAATAGTATGAAAGTAAAGAAAATTTTGAACTTAAAATTGATCACATCAATTTTACTGATTGCAGGATTAGCTAGTTGTAGTAAAAAATCTAGCTCTAGTAATGCTTCAAGAGCAACGGGATGGAACTTAGATCGTCAGAAAAATGTTGCTGCTAAAAACAAAAATCAAGCTGGCCCTGGTTTGGTTTTCGTAGAAGGAGGAACTTTTACTATGGGTAGAGTTCAAGATGATGTAATGCACGATTGGAACAACTCTCCAACCCAACAACACGTTCAATCCTTTTATATGGATGAAACAGAAGTAACCAATTCTATGTACTTAGAGTATTTAGAGTGGTTGAAAAAAGTTTTCCCTCCAACTGAAGAGAATTATAAAAATATATATGAAGGAGCATCTCCAGATACTTTGGTTTGGAGAAATCGTTTGGGTTACAACGAGACGATGACTAATAACTATTTAAGACACCCATCTTATGCTGAATATCCAGTGGTAGGTGTAAATTGGATTCAAGCCAATGAGTTCGCTAAATGGAGAACGGATCGTGTTAATGAGGGTATGTTGGAAAAGACAGGTTACTTAAAGAAAAACGCAAAAGTTACTGACGTTTCTGCTGAAAGTCCTTTTAGTACCGAAACTTATTTGGCTTCTCCAACTTCTGTTTATGGAGGAAATGAAGAAATTGTACTTAAAGAAAGATCTAAAAGAAAAGCACCTAGAGCAGGTAAAGATGGAAAAGTAGCAGAGCAAAAAAATGTTTATGCTCAACGTTCATCAGGAATTTTATTACCTGAGTACCGTTTGCCAACAGAAGCTGAGTGGGAATACGCTGCAGCTGCTGATGTTGGACAAAGAGAATACAATATTTATAAAGGTCAAAAGAAATATCCTTGGTCTGGTAGTTACACTCGTTCAGGAAAACGTGTTTCTAAAGGAGATCAATTAGCTAACTTCAAACAAGGAAATGGTGATTATGGTGGAATTGCAGGTTGGTCTGATGACGGAGCTGACATTACTAACCAAGTTAAAAAATATCCAGCTAATGATTTTGGTTTGTATGATATGGCTGGAAACGTAGCCGAATGGGTTGCCGATGTGTATCGTCCTATTATTGATAATGAATGGAATGATTTTAACTACTTCAGAGGTAACTTGTATACCAAAAATAAAATTGGTAAAGACGGTAAAATCGAAATTGTTACAACTAAAACAATTGAATACGATACATTAAGTAATGGTAAATTAGTTGCTAGAGCGTATCCAGGTCAAATTGCACAAGTTCCTGTTGATGAAAATGAAACTTATTTAAGACAAAACTTTGATAAGAGTAACAATATCAACTATAGAGATGGTGACAAACAATCTACTCGTTTTTATGATTTCGGAAACACAGGTGAAGAAACTAAAGGTGAAAAAGATGCACGTAAAATGTACAACTCACCTAAACATAATGTAGCTGTAGATAGTTTAGGTAAAATGTCTAGAAAATATGATTCATCTAGTAAAAGAACAACTTTGATTAACGACGAAGTTCGTGTTTTCAAAGGAGGATCTTGGAGAGATAGAGCGTATTGGTTAGACCCAGCTCAAAGAAGATATTTGCCACAAGATATGGCAACAGATTATATTGGTTTTAGATGTGCAATGTCTAGTGTTGGACCAAAAGCACAAAAAAGAAAATCACCAAGAAATTAATTTACTTTAGTATACTTATAATAAAAGCCCTTTGATTAGGGCTTTTATTGTTTTAATTCTATTTATTATGGATATAGCTAGCATTCATAACCTATTTTTACAGTGTGATTCTGTTTCTATTGACACACGTAAAATTTTACCTAACTCATTATTTGTAGCTATTAAAGGCGAAAATTTTGATGCCAATACATTTGCAGAGGATGCTCTCTCTAAAGGAGCTAAATACGTTATAATTGACAATTCTGATTATTACATTGATGAGAGGACAGTTTTGGTAGCCGATAGCTTAAAAGCATTACAGCAATTGGCTCAATTTCATAGAAATTATCTCAAAATTCCAATTATAGCTTTGACAGGAAGCAACGGAAAAACTACTACAAAAGAATTGATTCACACTGTTCTTTCTAAGAAATTCAATACCAAGGCAACGGTAGGTAATTTGAACAATCATATTGGGGTTCCCTTGACTTTGCTATCCTTTACCAAGGAAACTGAAATAGGAGTAGTTGAAATGGGGGCGAATCATAAAAAAGAGATTGAGTTTCTTTGCCAATTGGCTACACCTGATTATGGTTATATTACCAATTTTGGGAAGGCGCACTTAGAGGGTTTTGGCGGAGTTGAAGGTGTGATTGAAGGTAAAAGTGAGATGTATGCTTATTTGTCTTTTGCTAATAAAACTACTTTTATTAATCTTGAGGATCCAATTCAGGTTGAAAAATCACAGTCACTAATTTGTTATTCTTTTGGTATTAATAAAAGTAATGCTGCTGTCAATATTACAGCAATAGAGGCGAATCCTTTTGTAACAATAAAATATGATGGATATTCTATAGTTACTCATTTGATAGGTTTGTATAATGCTAATAATATCAATGCAGCTCTTACTATAGGTAAGTATTTTGAAGTGCCAATGGACTCAATCAAAGAAGCTTTAGAAAATTATATTCCTGAAAATAATCGTTCTCAAATGGTTGTCAAAGGGTCGAATACTATTCTATTAGATGCATATAACGCTAATCCGAGTAGTATGGCGGTTGCTATAGATAATTTTATTCAATTGGAAAAACCTAACAAAATAATGGTTTTAGGGGATATGTTTGAACTAGGAGAAGAAAGTCTGTTCGAACACCAACAGTTGGTTCAACGCCTTTCTGGAGTTCTTGACGTGCGTTGTTTTTTTGTAGGGAAAGCTTTTTTTGATTGTGGAATAGTCCAAGATAATTTTCAATTTTATGCTACTTTCGATGCTTTTTCAGCTTATTTGACCGATCATCCTTTTTCAGATGCCACCTTGTTGATTAAAGGCTCAAGAGGTATGGCCTTGGAAAGAACACTAAATTACTTGTAAACAAAAAACGCAACATTAAGTTGCGTTTTTTTTTGGGGTTAGATTTTCATCAGGAAACCTATTAGGTTTTCTTTTTTGTTCAATTCTAGTTTTTTACGCAGTCTGTATCTTGCCAATTCCACCCCTCCATTAGAGATATTCATAATCTCTGCTATTTCTTTCGTAGACATATTCATTAGGAGATAGGTGGCTAAGTCTAATTCTCTTGGGGTTATCGTTGGATACTGTTCTTTCAGTCTTTTTAAGAAATCATAGTGTACGTTTTTGATGTGCTTTTCAAGATCTTTCCAACTTTTATCCGAGTTAACTTCTTTTACAATGCTTTTTTGAAGTTTTGTAAATTGTGCTTTTAAGGTATCATCTAAGTTTTCGTGATTGATTTCTTTAAGCTTATGGATGATTCCATTCAATATTTTATTCTTTTTTACCACTTGTAAGGAGTTACTTACTAGTTCTTTGTCTTTTGCTAGGATTTTTATTTTTAGTTTGTCGTTTTTTAATTTTTCAATTTCTTTTTCAAGTGAATATTGTTCTTGTCTGATTTTTGTCTCTTTTTCAAGATATAGTCTTCTTTGTTCTACGGTTTCGTAGTATTTGTTTTTTCTAATTTTTGCTTTAACTGTTCTTTGGATGTAAAGTATAATAACAACTACTAAAATTATGTAAATAATGTATGCGAAAAAGTGACGGTACCATGGTGGTAGTACTGTAAATTTTATTTCGGTCTCTTTAGATTGTACACCATAACTGTTTCTGACTTTCACCTTCATTTCATAAGTTCCTTCGCTCAAATTGGTGTATTCTTTGGTAAACATTCTAGACCAAGGGCTCCACTTTTCATCAAAACCTTCTAGTTTGTATGAAAATTCAACATTATCAAGGTTTTCGTAGGTAGGTGAAGAGAACGAAAATTGTACGTGATTTGAAGAATAAGGAAGCGTATATTTTGTTGTAATTTTTTGTCCATTTCCTAAAAGTAAAGTGTCTTTTTGAAAAGTAAAATTTCTTATGTACGCTTTAGGTATTGTTACAAATCTGTTCGCTTGTTCTGGATTGTAATGCGCTAACCCATTGGTTAAACCAATAAAAATATTTTTTTGATCAATAGTATTAATAGAAAGATAGTCGCTAACAAGTTCACCAGTTAGATTTGAAAAGGGTGCAGCACTATTTTGATAGCGATTATCTTTTTTTTGTAACATCCCCAATCCTTGACCATAAGTATACCATATATTTCCTAACTGATCTTCGTAAACTAAATTTACAATAGGGATTTTTTGGAAAAGAGCACTCATAGTTTTGTCTTCAAAGAACTGTTCTTGTTCCTTTGAATATTTGAAGAAGTGATTTTTTGTTTGAAAATATACTTTCCCATTTATTCGCTGGACGCCTCCAAATCCTGAATAACGCTTTGTAATTTCTTTATGCGTTTTAATTCTTACATACCGTTTTAAGTCTGTAGATAAAGTCATTTGATACAAAAGCCCATCTTTTTTTAGCCAAATTGATTCTTCGTCTACTTCGAAAGTACTGGATGAATTGTCAAAGCCTGAAATTTGATGTCGATACGTCCAATTAGTACCTTTTTTTTCGAAAAGTGCAAAGCCATTGTAATTGGAACCAATTAGAAAATTCTCTTTTCCAGGTATTTTTTTGAAGCCAAAGTATCCTTTGGAGTCCAAAGTTTGAATCAAATGATTTCCCTGAATTAGTAAAGCTCCATTATTATTACCGCAGAGTAATTGATTGTCGATAACTTGAATGTTCCAAGATTGTCCAGTGGTTCCTTCCACTAATTGGAAGACATCTTCTTTAAAATTTTGACTCCAACTGTGATAAAAGACCCCTCTATTCGTCGCTACATAAAGATTTTGATTGTGCACGATAGAAGCATACACAGTACTGATGTCATAACTAAAGCCAAAATAGGTGAAAGGAGAGTTCTCGTTGACAAAAGCGATTCCATTGTCTAGTCCTAGCCAAATATTGTTTTTGTTGTCTATAAAGGAGGTTAAAACGGTATTGTTTTGCAATCCCTTCTTGTGATTAATGTGTTGAATGATTTTTCCGTTGGTGTCACAAACAACGATTCCATTCAAAACGGTATTGATTATTATGAATTTATTCTTAATGGCTATACCTCCCAAAGAGCTATTCTTTTTTATGAATGCATTGGTTTCAGTGTTCCAAGGCTGTAGCGCAGCATTTGAATAAGTGAAAAGCCCTTTGTTTAGTGTTGCGATTAATAGTTTTTGATTGGGTAAAGGGACTATGCTCCAAACTTCGGTAGTATTAAGTTGTTTTGTTCCAGGTAGAGCATGAAGCGTGTTATTCTTATACTCCAAAAGGCCATTAGCGATATCTTGAAGATACAATCTTCCGTTGACTAAAAAAGAGAATTGAAAACGTTTTGGAGCTTTTATCGTTTGTATGGTATTGTTTTTAAGGTAAAAAGCTTTAGAAAAAGCTTGAAAAACTACTCCTTTATTAAATAAATGAATTTTCCAGATAAAATCGATGTTTTTGATTTTTGCTTTAGTAACCAAATGGGTAAGGGAATGGTAAATTAGTTTTCCTTTTTCGTTAGGCTCGAAATAGCCAAACTCATTATATCCTCCAACATAAATTTTGCCACTAGGATCTATTTTTACACATCTAATTGCGTCTGCATTACTCATTTTGTAACTACGCCAAGTAGTTCCGTCAAATTGAAATAGACCATTGTTGTTTGCAAAATAAAGATTTCCATTTTTATCTTGATCGATGGCCCAGTTTTGAGTGCCTCCTTTATAGTCAGATCGGGTATAATTTTTTATATCAGGAAGGCCTATGTTTTTTACTTGACCAAATACAGTTGTAATGAAGAATAGGAATGCAAAAGAAGTTATTTTTTTTTTGAAGTTGTTCATCATAAAGCAAAGGGGCTAAAAATTCGATAATTATACGCAAACGTTTTCTTTTTGTTTAAAAAATGATTCAAACAGGGCTTTTATTGTTTAAATTTTGTTAAAATCTCAAAAATGCTGTTTTCTACACAAATGTAGTGTTTCTTTTAGTTTTTGTAATTTTTTAAAATAACATTAATACGAATTCAAATTATTGATAATGAATATTTTGTGTTTTTTTTGATAAGTTTTTGTAAAGTTTATTTTTGGCTTTTGATGTGTTTTTGTAAGGATTTTTAAATGTGAATCACAAAAAAAAACCTGTAGTATTGCGAGAAATTACAAATTAATTAACCAAAATTTTTAGAAAAATGAAATTTACAAAAACACTTATTTTTTGTTTTTCGTCACTCTTATTTTCCTTCTATGGCTTTGCTCAAGAAGCTGTAGTAAAAGGGAAAGTAGTAGACGAAAATGGACTTTTAGTTCCTGGAGCAACCGTTGCTTTAAAAGGGACAAAAGCAGCAACAACTACAGATTTTGATGGTGGTTTTTCAATTAAAGCTCCTTCGAACGGTGTTCTTGTTGTTAGCTTTATTGGTTACAACACAATTCAAGAAGCAATTAATGGAAGAACAGAAATTGATTTTAAGTTAAAGTCTCAATCTCAAGAATTACAGGAAGTTGTTGTTGTTGGTTACGGTACTCAAAAGAAGAGTGTGGTAACAGGAGCTATTTCTAGTATTAGAGCTAAAGACTTAGAAAGTTTACCACTAACCCGAGTTGAACAAGCTTTACAAGGAAGAAGTTCTGGTATAACCATAGCCGCAAACTCTGGTCAACCAGGTTCCTCAGCAACTATTAGAGTTAGGGGTATTACTACTTTCGGTAATAATGAGCCACTTTGGGTTGTAGACGGTGTTATTGTCGATGCAGGAGGTATTGGTTACTTGAACCAATCTGATATTGCATCTATTGAGGTTCTTAAAGATGCGGCTTCTGCAGCTATTTATGGATCAAGAGCAGCTACTGGGGTAATTTTGGTAACCACCAAAAAAGGAAAATCTGGAAAAGTTAGTGTTAACTACACAGGTTACAGTGGTGTTTCTTCTCCATCAAGAAAATTAAGTTTATTAAATGCTACGCAATATGCGACATTGAATAACGAAGCACGCGCAGCGGCAAATCAGCCTATTCTTTTTCCAAATCCAAGTGCATTAGGTAGAGGTACAGATTGGCAAGATGTTATTTTTAGTAATAATGCTCAAAGAGTTGGTCACGAGATTAGCTTGTCAGGAGGTAATGAAGTATCTACTTTTTTTGTATCATTCGGTATATTGGATCAGGAAGGAATTGTTGCTAAAGACATTTCTAATTACATCCGTAAAAACATTCGTTTGAACTCTACTCATAAAATTGCTAAAGGAATCACTTTTGGTCAAACGTTAGGATATTCTAGAGAGAAAAACGTTGGAATTGGTAACACAAATAGTGAGTTTGGAGGGCCTTTAAGTTCCGCTATCAATTTAGACCCAATTACACCTGTTGTGGTTACAGATCCTATAGTAGCAGGTGGTGCACCCTATACTAACAATGGAGTGATTAGAGATAAAAATGGTAATCCTTATGGGATTTCTAATATTGTATTGCAAGAAATGACTAATCCTCTTGCTTACATTCAAACACGATTAGGAAACTACAGTTGGTCTGATAATTTTGTTGGGAATGCTTATTTAGAAGTTGAACCAATCAAAGGCTTAAAAGTTAGAAGTACTTTGGGAGGAAAATTGGCTTATTGGGGAGATGAGAGTTTTACACCTGTTTCTTATTTGAACTCTTCAACGATTAATTTAAAAAATAATATTTTCAGAAGTACTAATAAAGGTTTTGGATGGAATATTGAAAATACGGTTTCCTATTCTAATAAAATATCCAATCATAATTTTAATGTTTTGTTGGGTCAAGGGTCTTATGTTGATAATATTACAAGTGGCCATGGTGTAACTTATTTTAATATTCCAGTTACAAGTTACAAAGATGCCTCTTTCAATTTTAGTGTCCCCCAAGATCAAATAGATGCTTATGCCTATACAGGCAATGATCATATTGTTACTTCTATTTTTTCAAGGTTGAATTATGATTATAACGAAAAGTATCTACTTACAGGTATTATAAGAAGAGATGGTTCTACTCGTTTTGGAGCTAATAAAAAATACGGATATTTCCCTTCTTTCTCATTAGGTTGGGTAGTTACTAAAGAAGAGTTTTGGAAAGAAAATGATATCGTAAACTTGTTAAAAATTAGAGGAGGTTATGGAGTTACGGGTAATGATGCCATTGGAGATTTTGGATATTTAGCTACAATTGGAGGTGGTAGAAACTATACTTTTGGGAATTCAGGTTCTGTAACTGTAGGAAATAGCCCGAATGCGCCTTCTAACCCAGATTTACAGTGGGAGGAAACTAGCCAAGTCAATATAGGTTTTGAAACTCGTTTGTTCCATGATTTTAATCTAGGATTTGATTTATATACTAAAAAAACAACAGGAATTCTTCAAAATGTTACTCTTCCAGGTTATGTAGGATCTACAGGTAGCCCAGTTGGTAATGTGGCCGATATGACTAATAAAGGTTTTGATGTGGAGCTAGGTTATAAAAAGCAAATAGGAGAGTTGTCTATTTCTGCTAATGCAAATTTATCTTATGTTAAAAATGAAGTAACCTATTTAGGAAACGGTATTGATTTTTTATCAGGAGGAGTAGGATTCCAGTCTAGTACTTACCCAATTACAAGAACACAAGTAGGACAGCCAGTTAATTCCTTCTTTGGATTCAAAACAGATGGTATCTTTCAAAATCAAGCAGAGGTTAATGCCTATACTAACAGCTCTGGACAGTTGATTCAGCCAGGAGCAGTTCCTGGAGATTTTAGATGGAAAGATGTAAATGGTGACGGAACCATCACTGCCGATGACCGTACTTTTATCGGAAACCCATTACCAGATTTTACTTTTGGTTTTACCTTGAATTTAGAATACAAAAACTTCGACTTATTAGTTTTTGGTCAAGGAGCTGTAGGCAATCAAATTTTTCAAGGATTACGCAGATTAGATATTGCTAATGCCAATTATCAAACCGAAGCTTTGGGTCGTTGGACAGGAGAAGGATCTTCAAATACTTATCCAAGATTGACTACAAACGATACCAATAAAAACTTCAATAATCCTTCTGATTTTTATTTAGAAGATGGAGATTATTTCCGATTCAAAACCATTCAGTTCGGGTATTCTTTGCCGAGCAGTGTGATTAATAAAGTTAGTTTGGCAAAAGCTAGAGTTTATCTTACAGCTGAGAACTTGTTTACTATCACAAAATACTCTGGATTCGACCCTGAAATTGGTGGTGGTGTAATGGGAATTGATAGAGGGTATTATCCTCAAGCAAAAACATTTATGTTGGGAGTTAATTTACAATTATAATAAAACGTAAAATCATGAAACTTAAAAAATTAAAATATACTATCCATGCGTTTGCCCTATTATTTGTGGCAACTTCATGTAGTGATGCTTTTTTGGAAATAGAACCAAAAGGAACTCCTTTGGAAGCTAATTATTATAAAAATGAAGACGAAGCTTTTTCTGGACTTGTGGCTGTTTATGACATATTAGGGAAACAATCTGGAGGTTTTGAGAATATGGTATGTATGATGAATGCTGGTTCTGATGATCACTATGCAGGTGGTGGTGGAGCAACAGATGGAACAGGAATGCAATCATTTTCTGATTATTCCATTAGTTCATCAACAATTCCAGGAAGTTTTTGGAATAATTTTTATCAAGGAATATTTAGAGCCAATACGTTGTTAGTAAAATTGCCAAATGTTCCTATGGCGGATGCTCAAAAAGCTAGATTTACCGCTGAAACCAAAGCGTTACGAGCTTACTACTATTTTGAATTAGTACGTTTATTTAAAAACATTCCATTGATTACGGCCCCAATCCCTACCAGTGAAATTTACAATGTATTACAAGCAAAACCAGAAGATGTGTATGCTCAAATAGAAAAAGATTTGAAAGAAGCGATTCCTAATTTGCCTAATACCATAACTAACCCTACTACTGAAGCTGGACGTTTTACTAAAGGAGCTGTTAAAGCCTTACTTGGTAAAGTGTATTTGTACCAAGGTAAAAATGCTTTGGCTGCTACTGAATTAGCTGAAGTAAACGGTACACCTGGAGCAACAAGTCCTTTTGGGTATAAATTATTGGCTAACTATGCTGATTTATGGGTAATTAGTAACAAATTCAATTCAGAGGCGATTATCGAAGTATCTCATACCAACAAAAGTAATTCTGGTTGGGGTAACTGGGGCTCAGGTTCTGATGAAGGAAATTCTATTAACGTAATGGTTGGTCCAAGAGGCTATTCTAGACCAGCTAACTCTACTGCACCTGATTATGCTGCAGGTTGGAGTTTCAATCCAATCACTGTTGATTTGTACAATGCTTTGAAACCAGATCCACGTTTTAGTGCAACGGTTGTTGATATGAAAGATTTGAAAGCTCAAGGTCTTGCTGATTATTCTCCAGGATATAAAGACACAGGATACTTTATCAAAAAGTTCATGCCTACAACTGCCGATGTAACTACTGGTGGTGGAGATGCCGTTTTGAACTACAAACAAAACGTTTATGTAATACGTTTGGCTGACACTTACTTGATGGAAGCTGAAGCTTTGGGCGGAACTGGAGCTAGAGCTCAAGCGCTTCTTGATGCTGTTCGTGCTAGAGTTGGTTTACCATCTGTTCCAGTTTCAATAAATGCAATTATGGCTGAAAGAAGATTGGAATTGGCTTGCGAAGGTCACCGTTGGTTCGACTTAGTTCGTACAGGAAGAGCAGCAGCTGTTTTAGCAAGTAGAGGTTTTGTTGCTGGTAAAAACGAAATCTGGCCTATTCCGTTGAAAGAATTAGAAAATACCAAACTGGTTCAAAATCCAAATTATTAATCGTAAATCAAAAAATATGTTTGTAAATATAATTTCAAAAAGAGCCATTTACTTATTCTTTGCTTTTGCATCAGTAAGTACTTTGCTTAGCTGTCAGCCTGATGATGCGGTTGATGGAAACGGATTGACCGATGCTAATGTAGATGCTTCATTTACCATTACACCTGTAGAAGGTGCAGTGAATACTTATATACTAGAAGCACAAACCAAAAATGTTATCGCCTCAAAATGGGACATTGGTGATGGAGTGTATTCTGGAAAAATGACCGAAAAAATTTCACTTCCAGATGCAGGAACCTACAAAATCACACATATTGCTGTAGGAAGAGGTGGCTCAGAAAATGCCACTACCAAAGAAATTGTTGTTGCTACTTCAGATCCTTTAAAAGGGAATTTGGTAAAAGGGGGCAATTTCGCCACTGCTGCCGATCATGCACAATGGAGCAGTTGTAATTTGAGTCCATCAGGCGCTGCCAAATGGAACTTCAAAACCGGAAGCGCTACCATCAACTCTAATGGAGGTTGGGCTCAAGAAGCCATTTATCAAGCTATCGATGTGGTAAAAGATAAAGAATACACGATTGATATGAATGTTTCTTCAAACGATGGTTCGAACGAAACTTGGTTCGAAGTGTATGCTGGAACTACAGTACCAGCTTCAGGTGTAGAGTACAAAGACAATAAAGTGATGGGATTAAGTACTTGGGACGGTTGTGCAAAAGCCGCTTTCTCTGGGAAACTATCAGTTGTAGGCTGTGTAAAAAATGCCGCTGGAGTTATTTCGAACACTGTAAAATTTAGTCAAACCGGAAAAATATATCTAGTGATTCGCTGCGGCGGAAACACATTTACTCCAAGTGGAATTACCATTTCCAAAGTGGAGTTTAGAGGAAAATAAGATTGTTTAAGTTAGTTGAGTTAAGTTTTGAGTTTTGTTGTTAATAGCCCATTCTCATCTTGATTATGGGCTATTTTTTAACAAAAGAACGTAACTTAGATAATTAATTATCAGGCATTTAAAATTAAATTGAATAAAATGAAAAAATCGGCTATATCTCTATTCTGTTTGCTTCTTATGGGAACCCTTTTTGCACAACAAAAGGAAAGCAAAGGAAAACAAGCGTTTACAACAGCTGGAAAAAAAGTAACCGTTTACACCACAGCAGCCAATACCGACTTGCGATTAAGCCCGACAGCTCATTTGGTTTTTGCAAAAGCAGCGCAACCGCTAGAAACAGAAATATCCATTTTTGTAGAGCCCCAACGAAAATTCCAATCCTTGATGGGAATTGGTGGCGCCATAACGGATGCCAGTGCCGAAGTGTTTGCCAAGTTGTCAAAAGAAAAACAGCAAGAATTTTTAACCGCTTACTACGATACACAAAAAGGCATAGGCTATTCATTGCTAAGAACAACAATTCACAGCTCTGATTTTAGCAGTGGAAGCTATACTTATATCGAAGAAGGCGATAAGGATTTGAAAACATTTTCTATTGCGCATGACAAACAATTCCGAATCCCAATGATTAAGCAAGCTACTCAAGCTGCGGGCGGAAAAATAGTAACCTATGTTTCTCCTTGGAGTCCACCAGCCTTTATGAAAAGCAACAAGCAAATGCTAAAAGGCGGAACTCTCTTGCCAGACTATTACCAAGCTTGGGCGAATTATTACGCCAAGTTTATCAAAGCCTACGAAAAAGAAGGAATGCCTATTTGGGGATTGACCATTCAAAACGAACCTATGGCAGTACAAACTTGGGAATCTTGTGTTTTCTCTGCCGAAGCCGAAAGAGATTTCTTAAAAAACTACCTAGGACCAACCTTAAAAAAAGAAGGATTAGGTAACAAGAAAATCATTGTTTGGGACCACAACCGCGATTTGATGAACCAAAGAGCCAATGTGATTTTTACCGACCCCGAAGCCTCAAAGTACGCTTGGGGAATGGGATTTCACTGGTACGAAACTTGGGCAGGAGGCGCGCCAATGTATGATAACGTAGCCAAAGTGCACGAAGCTTTTCCAGATAAAAACCTCATTTTTACCGAAGGTTGTATAGAAAAATTCGACGCCCAAAAATACCAGTTTTGGCCCAATGCCGAACGATATGGAGCTTCAATGATACATGATTTTAACAACGGAACCGTAGCTTGGACCGATTGGAATATTCTCCTCGACGAAAACGGAGGACCTAATCACGTGGGCAATTTTTGCTTCGCGCCCATCCATGCCGACTCTCAATCGGGAGACTTAATCTACACGCCGTCTTATTATTATATTGGGCATTTTGCCAAATTCATTCGCCCTCAAGCGCGCAGAGTAGCCACCGCTTCTAGCCGCAGTAGTCTAATCAGCACTTCATTTCAAAATGCAGATGGCTCTATGGTCACCGTGGTCATGAACCAAAGCGACAAAGAAGTCACCTACAATTTGATGATTGCTTCCGATAAAACCGTAACCACAATACCACCACATAGTATTCAGACCTTGCTGTATTAAAACAGCAACAACAGGAATAGGAAGAAGGAGCGAAACATCAGGCAGTACTTGTAGGCAACGTTCCCGCCATCCTTCCTAAGCAGCCGAGCCGAACACCGGCTCAGCTGCTTATCCCTCCTGTCGGGGCTAGGCAGCTATCAAAAGTGATTTTTTGGAAGCAAAGCATTCCTATCAAAAACTAACACTAAAATTCTATAAACATTCCTACTTATGAAATTTGAAATAAGCAAAATAACACGATACTTACTTTATAGCTTGGCGATTGCCATGCAAATCAGTTGTTCGTCCCCAAGCGATGGAGGAGATACAAATCCCACACCGCCACCACCGCCTAATCCACCCGCAACCAAAAACGAGGTAGATTACTGGCTTACCAAAGGCGACCAATCCGTACTATTGACCAAACAAAATGCGATTCTTGCTTTTGGAACTTTGCCCAATGCTTATGCCTCTATCGAAGTAAACGAGGCCCAAACTTTTCAAACCATCGATGGATTTGGGTATACACTAACAGGCGGGAGTGCCGATGTCATCAACCAGCTCACTGCTACCAAGAAAAAGGAATTGTTACAAGAACTTTTTGGTTCTTCAGCAACTAGTATCGGCGTAAGCTACATTCGTATTAGTATTGGTGCTTCAGATTTGAATGCGGCTCCTTTCACTTACAATGACCTTCCTGCTGGCGACACCGATTTGACTTTGTCAAAATTCAGTTTGGCCCCAGATAAAAATGGCGTGATTGCAATTTTAAAAGAAATTTTAGCCATCAATCCAAACATTAAAGTTCTTGCAACGCCGTGGTCAGCGCCTCTTTGGATGAAAGACAAAGCCAGTTTCGTTGGAGGAAGTTTGCAAACGCAATATTATGGAGTATACGCAAACTATTTTGTAAAATACATCCAACTTATGAAAGCTGAGGGCATCACCATAGATGCGATTACACCGCAAAACGAACCTTTACACGGAGGGAATAATCCAAGTATGGTAATGACAGCAGAAGAACAAGCCAATTTTATCAAAAATAGTTTAGGTCCTGCTTTTAAAACAGCTGGAATAACGACTAAGATTATTGCTTATGACCACAACTGCGATAACATACAATATGCCACTACCATTTTTAATGATGCTGCAGCAGCAACATTTGTAGACGGGTCTGCTTATCATTTGTACGGTGGCAATATCAATGCACTTTCTTCAATCTACAATGCTTTTCCAACCAAGAATGTTTATTTCACAGAACAATACACAGGAGCTGACGGTGATTTTGGAGGGGATTTAAAATGGCATGTAAAAAATGTAATCATTGGCTCTATGCGTAATTGGAGTAAAAATGCATTAGAATGGAATTTGGCCAACAACAGTACTTTCGGGCCGCACACTAATGGTGGCTGTTCTACTTGCAAAGGTGCATTAACAGTAAATACTAGCGAATCTTTCAATCGTAATGTCGCCTATTATATCATTGCCCATGCTTCTAAATTCGTACCTGCAGGTTCCGTTCGAATTGGCAGTAACGTAGTAGGAAACTTAAACAATGTAGCTTTCAAAACACCAACAGGTAAAAAAGTTTTGATTGTTGAAAACGATGGCAATTCCAACGAAATTTTTAATATTAAAAACAACGGAAAATGGGTAACCACCTCACTTGATGCGGGTGCTGTTGCTACATTTATTTGGTAGTTTTTCTAAAGAACCCTTTTAGAGTGTTACACTTTAAAAGGGTTATTTAATACAGAATAAAAATGAAAAAAATAATTTTTATACTTCTCGTTTGGCTACCAACAGTTGGAGGTGCTCAAGGCTTTTTGCACAGAGACCATCAAAAAATTGTGGATGGAAAAGGACAAAATATAGTACTTCGAGGTTTGGGACTAGGAGGTTGGATGGTGCAAGAAGGGTACATGCTCAAAACGGGCAATTTTGCTGGACCTCAATACAAGATTAAGGAAAAAATTTTAGATGTAATTGGCGCTGAGGCCACCGAGAAATTTTACCAAACCTACAAAGACAATGGCATCACCAAAAAGGATATTGATTCCTTGGCTGCTTGGGGATTCAATTCGGTGCGATTGCCAATGCATTATAATTTGTACACACCCGCTATTGAAAACGAAAAAAATGGGGAAATCACCTGGCTAGAAGAAGGATTCAAACGCACCGATGCTTTGCTAAAATGGTGTGAAGCCAATAAAATATATTTGATTTTAGATTTGCATGCCGCTCCCGGAGGTCAAGGAAAAGATGCTGCAATATCAGACTATGATGGGTCAAAACCATCGCTCTGGGAGAGTGCTGCTAATCGTAATAAAATGATTGCTTTTTGGAAAAAAATAGCCGAACGCTACAAGGACAATCCTTGGGTGGGAGCCTATGATATTATCAATGAGCCCAATTGGAATTTTACTGGAACCAATTCCAATGGCTGCGACGAAGCTTCAAATGGGCCTTTGCGTTCTTTGCTAATGGAGACCACTCAGGCGATTAGAGCCATTGATAAAAACCATTTGATTTTTATTGAAGGCAATTGTTGGGGCAATAACTACAACGGAATTTTTCCGCTTTGGGATGATAACTTGGCTTTGAGTTTTCATAAATATTGGAATACCAACGACCAAGCTTCCATTCAAACGATGTTGGATTACAGAACCCAATACGACGTGCCGATTTGGTTAGGTGAAAGTGGTGAAAATTCCAACGTTTGGTTCAAAGAAGCCATTAGTCTGGTAGAGCAAAACAATATTGGTTGGGCTTTTTGGCCAATGAAAAAAATAGAAAGTATCGCTGGTGTAACTTCGGTAACTCAGCCGCAAGGCTATCAGCAATTACTGGAGTATTGGAAAGATGGAAAATCAAAACCAAGTCCAGCTTTTGCCAAAAAAGTCCTGATGGAATTGGCAGATAATTACAAGCTTGAGCACGTAACTATTAGGCCAGATGTGGTAGATGCAATGTTCAGACAAGTACAAAATTCTACTGCCAAAGCTTTCAAAAAAAACCTACTTCCAGCTCGAATTCCAGCCACGCATTATGATTTAGGTACACAAGGAGTAGCTTATTATGATACCGATTTTCAAAATATCGATGGGACAAAGTTTACACCGTACAACAAAGGTTTCATAGGAAGAAATGATGGCGTTGATATTGTTTCTTCAAACAATAAAGAAAGCAACGGTTTTCAAGTAGGATTTATTGAGGCGGGCGAATGGTTACAATACACCGTAACTTCCAAAAAGAAAGCTACGTATTCAGTTAGTATTACTTATGCGAGTGCCACAACAGAAGGGCAAGTGCATTTGGTTTTTGGAAACAACAAAAAAACAGAAAGTGTTCTGCTTCCCGCTACAGGAAACAATGACAAGTATAGTACTGTCACGATTTCCAACATTGCTTTAGAAAAAGGGGATACACCCGTACAAGTCGTTTTTGAAAAAGGAGGAATCCATTTTACGTATTTACAATTTAAAATAATGAACTAATTATGAAAATACACACTTTTAATGCAAAAATAGGTTTCGTTTTGGGCTTGTTTTTATTGGTTTTTCTTTCTTGTAGTGGCTCGGGTAGCGGTTCTGAAGAACCTGTTATTCCTACGCCTTCCAATCTTTCGGTTACCGCAACTATTGTGGGTGCCGATGCGCAAAACCCTGCTGGTGACGGAAGCGGAAAGGTCAATTTTAAAATTAATGCCACCAATGCTACTTCATACAAATTATTGATAGAAGGCAAAGTGATTGATGTAACCACTACCGATTATGCTTATGTTTTTAAAACTGTTGGCACGAATAGTTATACAATTTTAGCTTCGGCTTATAATGGTGCGCAATACATCAATACTACTATTTCGGTAACGGTAAAAGTTGAATCAAAATTGGTTTGGTCTGATGAGTTCAACGTAAACGGAGCTCCTGATCCTTCAAAATGGAATACTCAAGTTTGGGATCCAGGGCACGTAAACAATGAGTTGCAATCGTATACGAATCGTTCTAAAAATCTAATCGTTGAAAATGGTGTTTTAAAAGTTACGGCTTATAGAGAAGATTATGGTAAAGGTAAATTTACTTCAGGCAGAATCGAGAGCAATGGCAAGTTTGAATTTACCTATGGAACGATAGTCATTAGAGCTAAAGTACCTGTTGGTGTAGGCACTTGGCCAGCAGTTTGGATGCTTGGCGCCAATATTGGAACAGTAGGATGGCCAGCTTGTGGCGAAATAGACATTTTAGAATCGGTTGGAAAGAATTTGGATCAAAATCATTCGTCATTGCATTCGCCTGGACGTTCTGGAGCGACTCCTGATACTGGAATCATAAAAGTTCCAAACAGCAGCACTGAGTTTCATATTTACAAAGCCAATTGGTCTGCTTCCGAAATCAAATTTTATGTAGATGATGTGTTGTTTTACACGTTTCAAAATTCAGATAAATTTCCATTCAATAAAAATTTCTACTTGATTGTCAATTTGGCAATGGGAGGTGTTTGGGGTGGAGACGTAGATCCTAATTTTACTTCATCTACTTTCGAAATTGATTATATTAGAGTCTATAATTAATACAAACGAATTCTTTTATCTGATGAAAAGCAAAGCAAACATTATCCTTGGACTTTTAGTACTGCTGATTGGAACAACAGTTTCGGCACAATCTTTAAAAGTGATGACTTACAATATCCGTTTGGATATAGCCAGTGATGGGCTCAATGATTGGTCGCACCGAAAGGACTTTTGGATTGCGCAAATGCAGTTTTATGCCCCAGATATTTTTGGGGTACAAGAAGCAACGCCTAATCAGCTAACGGATTTGACACAAGCTTTTGCTAATTATGTCAAGGTAGGAATTGGTAGAGAATTGGAAGGAAAAGGAGAAGCCTCTTGTGTGTTTTTTAAAAAAGACCGATTTGATCTCCTACAATCCAATACCTTCTGGTTGTCCGAAACGCCTAATCAGGTTTCTATGGGATGGGATGCTGCGTGCAACCGAGTATGTACTTATGTTTTATTGAAAGACAAAAAAAGTAAGCAATTCCTTTTGGTATTCAACACGCATTTGGATCATATGGGTCAGGAAGCCCGTACCAAAGGAATTCAGCTTATTTCAAAAACCATAGCCGAACTAAATACTAAAAATTACCCCGTTATTTTTATGGGCGATTTCAATACGACTCCCAACGAGAGTAGAATTTTGGAATTGAAAAAAGTGATGGAAGATGCCAGAGAACTATCCCAAGAAAAACCTTTTGGACCCGAGGGAACTTTTAATGGATTTCGTTATGATGTGGCGGTAAAAGACCGAATTGATTATATCTTTTTGTCAAAAAATAGCGGGTTAACCGTTCAAAAATATGCGGTTTTGACTGATGCTAAAGACTTGCGCTATCCTTCAGATCATTTTCCAGTTTATGTAGAATTGGTAGTTAACAAGAAAAAATAGGGATGAAGTACCCCGTTGCCATAGCTGTTTTGCTTTTGTTTTGGAGTGTTTCCTTAAACAGTCAAAATCAAAAAAACACTAAAAAAAGGAAATCATTAGTTACAAGTACTCCGATTAAAACTACTGATTTGGTCATTTCCAGAAGGGATTATAAAGACAAACTTTATGGTTTTTGGTTAGGACAATGCATTGCCAATTGGACAGGTTTGGTTACTGAGATGGACAAAATAGGCAACATCGGGGAAATCAAAACGGGTAAATTTTATACTCGATTGGATTGGGTAAAACCAGATCAGCCAAGTATTTGGGGACAAGGTGTTCCGAGCGATTTGTCTAAAAACATCGATTTTGTTTTTGTAGGTCCTGAGGACATTTGGGGTTCCGATGATGATACCGACATAGAATACATCTACCAAGAACTTCTTTATACCAAGCAAAAATCAATTCTTTCAGGCGAAGATATAAGAGAGGGCTGGTTGCGGTATATTAAAAAAGAAGAGGAAAATTATTTGTGGGTTTCCAACCAAAAAGCATTTGATTTAATGCAACTTAGAATGATTCCTCCTGCTACTGGAGACCCGAAAAACAATCCTGAATACGAAATGATTGACGCACAATTGACCACCGAAATTTTTGGTTTTTTTGCGCCATCAAGACCAGACATTGCTCTAAAAATGGCCAAACTTCCCATTCAAAATACCGCTAGATACGACTCCGAATGGATTGCTAATTTTTATGTGTCGATGTATGCTTTGGCTTCTGTTGCTGATACCAAAAAATCAAACAAAGACAGTATTCTTTGGATGGCTGAGGTTGCTAAAAAGCAACTTCCTAAAGATTCGTATGCTAGCAAAATGTATGATTTTGTAAAAAGCAGGTATTTGGAAAACATACCTTGGGAACAAACCCGAGATGAGGTGTACCAACGCTATCAAGTCGAACAAAAAGACGGGTACGATATGACTTCAAAGAATCGGTATTGCAATGGCTGCTTTGCTTCTGGAATTAATTTTGCCTCGAGTTTAATCAGTCTTTTTTATGGAGAAGGCAATATCGTCGAAACGATTAAAATAGGAACATTAGCAGGTTGGGATTCTGATAATCCTACAGCTACTTGGGGAGGTTTATTGGGTTTTATGTTGGGTAAAGAAGGTACTGAAAAAGCCTTTAATCGAAAGTTTTCAAATCAATTTAATATTCACAGAACCCGAATGGGATTCCCAAACAACGGCATCGACACTTTTGAAAATATGGCTCAAAAAGGAATTGAAATTATCGATAGAGTCGTACAAGAAGAAAGTAAAGGAAGCGTCGATTATAAAAAGAATGTGTGGATTATTCCACAACTAAATAAGTACTAAAGAAAATGAAAAAGGTAATACTACTGCTATTTTTGGGGTGCAATGTGCTGGTTTTTGCACAATCCAAGAATATTGATCAAAAAGTCGAGGCGTTATTGCGACAAATGACTTTGGAAGAAAAAATAGGGCAACTCAATCAATATACAGGTGATAATGCAGCTACTGGTCCTATCACCATTAATCCCAACAAACAAGCCGAAATCAAACAAGGACTAATTGGTTCTATGTTGAATATTTTGGGTACCAAATATACGCGACAATACCAAGAATTGGCAATGCAATCGCGTTTGAAAATTCCGTTGTTATTTGGTCAAGACGTCATTCACGGATACAAAACCACTTTTCCAATTCCTTTAGCAGAAGCCGCTTCCTGGGATTTGGAGGCGATGGAACTTACAGCAAGAATAGCTGCTACTGAGGCTGCGGCTGCTGGAATTCACTGGACGTTTGCGCCTATGGTCGATATTTCTAGAGATCCAAGATGGGGTCGTGTGATGGAAGGTGCTGGAGAAGATACCTACTTGGGTTCTAAAATTGCTTATGCAAGAGTCAAAGGTTTTCAAGGAAATCTAGGAGACGTTACTTCGGTGATGGCTTGTGTCAAACACTTTGCGGCCTATGGTGCTGCGGTGGGCGGACGCGATTATAATTCGGTAGATATGAGTAATCGAATGTTATGGGAGACTTATTTACCTCCTTTCAAAGCGGCTTTAGATGCGGGTGCGGCAACATTTATGAATTCTTTCAATGACTTGAACGGAATTCCAG
This sequence comes from Flavobacterium sp. RSSB_23, assembly GCF_051547145.1. Taxonomy (NCBI): domain Bacteria; kingdom Pseudomonadati; phylum Bacteroidota; class Flavobacteriia; order Flavobacteriales; family Flavobacteriaceae; genus Flavobacterium; species Flavobacterium sp. RSSB_23. The sequence continues at coordinate 72,277 of NZ_JBPTTO010000010.1, read as the reverse complement.
CCACTGGCAATGCCTATTTGCAACGCGATATTCTTAAAGGGAAGTGGAATTTTAAAGGTTTCGTAGTTTCAGACTGGGGCTCTATTGGCGAAATGGTCAATCACGGTTATGCAAAAGATAATAAAGAAGCAGCATTGGCAGCGATTACAGCGGGTAGCGATATGGATATGGAAAGCAATGCCTATCGTTATCATTTAGCACAATTGGTAAAAGAGAAAAAAGTGCCAATGGCTTTGATTGATGATGCGGTAAAACGGATACTGCGCAAGAAATTTGAGTTGGGATTGTTCGATGATCCGTTCAAATTCAATAATGAAGAACGGGAACAAAAAGCTTTAAACAATCCAGAACATCGAAAAGTGGCTAGAGTAATGGCGGCCAAAAGTATTGTTTTGTTGAAAAACGAAAAAGGAATTTTACCACTTTCAAAATCGACCAAAACCATTGCATTCATTGGTCCTTTGGTGAAAGAATACAAACAAAATATGGGCTTTTGGTCGGTAGAATTGCCCGAATTGGATTATACCAAAGAGATTGTTTCGCAGTGGGACGGATTGCAAAATAAAGTAGGGAAGAACACCCAACTTTTGTATGCTAAAGGTTGCGACATCGAAGGTGACAATACAGAAGGTTTTGCAGAAGCTGTTGCCGTTGCCAATCAAGCAGATGTAGTGATTTTGAGCATTGGTGAACGAAGAGATCAAAGTGGCGAGGCCAAAAGCCGTAGCAATTTGCGTCTGCCAGGAGTACAAGAAGAATTAGTAAAAGCCATTCAAGCTACGGGCAAACCAGTAGTCGTGTTGATCAATGCGGGAAGACCACTTATTTTTAATTGGACTGCAGATCAAGTGCCTGCTATTTTATATACTTGGTGGTTGGGTTCTGAAGCGGGGAATGCTATTGCCGATGTGTTGTTTGGGGATTACAATCCTTCAGGAAAATTGCCAATGTCTTTTCCAAGAGAAGAAGGACAAATTCCAATTTATTACAATCACTTCAATACCGGAAGACCAGCGCCGAACGAAACGGCTACGAATTATGTTTCGGCTTATATCGACTTAAAGAACAGCCCTAAGTTTCCTTTTGGTTACGGATTGAGTTATACTACTTTCAACTACTCCGATTTACAATTGTCTAAAAAAGTAATGAAGAAAAATGAAACCATAACCGTTTCGTTTACCCTTACCAACACTGGAAAATTCGATGGTGAAGAGGTGGTGCAATTGTATCTAAAAGATCAAGTGGGTAGCGTAGTGCGTCCGGTAAAAGAGTTGCGTGATTTTCAAAAAGTGTTTTTAAAAGCAGGAGCTTGGCAAAAGATTACGTTTACTATAGATAAAGAAAAACTAGCTTTTTATAATGCCAAATTGGAATGGGCACCTGAACCGGGTGCATTCGAAGTGCAGTTAGGAGCTTCATCCGCAGATATTCGCTTGAAAGACAGTTTTGAATTAGTATTTTAATATTTGAAAAAATGAAATTGAAAAATTTGACCTTTTTCCTTTTAATGCCTTTTATGCTTTTCGCTCAAACAAAAAAAGACACCATCAGAGTATATTATTTGGGAGGGCAATCTAATATGGAAGGCTTTGGCTATGTGAAAGAATTGCCTGAAGCCTTACGTAAAAAAAACAACAAGGCATTTATTTATCAAGGCAATCCAGTGGGTGATAATGATGCCAATGGCGGTTTAGGAAAGTGGGCCGTTTTGCAGCCTGGTCACGGAACGGGTTTTGTTTCGGATGGCAAAAACAATACGCTTTCTGACCGATTTGGGGTTGAGCTTTCGTTTGTTCAAAAATTGCAAGAGGCATATCCCAATCAAAAGATTGCCATTATAAAATATGCCCGAAACGGTTCAGCAATTGATAGTAGCGGAAATAATTTTTTTGGATCTTGGGAACCTGATTTTAGAAGAGTAAAAAATCAATACGATTATTTTTTAAAAACAGTACAAGCTGCGATGGCTGTGAAGGATATTAATGGCGATGGTCTTGAAGACGTGTTGGTGCCTAGCGGAATTCTTTGGATGCAAGGCGAAAGCGATGCCGACAAAACAGAACAAATCGCGAACCACTATTATGACAATTTGAAACGATTGATGCAACTCATACGTGCCGCTTTTAGAAACAATGATTTGCCTATCGTCATTGGAAAAATATCCGATTCAGGCGATAATGAGTTGGGGAAAATTTGGCGTTTTGGAGAATTAGTCCAATACGGACAAGAAAAATTTGCCCTTACGGAACCCAACGTGCGTATTGTACGAAGCACCTCCAAGTATCTTTATTCGGATAAATACCATTATAAAAGCGAGGGATATATAGATTTGGGAAAAGAATTTGCCAAAGCCATTGTAAATCTTAACAAGAAAGATAGCAATCACCCAGAAATGCAACACAATTAGTACAATCGAAATAGAGATTCATAATTAAATTTCATTATATTGTAATACAGAAAGTTACGGTGTTTTTTATTGGCGCTTGTGACCTTCAATTTTAACTAATGCTAAATTTTAACATCAATGCTATGAAGAAGATATTGCTATTATTTGTTTTATTAGTTGGGTTGCTTTCGTTTTCTCAAACTGACGCCACAACTGAAAAACGAATTCAGTCATTAGTAAAAAAAATGACGCTCCAAGAAAAAGTGAGTTTATTACACGGTAATTCTAAGTTTTATGTTTCCGATATTAAACGATTGGGCATTCCAGAATGGGCTTTGTCTGATGGACCCCACGGTGTGCGTGCCGAAATGAACCGACACAATTGGCAATATGCTGGTTGGAAAGATGATGCGGTTACTTGTTTCCCTCCCGGTACTGCTATGGCCGCCACTTGGAATTTAGATTTAACTGCCCAACGAGGTTATGTTTTGGGAGAAGAAGCCCGATTTAGAAAAAAAGACGTGCTCTTAGGACCTGGTATCAATATCATCAGAAGTCCTTTATGCGGAAGAAATTTTGAATATTTAAGTGAAGATCCTTTTTTAATTTCTCAATTGACGGTTAGTTACATTAAAGCTTTGCAAACCAAAGATGTGGCGGCTAGTGTAAAACATTTTGCGGCGAATAATCAAGAAGACAATCGATTTGTGATTGATGTAACAATGAGCGACAGGGCTTTGCACGAAATTTATTTGCCTGGTTTTAAAGCTGCAGTTATGGATGCAAAAGTGTTGACTGTAATGGGCGCTTACAATAAATTTAGAGGTGATTATTGCACGGAGAATATGTTGTTGGGACGAACTATTTTGCGTGATTTATACCAATTCAAAGGCGTTTATATGTCGGATTGGGATGCAACTCACAGTACAGTCAATGCGGCTTTGGCTGGATTGGATTTAGAAATGGGTACCAATAAAACCAATTATAACGAATGGTATTTTGCGGATCCTTTGATTAAAGCGGTGCAAGAGGGAAAAGTAAAAGAAAGCGTAGTAGATGAAAAAGTAGCCAATGTGTTGCGAGTGATGATTAAAACGAAAGTTTTAGATTCCAAAAACAGAATCAAAGGAAGTGTGAATACCAAGGAGCACCAAGCGCTAGCGTATCAATCGGCAGTGGAATCTATAGTTTTATTAAAGAACGAAAACCAATTGTTGCCTTTGCCAATGAATGCCTTGAAATCGGTGGCAGTTATTGGAGATAATGCTACCAGAAAGCACTGTAGCGGCGGGTTGAGTTCTGAAATCAAGCCTTTATACGAAATCACGCCATTGGAAGCGATTACCAATAAGTACGGAAACCAATTGCAAATCAATTATGCTCAAGGCTACAATAAGCAATCTTCACCAGGAGAAGGGAGCAACAAAGGACAATTGAATTCTGATTTTGTCGATTGGAAATTAATCGATGAAGCAGTGGCTCAAGCCAAAAAATCCGATGTGGCGATTGTTTTTGCAGGATTAAATCACGATTTCGATTCGGAGTCGTTTGATAGAATTCATATGCGTTTGCCTTATGGACAAGAAACCTTAATTCAAGAAGTAACCAAAGCCAATCCCAAAACTATTGTGGTAATTATTGCAGGTTCTCCTTTAGAATTATCAGGAATTCAGACACGTGTTCCTTCAATTGTTTGGGCGTGGTACGGCGGAATGGAAGCAGGAAATGCTGTGATGGATGTGTTGAGCGGAAAACAATATCCTTCTGGAAAATTACCCATCACTTTGCCAGTTAGTTTGCAACAATCACCTGATGTTGCTTTAGGAAATTATCCAGGAAGAGACCTAAAAGTGAATTATGAAGAAGATATTTTAGTTGGCTACAGATGGTATGACACCAAGAAAATTGAACCACTTTATCCTTTCGGTTTTGGATTGTCGTATACTTCATTTGCAATTTCCAATGTGGGAACAGATAAAAAAACCTTCGATATAAACGATACGGTTACGCTAAAATGTACCATCAAAAACACAGGACAACTTGAAGGAGCAGAAGTACTTCAGTTGTATGCTAGCCAACCCGTTTGTTCGGTGCTACGACCTCAAAAAGAATTAAAAGCTTTTGAAAAAGTAGTGTTGAAAGCAGGCGAACAAAAAGAAGTTTCGCTTAAAGTTAAAGTGAAAGATTTGGCTTTTTATGATGAAAAAAATGCCAATTGGAAAGTGGAACCAGGAGAATTCATCTTTCATTTAGGCACTTCTTCAAAAGCGATTTCAAATGCTGTAAGCGTCCAAGTTAAGTAAACCATTAAGAATTTTGATAAAAAAAAAGAGCGATACTTTCTGTGTGAGAGTATCGCTCTTTTGGTAAGTTAACCATTGGCTTTTAGTAATAAAATTTCGGAGGCCTTTCGTAGTGAAAGAATTTGGGGGGTGTGGTATTTATCCGATTTTTTTATTAGCCAATGGTCGATATGTCGTTGAGGTGTTCCTTTTATTTTTTAGGAATGTATCTTCTGATATACGCAATTTTCCCTTTGATGGTTTTATCGGCTCTACACTTTTCGATTTGATAATGTTTTCTATTTACCAATCACTAACAGCTAATCACCAATCACCAATCACTAATTACTAATCACTAATTACTTAAGAGCTTTCTTTTTAAGCCAATTCCTAACGGGTTCGTCATACCATTTCAAACAGGCATAGGCCAAAACAATGGCGCTTACCACGGTCAAAATACTCATCGGTAATGCTTCTTGAAACGGAATTTTACCATTGGCAACCCAAGCCGTGTACATATAAATTAAAGGATAATGCGTAATGTAAATAGGATAGGAGATGTCGCCTAAAAATTGGCAAACCCGTGAAGCATTTTTTCCTTCTATGGTTCCGCTGGCGCCAATGTAGACGATGAGTGGAAAAATAATAATAATACTCAACGAATCGTATAATCCGTTTTGCCAAACAGTCGTGCTATCACCAATTCTTGGCATTGCCAAAACAACTACAAGCAACAAACTCGACCACATAAAAGCGTTTTTGATAGTTGTAAGTGTAACGATTCGGTGCAATAACAACCCACCAAAAAACGGAAAAAGGAGTCGGGCAAAGCCAATGTGAAGTTGCTCAGGAACCAACGACCAACCACCGATTACATCTCCATTTGGACTGGTTAAGGTTAGATGAATCAAAAAGCAACCAGAAAGAAAAACGAGCACAGCCAAAGCGGTATTCGAAAATTTTCTCACGAACAAGGCGTATAGAATATTGCCAATATATTCAAAGAACAGTGACCAACCTGGACCATCTAGCGGATGCATTTCTTGCCATCCTCGAATATCCATTGAAGTGGGTACAGGAATCAAAGTAAAACCAATGACCATAATGAGCAGCATTTTCCAAAGTGGCACTTGGTGAATGTTGGGCCACAAAACCGAATCCTGAAAATAGAAACACAAGGCGCCAACAATCATTCCCATAACAACCATCGGTTGCAATCGAATGAGTCTGATTTTGAAAAAATCACCTAGGGACATTTTGCTCCAGCGGTCATCATAAGCATAACTAATGACAAAGCCAGAAAGCAAAAAGAAAAAATCAACCGCCAAATACCCGTGATTGATGACTTGGTCAAACCGACTCGTGGCGTGCGCTTCCATAATATGAAAAGCGACCACCATAATAGCAGCCACTCCTCGTAAACCATCTAAAATGGCGTAATGTTTTTTTGTAGGTAGGGTTGGGTTTTGCATCTGCAAAGATTTTAAAAAATGAGGCTGTTGCTCAAAACAGCCTCAATTGAAACAACATTTATAACAACCAAAATTTATAGAAAAACTCACTATTTATTTAGCATTAGCCGCTTGCAACAAGGCTTGTAACTGTTCCTCGGTAAATTTTCCGCCAGAGAGCAACAAAAATTTATTGATAGGCATATCGGCAAGCATTGCAATCATAAAGGCTTCGGCTTTTTTCTCTTCTTCTGTTTCCGCTTTTTTAGTGCTACCCGTAAAGCTTCGCGTTAAAGCCTCATAGATTACTGCACTGTTTTTGGTTTGTTTGAACTCTTTCAACAAGGAGTTACGGGTAAAAACAGGCGTTACAATTTTGGTAGACTGAATTTCCAATGTTTGTTGCAAAGGCAAATCTCTAGAAGAGCTTCCCACACGAATATCAAACTTACCCGATTTCACAATCCAGTCGTGAGCGGTGGTGCTGTAGTAGGCAAAGTCGCGTGAGGACAATTGAAACTGTACCGTTTTTTCTTCTCCAGGTGCCAAAGCTATTTTTTCGAAATGCTTCAATTCGTTTTCAGGACGACTGAGTGCTGTTTCTTGTTCGTGAACATACAATTGCACGACCTCTTTTCCAGCTACTTTCCCCGTGTTTTTTACTTTTACAGAGATAGTAATCGCATCTGTATCTTTGGCAGAAGTCGTATTGGCTTTGATATCCGAATAGCTAAAAGTGGTATAACTCAACCCAAATCCGAAAGGGAAATTAGGTTCGATTTTCTTTTTGTCGTAGTAACGGTAACCAATAAAAACACCTTCACCGTAATTCGCAACTCCATCTTTTGAGGGAAAATCGATAGCTGTTGGTGTATCTTCTAAACGCATCGGGAAGGTTTCAGATAATTTCCCAGAAGGGTTTACTTTACCTGTAAGTACATCGGCTATGGCGCCACCTCCAGCTTGTCCACCCAAATAGGCTTCTACAATGGCAGCGACTTCTTTTTTCCACGGAGTGCTTACCGCCGACCCATTCAACAGAATAACGACCACGTTTTTATTTACTTTCGCAACCGCCTCAATCAATTGATTGTGACCTGCGGGCAAATCCATATTGGCTCTGTCATAGCCTTCGGATTCGTACACGTCTGGAAGACCTGCAAACAATAGTACGGTTTCTGCGCCTTTGGCATTTTTTACGGCTTCGTTAAGCAAAGTAGCGTTAGTGTCTCCCGTTGAGGTATAGCCTTCGGCATAACTGAAAGCAGTGCCTTTGGCTAATTTTTGCAATTCATCAAAAGCATTTTCTATTTGAGTAGGTTTTACTTGCGAACTTCCAGCGCCTTGATAACGTGGTTTTTTGGCGAAAGCACCAATAATTGCTACTTTTTTGGCAGATGCTTTCAGGGGCAAAATGCCATTGCTATTTTTTAAAAGCACAATCGATTCTGCACTGGCTTCTCTAGCCAAAGTATGATGTTGCGCTTTGTCGACTACGATGCCTTGTTGGTGATTGTCTTTGGCTTTTAGCGTGATGGCTAGGGTTTCGGTGACAATTTCATCCAATTTCGATTCGGATAAAGTGCCTTTTTTAACAGCATCGACAATTTTTTTGTTGTTAAAACCTCCACTGGCAGGCATTTCTAAATTCAAACCTGCGGCTACGCCCATAGGTCGGTCGTTGACAGCGCCCCAATCCGACACTACAAAACCTTGAAAGCCCCATTTTTTCTTCAAAACTTCGGTCAGTAAGTATTCGTTTTCTGAGGCATACACCCCATTTAGTTTGTTGTACGAGCACATTACAGTCCAAGGTTGGGCTTCTTTTACTGCCATTTCAAAAGCAGGAAAATAAATTTCACTTAGCGTTCGTTCGTCCACTACAGAACTATTCGACATACGTTCAAATTCTTGGTTGTTGGCGGCAAAATGTTTTAACGAAGTTCCCACGCCTTTGCTTTGTACACCATTGATAAAGGCAACTGCAATTTTTCCAGACAATACAGGGTCTTCAGAGAAATATTCGAAGTTACGTCCACCAAGCGGAGAACGTTTCATATTGATACCAGGTCCCAACAAAATTTGTACATCATTCGCTTGTGATTCTAATGCCAAAGCTTCGCCCACTCGTTTCACTAATTCCTTATTCCAAGACGAAGCCAAACCTGAAGCTGTTGGAAAACAAGTCGCAGGAACACTATTCGTAAAATCAAAACCTTCTGCTTTACGCAAACCGTGTGGGCCATCGGTCATAAAAATCGACGGAACGCCCAATCTTGGAATCGCCTGCGTAGACCAAGCGGTTGCACCCGAGCACAACGAGGCCTTTTCTTCAAGCGTCATTTGTGCCACTATTTTCTTGGCTTTCTCACGATAATCGTTTGTTTGCGCACTCGCGGTGAGAACGGCAAAAAAGAAGCAACCCAAAACATATCTTTTTTTCATAACGGTAAAGGTTTGGTTTATAGTGAAATACTAATGTGTTATTTTGACGCAATGTACATTTATTTTTGATAAAAAAAACACTTCACTCAAAAAAAAGCCGCTTTTTTGGTGAAATTGGATTTTATGTACGTAAAATTTTAAGAATTAGGAAGTTATTTCAAAAATCTATATGAGAATTTATTAGGTTAAAGCACTGTCAATTAGTTGTTTTAATTTTTCACCACATAGGAGTTTCATAGAATTTATAGTTTTTGAAAGAAAGAAATAGACGTTTTACTATTCACATAGTCATTCCTATGTGAGAAATAGTGCTATTTCTATCATTTTCTTCTACAAAATTTTATCTATGATTCTATGTGGTTATTTTTTTATTTTGTTTCACTTTCACCCAACAGTTATGAATTAGCGTTCATTCGTGTAATTTGTGGCGGAAATTTTAAAAGCGAATACTTGGCTTGAACAAAAATTTACGGCTTTGTTTCTCAAAAAAAACTAAATTGCGCTCACAATAGCGGCGTATTAATTTAAAGAAGATGCAGATGTTAATGAAAATACTCGAGAATAAAGACCAATTCCAACCTGGACTATCCATAGATTGTGTCATTTTTGGTTTTCATAACAACCAACTCAAAGTGCTCTTGAACAAGACCAAATACAGCGACCAATGGGCGTTGCCTGGCGGTTTTGTTCCCGTCGACGAAGATTTGGACCAAGCTGCAGTCTCTATTTTATACGGACGAACGGGAGTCAAAGGCATCTTCCTGCGCCAGTTTGCCACCTTCGGAAAAGTGAAACGTAACCAGTCCGATTTTAGTCAAAAAGTCGTGCAATTTTATGGCCTTACCCCCGAGGCCGCACAATGGTATTTGAACCGATTTGTCACCGTGGGCTATTATGCCTTGGTCGATTTCTCGCAAACCGTGCCCCAATCCGAGGGCAACAAAGAAGTGGTAGAATGGATTGACCACAGCGCCGTACCCGAACTCATTTTGGACCACCGCGAAATCCTAGACACCGCCTTGGCCACACTCCGCACCGAGCTCAATTTGATGCCCGTAGGCTACAACCTGCTGCCCGAAAAATTCACCATACCCGAGTTGCAAAAACTCTACGAAACCATACTAGGACGCCAGCTCGACCGCCGCAATTTCCTCCGAAAAATCACGGCCATAGGCATCCTCATCAAACTCGACGAAAAGAAGAGCAACGTCGCACACAAGGCGCCCAACTTGTACCGTTTTGACAAAGAACGCTACGAAGAAGTCGTAAAAAACGGCCTCACCCAAGGCTGGTAATTCTACAAAAGGCAAAATCTAAAATGCTTCGCCAGTTCGCTAGCGCTCGGGTCAAGAATCGTTACTCTTCAATCTAAAATCTCTATGATTGCTGATTTTTGATCAACGATTTTTGATTTCGGATGTATAGGATGCTTAAAATCATTTAATTTTTTATTCACTCGCTCCAAAATCTAAAATCAGGAATCGTTACTCTACAATCTAAAATCTCTTAACTTACTGAAATTGACCCTGCTCCTCGGGGTCGGGCTATACATTATATCTTTGCTGGCTAAAAGAACCGCCAGCAAAGGATGCCATTCCTATCCCTTATGCGAAGTTAGAAGACGGGATTTAGGATTTAGAATTTGAGATTTAGGATTTGGGATTTTGAATTTGAATTTTGAATTTGAATTTAGAATTTTGAATTTGAATTTTGAATTTGAATTTGAATTTTGAATTTGAATTTGAGATTTTGCAGATTGCATTCTTACAGAAAAATTTTATATTTTTTGAAGAAAAAGGAATATATTTGGGAGAGGATAAAATCTATATTTTTACTAGACTCATAGCTATAAATTTTGGTGATTGATATGGTTTTGATAGATAGAAAGACTAAATTCATAGTATATTAAAAATGCAATTTTGACAAATGAATATTACTAAACTTCGAGCCTTTAATTTTAAGAAATTTCAATTTATCGAAATAGATTTTAAAGCAAAGACAAATGTTATCGTTGGTGACAACGAGTCAGGGAAAAGCTCAATTCTCCTAGCAATTGATTTACTTCTATCAGGTAGCAGAAGTAAAGTTGAGACATTGGGCTTGGACACTCTATTTAATAATAATGTAATTCAAGAATTTTTTAAATCAAACACATACGAAACTTTACCCTGTTTGATTATTGAAATTTATTTTGACGAAATGGATGATGACCAGTTTTATGGTCAGAACAATTCTCTGAAAACTGACTATTTTGGAATTAGTTTGGTTTGCTCTCCAATGGAAGAATCAAGCAAAGACATTGTAGAAATTCTAAACGAAAATAATTCAAATTTTCCTTTTGAATATTATTCTATTTCATTTATGAAGTTTGGTGGACATCCATATTTAGGATTTCGAAAAGAGTTCAAACATATCCTATTAGACAATACAGCAATAAACAATGAATATGCTACTAACTCTTATGTTAAGACACTTTACAATAGTTCAGTTTCAAGTTCTGAAAAAAACAAGCATCTTTTTGAATACAGAAACTATAAATTAGATTTTAGGGAAAATGTATTAAAGGAGCTAAACAGCAAGGCAGGAAAAGGTAAATATGAATTTTCTATAAAAAACAACACAAAATCAAATCTAGAATCAGACTTAACAATTACTGAGGAAAACATTGATATTCAAAATCGAGGTAAAGGAAGGCAGTGTTTTATTAAAACTGAATTTGCCTTACAAAAAAATGATGCTGAACTTGATTTCATTCTACTTGAAGAGCCTGAGAATCATTTAAGTCATATTCATATGCACAATTTGATTGAAAGGCTAAACGAATCTAAAAACAAACAGCTGTTCATAGCAACCCACAGTAATATGATAAGTTCAAGGCTTGATTTAAGAAATTCAATTTTACTTAATAGCAATAGTGTTGCTTCAATTAATTTAAGTCGCCTTACTGATGCAACGGCCAAATTCTTCATTAAATCACCTGATAATAATATTTTGGAATTTATTCTTTCTAAAAAAATAATACTAGTAGAAGGTGATGCTGAATATATCTTAACCGAAAAATTCTTTGAAATAATCACTGGTAAGAAACCAAACTTGATAGGGATTCATATTATTTCCGTAGGTGGAACAAGTTTCAAACGTTATATGGAGGTAGCTAATTTATTAAGTATTAAAACCGCAGTGATAAGGGACAATGATGGCAACTATGAAAATAATTGCATCGAAAACTACAAGGAATATGTAAGTGAATATGTTCAAGTATTTTTCGAACCCAATAATGAGATTAATACCTTTGAGATATCTTTATATCAATTAAACAATAAGATTTGCGATGAATTGTTTTCTCCTAGATTAAGAACAAGGTCTGTTCAGAAATATATGCTTGATGAAAAAACAGATTGTGCTTATGAATTACTCGATTTAAAAGGAGATGAATTAGTAATTCCCAATTACATAAAAGAAGCAATAATATGGTTGACAAAAGATTAATACTAGCTGTTGCGGGTTCTGGGAAGACTAGATATCTTATTGAACATTTAAATTCCGATGAGCGATTTCTTATTGTTACTTATACTAATACAAGTCTTAATCTTATAAAATCAAGGATTTTAAAAAAGTTCGGTTATTACCCAAAAAATATTAGAACACTAACATATTTTGAATTTATTTATGGCTTTTGCATTAAACCATTTACGCTTTTCAAATACAACTTGAATGGAATTTATTGGGATGCAACGCCTGAGTTTACAACTTATTTTGCATATAATAATTTAAAAAAATATTTGACAAAAGGAAGATATCTCTATTACAACAGACTCGGAAAATTTGTAGAATATGAAAACATTATTGGGGATATAAAAGTTAGGCTAGAAAAATTTTACGATCATTTTTATTTTGATGAATTTCAGGACTTAGGAGGGCACGACTTCAATTTTATAACTCAGATAGCGCAAGCCAATATTAGTTTTTTGTTTGTTGGAGACTTTTATCAAAATACATATGTTACTAGCTATGATGGAAAGGTTAATGGGACTTTGTATTCGGACCTGAAAGAATTTTGCAAAAAAATTGAAGCTAACAATATTTTAATCGATACAACTACTCTAAGTGATAGCTACAGATGTAGTCCTTCTATTTGTGAATTTGTAAGAGAGAATTTAGGAATCGGCATTCAATCACATAGAAGTGATTCGACCGATATAATTACAATTGAAGATAAAGAAACAGCTCAAAAAATAATTAATGATGATAGAATTATCAAATTAGTTTATGATAAAAGCAACATAAGACCGTATTTATCAAAAAACTGGGGGGACTGTAAAGGAGAAGATGATTATAATGATACTTGTATAATATTAAACAAGACAACGGCTAAAATATTTGCAAAGAAAAAATTTAATGAGCTTAAGCCTCGAACTAAAAATAAGCTATATGTTGCCTTTACTAGAACAAAGGGTAACTGTTATATAATTGATGAAGAAATTATCAAATAGAAGTACTTTGCAGCCTATCAAGACAATTGATTTAATATAATGTGACTGTTGTAATGTGTGATAATTCTGCAAATTCAAATAATGACTTATATTAGTTTCAAAACGACTAAAATGTCATATTCTACTGGTGATTTTTTTTAAAAACATCTAATAAATAGAAGAAATATGAACGGACTCCAGGATATGGTATTTTTAGGAGAAATTGTACTCCAAGTAAAAATTGCAAGAAAAGCTAATGAACGTTTAAAAGCGACTCATAACAATTTAGACAACGTTGAAGTATGGTGTTCAATTCAATCTATTCTTGTTGCTGCTGCTAACGTTTCTAAGATACTTTTGCCGCCTAATAAGAAATATAAATCTCGTGGAGAAAGATTGCAGAAAATCCTCGAAATAGAACAAGGAAATATTCTGTTTGATCGTAAATTTCGTAATCATTTTGAACATTATGATGAAAGGATTGAGGAATACTTTAATATAAACCAACAAGTTGTTTACGTTGACTTAGTGATGAATCCTATGTTTGGAGGAAGAATGCTTAGCAATACCCATAGAGGATATAATTCATTTGATAATACGGTGGTATTTCGCAATGAAACACTAGCTTTAAATGAAGTATTGAATGCACTTGAAGAAGTATTTGAAAAGTGTAAACCATATACATTGACCTAAATAATTTTAATTAAAAGCCATATATGCCAATTTAATTTTGTAATAAACTCACTTAATAAGACAAAAAAACAGTAGCATTAATCCGTGAAAAAACTAACATTCATATCCTTACTTCTTTTATTTAGTAGTTTATCCTTATTAGGACAAACAAATAAATTACCAGTTCCTACAAAGGCTTTTATCGAGAAAGCCAAATACTTTTCTGATTTCGAAGAAAAGTATTTCACAAAATACATTGGCAAAAAAACGGAGAAAATCTTAAAAAGATATACTGACTCAAAAGATATTTGTGCAAGCGAATATGAATTTAGAACGGGAATAAAAATGAAAAGTAATTCCTGTTCTGAGGCAGGCTCAGAAGTAGAAATCATTTTTCCGAATTATTCCAAAAGCGAGGTGGTTAAATTCGTTGAATGGTTTTTTAAAAACGATTTCAGTGAGTGGAATAAAACAAAAACAAATTATCAACCCAAAGAAGATGGCGATGCAGGTTGTTATCTTGAAATTAAAGAATTGAAAGGTAAAATAGTTTTAAGTTACTATTGCGGGTGCTAACAGAATAGACTTTTTAATACGCACCTCAACAAAGTCATTCAATTAACAAAGCATAAAATTCTAGCCTGGCAAATCCTATAAAAAGGTTAAGTTTAGTATCAAATCTGAATAGCACATAAATTTTGTAGTAATCTTAAGGTAACACTCTGAAAAATGACAACTATAAATAAAAAAGTTTTAATTCCTATTATTCTAGTAAGCATATTTTGTTTTGTTGTTTATCTAAATCATAAAAATTTCCAAGCTAAGTTTTTTAACAAAACAGGAGAAAATATTGATTCACTTATGATTGGAAATACATTAATTGGAAAGTTAAGAAAGGAGGGGCATACAGAATACATCAATTTTAAAGAATTTGCATTTGATAGTGGATTCCCTTATGAAAATGTTAGCGGAAAAATTAAAGGAAAAACAGCTGGGCCTTATTTTTGGAGTGATTGCGGAACTCAGAGATATTCTTTATCTGATGATACTTATCAATTTGACATCAAAAGTGAAATTGATTTAAATGGAGAAACTGTTTTGTATCTGGCTCCTCATAACAGAAAAATGTTTTGGGAGTAAAATACTACAACTGATGGTTGAGTTTTCATGTCGGCTTTCACTAACAATGAAGTCTAAATTTTCGACAAAATCAATAAAATGAAGTAAAAATATAATGTCTGAAAAAATTGAAAAAATAATACTTGAAAAGTACACTGGAAGTTTTATGAATAATTCCAAGTGGGTAAAGTTGATTCAAAAAATTGTTGAAAATTTCGAAGTTATTAAAAAGTGTACAGTTAAGCTTATATATGATGATGAAATTAGATTATTGACCATAACTGGAGATGAACAATACGATTTAGATTTTTATTCAAACTCAATGGAAGGAATGTTAACTAATCCAATCGTTCCCGGCTGGACAGTTTACAAAGAAATTGAATGGATAAGTTTTCCTTACGATGCTGAAGTATTACAGGATATATTGAGGATAAAGGAACAAATTCAAATGCTTGGTGAATTTAATGATGAATTAACAGATAACTATTATCGAATTTATGCCTATAAATAAAGATGTCATAATAACTAGCGAAACAAATTTGCTCTTGCGGTTTGCTAAAAACTGCATTTGTTTTTTGGAACAAAGCATAAGAATCAGGTTTAAACCATTTTAGATTAGAAAAGTCTATATAAAAAGCAAACCAGTAACTCTTGCTAAGTGTCAAACTTGTAATCGAAAAAGGAGTTTCAAGTATAAAAAGATACTAGTAGCAACAGTTAAAACCAATAATCACCTAACCTTAAAATGAATGAGAACAAGATTTTTATCAATTGTAATTTTACTAACGACCTTAGCAACCAATGCGCAACAAAAAAAAGTAGTTAGTGCACCAAAAGTAGCGAGTAATTCTGGGGTTTCCATCTCCAATGCCGACTTGGGGACTTTTCCTTATTTTAAAACGCTTCCTAGTTTTTCGCCTACAGACTCCATTACAATTGAACAAAACAGAACTTATTTCTTTGACGGAAAAACGATTTTTACGGTAGATGGGAAAGTGTCCTTCCAGAATCTTAATCTTAAAGATGAGGTTGAAAAAGTTCCTTCTGAATTTCAGTTGGTTCAGGAATTTGATAAACTAGTTGCTGCACTAGGAGGTAAAAAAGTATATGAAGGAAAGCTTCCAGAAGATGCACTAAAGAAACTTACGGATAAAGACCTTGTGACGCTCGCTTCTGAACATCAAGTTGCTCCGTATGCTTTTTATGGTGTGGTAGAATATGTTATCAAAACCCCAGAAAAGGAAGTTTGGCTTCAGTTAGTTCCAGGAACCATCGTTTCTAAATTTTACACACTTCTTGTTGTTGAAAAGAACAACCAATTAATTGCCACCAATACCAATAAAGAGAATTTGTTATTGCGAGATTTAGAAAAAGGCAGTGTATCTATTGTGAATTTAGAATTTGAATTAGATGATTCCGTGTTGCTTACTCAGTCAAAAGATGAATTGTTAAGTATCGTTGGGGTGTTTCAGTCGCATCCAGATTGGAAGTTAAAGATAGAAATTAACAATGCACCAGTTGGTAAACCTGATTATACATTGTCGCTTACAGAGAAAAGAGCTGTAGCTATAAAAGAAGAATTGTCTTCATTGGGAGTGAAACCCTCACTACTTTCAGTAGTTGGAAGGGGAGATTCGAAGCCATTGGTTTCCAATGACACCGAAAAAGGAAGGAAAACCAATACAAGAGTAGAAATTTCTAAACTGTAGTGCTACATTTTAAGAGAAATTAGAAAAAATAGAAAAATCTAAAACTTGTATTTGTTTCCGTGTTAGCGCTAACCTACCGCTTATGGCCGCAACAAATTCTTTCAATTAGTTTACCCACATAGCAGGTTGGACAAATTCGCTCAACAAGCCTATTAAAAATAGGATTCAAAGTTTTGGAATCTGGGATAAACCTTTTTAGATTTGAGAAGTCTAAATACAAAACAAACCAAATAACCCAAAATAACCTATTATGAAATACTTACCACTACTTGTACTCGCAATGTTGTTCATAGGATGTGAAAAAAGCGATGATATTCCTCAAAATCCAACTACGGAAGCTTTTTATTATCCGCCCACTACAGGAAGCACTTGGGAAACGAAATCCATAGCCAGTTTGGGATGGAACCAAAGCGCGGTTCAGCCCTTAAAAAATTACTTGGCTGATAAACATACCAAATCCTTTATGATTCTAGTCAATGGACGAATCGTAATGGAAGAATACTTCAACGGACACACAG
The DNA here is from genome assembly GCF_051547145.1 of Flavobacterium sp. RSSB_23. Taxonomy (NCBI): domain Bacteria; kingdom Pseudomonadati; phylum Bacteroidota; class Flavobacteriia; order Flavobacteriales; family Flavobacteriaceae; genus Flavobacterium; species Flavobacterium sp. RSSB_23. The sequence goes on along the minus strand of NZ_JBPTTO010000010.1, from coordinate 55,223 downwards.
CTGCGGCAACTTGGCAATGGAATAGCGCCGGAAAGACATTAGTAGCTACAACTACGGGAATAGCACAACAAGAAGGCTTGCTTAACATCAACAATAAAGCGTCTCAGTATTTAGGTACTGGATGGACAAGTGAAACATTGGATAAAGAAAATCTGATTACCTCGCGACATTTACTAACGATGAGTTCTGGTTTGAATGACGAAAAAGAACTTGTTATAAAATCAAATTTGACCTATTTGGCCGATGCAGGCACAAGATGGTCGTATCATAATGTGTTTCAGAAGTTGATGGATGTAGTGGCTGCGGCAAGTAAACAAGATTTTGAAGTGTATTTCAATAGCAAGTTGAAAAACAAAATAGGAATGGATGGTTTCTGGAACTATGGCCCTATTTTTACGATTTACAATAGTTCTACTAGAAGTATGGCTCGATTTGGACTTTTGGCACTTAAAAACGGCAAATGGAATAATGAGCAAATCATTAATGAAGCTTTTTTTAAAGAAAGTATCAGTACTTCTCAAACCATTAATCCTTCTTATGGTTATTTGTGGTGGTTGAATGGAAAATCGAAGTATATGGTTCCGGGTGGGCAAACGGTTTATCAAGGGGCTTTGGTACCTAATGCACCTGCCGATATGTATGCAGCGATGGGAGCAGAGGACCAACGTATTTATGTGATTCCGAGTAAGAATATGGTGGTGATTCGAATGGGTGACGCTTCGGATCCTACGAATCCTAATTTTGCACTTTCTGGTTTTGATACGGCACTTTGGGATAAAATAAATGCGGTCATAAAGTAATTTGTAATTTTATTCAAAAAGCGACAACAAATCTTGGTTTTGTTGTCGTTTTTTTTTGGTTGTATCCCAAAAGAAAACCCTGTCAATCTCTAGCCCCGATCGCAGCGGCATCCTTTTGTGTAGCGATAGCGGAACAAAAGATATAGCGGAGAGCGGGAACGTTGCTGGCTGAAAATGCCTATTCTTTCGCTCCTAATTGGGATTATGGTTGATTAAATCGGTTGCTGTTTTGATATTCCTTTTTTATGAAGAAAAGCTTCTGAGTAATCTTTGTTTTTTCAGAATTTACAATTACAAAAATTTCTAATCCTACAGCGAAAAGAAAATTAACAGTCGTTTATTAGGGTCAAGTTTTAGGTGATTTTATAAATTTTTTTATAAAAGACAAATTTTTGTAGTGTATTCCTTTGATTTTCAGGTTGTAAAATTAGCATTGTACTATTTATTTTATTATATTTGAGTTAAGAATAATATTATTGCCGTTTGCCTTGATTTTGCCAAATTTTTATTTTTTGCTCAAAAAGTCAATTCTAAATTAGTTTTGACTTAAACGAAGCTTAAAAAATTTTAAATAATCTAATAAAACCTATATATTATGAAAATCACTATTGTAGGAAGTGGCTATGTTGGTCTTGTAACAGGAGCCTGTTTTTCCGAAGTTGGTATTAATGTTACGTGTGTAGATATAGACCGTAATAAAATAGACAAGCTGAACGAGGGAATTATCCCTATTTATGAGCCTGGACTTGAGGATATGATTACCCGAAACATGAAAAAAGGGCGATTACTTTTCACCACAAACATACAAGAAGCCTTAATTGATTCCGAAGTTTTATTTATTTCTGTGGGTACGCCACCCGATGAAGACGGTAGCGCCGACTTAAAATATGTATTGGCAGTTGCGAGAGATTGCGGAAAATATATTAATGATTATTTATTAGTGGTAACCAAAAGTACTGTGCCTGTTGGAACTTCTCAGAAGGTAAAAATAGCGCTGCAAGAAGAGTTAGATAAGAGAAAGGTTTCCATAAATTTTGATGTTGCATCCAATCCTGAATTTTTAAAAGAGGGAGCAGCCATTGATGATTTCTTAAAACCCGATAGAATTGTAGTGGGGCTTGAAAGCGAAAGAGCTCAAGAGTTAATGAAGAGTTTGTACAAGCCTTTTACGCTGAATGGTCATCCAATCATTTTTATGGACATCGTTTCTGCTGAAATGACCAAATATGCTGCGAATTCTATGCTTGCCGCAAAAATTAGTTTTATCAACGACATCGCTAATCTGTGCGAAATTGTTGGAGCTGACATTAATAAAGTCCGCAAGGGAATTGGTTCTGACTCTCGAATTGGAAATAAATTTATATATCCAGGAATAGGTTATGGTGGGTCTTGTTTCCCAAAAGATGTACAAGCATTAATCAAAACTGCTGGCGAATACGATTATGAATTGCGTGTATTAAAAGCCGTAGAAGCCGTTAATAATGACCAAAAACTAGTGCTTTTTCATAAAATAATGAAGTATTTTAATGGAGATGTCAAAGGGAAAACCATTGCACTATGGGGGCTTTCTTTTAAACCTCAAACCGATGATATGCGCGAAGCGCCTTCGTTATACATTGTAAAAAATCTACTGAAAGCAGGGGCAATTGTAAAAGCCTACGATCCAATCGCTATCAATGAAGCGAAACATCATTTTGGCGACACCATTTCGTATTACGAAGATCAATATGAAACCCTTATTGATGCTGACTGCTTGGCAATTCTAACCGAATGGCCGGAATTCAAGTTTCCAAATTTGAAGATTGTTCAAAAATTACTGAATCGACCTGCAATTTTTGATGGACGTAACATTTACGATAAAGACGAAATGAAACACAACGGTTTTGATTATTTCTGTATTGGAGTGAATACTTCTAAATAGGTAATCTCTCGTAAATAGTAATTCGGTTCTAAAAATACAGGTTATGGCAATGAAAAAAATCTTAGTAACTGGTGGTGCCGGTTTTGTAGGCTCACATTTATGTGAGCGTTTATTAAACGAGGGCAATGAAGTGTATTGTTTGGATAATTTTTTTACGGGGCAAAAAAAGAATGTGGTTCATTTGTTAAACAACCCCTATTTTGAATTGATTCGTCACGATGTGACTACTCCATTCTTTATCGAAACGGATGAGATTTACAATCTCGCTTGTCCAGCTTCGCCAATACATTACCAACATAATCCTATAAAAACAATCAAGACCTCTGTAATGGGAGCCATTAATATGCTAGGACTTGCCAAACGAGTAAATGCTAAAATATTACAAGCATCGACAAGTGAAGTGTATGGAGATCCGTTGGTACACCCGCAGCCAGAATCGTATTGGGGTCACGTAAACCCAATCGGGGAGCGCTCTTGTTATGATGAAGGCAAACGCTGTGCTGAAACATTATTCATTGATTACCACAAACAGAATAATGTCAAAATTAAAATCATAAGAATATTCAATACCTATGGTCCAAGAATGGATCCTAATGACGGAAGGGTTGTTTCCAATTTTATTGTTCAGGCCTTACAAAACCAAGACATCACTATTTACGGAAAAGGGCAGCAAACCAGAAGTTTTCAGTATGTAGATGATTTAGTAGAAGGAATGATAAAATTGATGGCTACACCAGACCACTTTACGGGGCCCGTAAATGTGGGAAATCCAAATGAATTTACCATTCTTGAATTGGCAGAAAAAGTGATACAACTAACGGGTTCAAAATCAAAACTGATTTACCAACCCTTGCCTTCTGATGATCCTATGATGCGTCAGCCAGATATAACGATTGCCAAAAAAGAGTTAGACTGGTCTCCAAAAATTCAGTTGGATGAAGGTTTAATTGAAACGATAAAGTTTTTTGAATCAATTATTTAGTTGAGTTTTAAGTGCTATTAAAATGTTGCTGTTATGAAATTATACAATCTTCAATTGGTTGAAAAAATGTGTCGAGGCAATCAAGAACAGATTGCAAAGATGGCTGAAGTATTTGTAGAACAAATTATAGATGCTATAAACGAGATAGAAGCAGCCTACACAGAAAAGGATTTTATAAAAATCGTTAGACTATCACATAAGATAAAACCAACGTTAGCTTATTTTGGAACAGATCAATTAGCTGAGGAATTTCTTCTTACCGAAGATTTATTGTCCAATGAAATCACTGCACCAGAAGTAGATATGAAAATTGCATCTCTAAAGTTGATTGCACAAGAAGTGGTAGATCAAATGAAAAATGATTTTAATATAACGAATACCTAAAATTATGAAGAAAAAGATATTAGTAGTAGATGATGAAATAAGCATTTGCTTGTTATTGCAAAATTTTCTTTCTCAGGATTATGAAGTTATAACAATACACGACGCTGTGGAAGCCCTTCAATGGCTTGATGAGAGTCTGCCAGATTTAATAATAAGTGATATCCAAATGATAAATATGGATGGTTATGAGTTTTTGACCAAGGTCAGACAACGTGGATTTACCAAACATACGCCATTTATTATGTTATCGGGTAAGTCAGAAAGTAAAGAGCGAATAAAGTGTTATAGACTGGGGGCTCAGGATTACCTGACCAAACCCTTCAATCCAGAAGAATTGGAAGAATTGGTCAAGAAAAATATCTACCCCATTCATTTTGCCATAGAATGGTGAGAACTTTAGCAATGTTTGCAATTTAAATTAAGTCCTTATGAACTCAAATCTAACAATTTTATATATCGGTAGCACTGCAGATTATTTTAATCAAAAAGAATTTGAAAATTGGACTATAACTGTTTTAGAAAATAGTGTCAAGGCTACAAAATACCTACAGTCTACAAAAAAAATAGATGCTATTATTTGTGATTATAATTTGCCCGGTAACAATGGTTTTTTTCTATATGATTGGATTAGAGCACAAAGTGAATACGACACTATTCCCTTTGTATTGCTTGTTAAAGATTTTAATCCAGAGCTCTATAAAACAGCATTTAGAAAGCAAATAGATGATTTTTATGTGATTTCAAATACAGCAGCAACTGCTATTCTTAACAGAATTGAATTCTTATCCCAACATAGAAAACCAAAACGCAAAAAAGAAATAGTATTCGATTTCAGTGAGGAAATGTATAAAATGCCGCTGTCCAAACGCATATTCGACATTTTTGTAGCTTCATCGGTTCTAATTGTAGCTTCGCCATTTTTACTACTTGTTATCGCAGCCATTCGACTAGAATCCAAAGGGAAAGTATATTACATTTCAAAGCGAGTGGGCAGAAAGACCTTTGATTTTTATAAATTAAGATCAATGCGAACAGGATCTGACGAACTGCTCAAAAAATTAGCTGCTGAAAAAAATCAATACAAAAAAGAAACAACAAAGGCGTCAGATAACCCATTAGATATTCCTTGCCCAAAATGTAGTGAACTACCCGATGGAGAAACTTGTTCTCCTATTATGTATTTAGACTCCTATGCAATTTGTGATTATTGGTTCAATGTACAAAAAAAGGAAGCCGCCAAAAATAATTCAACTTTTGTAAAAATTGTAGACGATCCAAGGGTTACAAAAGTGGGTAAGTTTATAAGAAATACCAGTATAGATGAACTACCACAGCTTATTAATGTGTTAAAAGGCGATATGTCTATTGTAGGCAACAGGCCGCTACCCGTTTATGAAGCAGAAATGCTAACTGGTGATGAATTATCCAAACGGTTTTTGGCACCACCAGGAATTACAGGTTTATGGCAAGTTGAATTAAGAGGTAAAGGCGGAAAAATGTCCGAAGAAGAACGAATGCGACTCGATAATGAATATGCGGATCATTTTAAGGGAGATAACTATTCTTTTTGGTACGATATGAAACTCATTTTAAGAACGATTCCCGCATTACTTCAAAAAGGTTCTGTGTAATAAATAAGATTTGATTCTTGTATACTTATGAAAAAACAAATTAATATAATAGCCATTATTAGTGTTTTTGTTTTATGCTTACATAACACACAAGCTCAAACTGTTCAAAATAAAGACACTTTACTAACCGGTAACGAATTTCACTTTCCGCCGCTAAAAGTGGTTATAGATTCTGTATTGAAAAGAAATGCAATGGTCAAGTTTAGAAAGAACCACGTTGGTGTAAAAGAATCTACTCTAGCATCAGAGCGTATTTTTTGGACAAGAAATATTGGTGTACAAGTAGATGGTAGGTATGGTACCTTAAATAATTTTTCTAATAATGATGATGGGATTTCTAATACCGCCTTTTCAACATTGTCCACACAATACAACTATAGTGTGGGGATGTATCTAAAATTTCCGGTGTTTGATATGTTAAACAGAAAGAATCAACTCAAACTAGCGAGACTAGAAATTGAAGAAGCCAAAAATATGACCAAATTTCAAGAAGATGAGATACGGCAAACGGTTATTAGGATGTACCAAGACGTTATTTTGAAGCAACGTTTACTGCAAATACGATCTAAAAACTTTGGAAACGGAAAAGTAAATATGGAAATGGTTGAAAAAGAGTTTAGAAATGGTGTGGTACCCGTTGCAGAATATGTTCGAATAACCAGTATTACTGCTAATCTTGAGGCCGATTATGAATCCGCAAAGGCTGAGTTTATAACTGCAAAACAATTGCTCGAAGACATGTCAGGACTTGTATTCGATTTAACAAATTTATACTAGAAAGATGAAAATAATTGATTTTGTACGATTGATTTTAAAGCATCTACTGCTCTTGCTGCTGGTTCCAATTGTATTGGCTTTATTGGTTATATTGCTTACTAGAAATCCATCTTTTGAATATTCTTCTCAAACGGTTTTATACACGGGTATCGCGACAGGCTCTTCTATTGAAATGGATAAAACATTCAATTATCAAGCATCGAACGCTGCCTTTGATAACCTGATTAATATTATCAATTCACGTGAAACCCAAGAAGAAGTTGCCGTTAGGTTGTTAGCACAACATTTGATGCTCCCAGAAGCCAATCCGAGATACATATCCAAAACGTTTTATGACCAATTAAGAAGCAAAGTACCAGCTTCTTTGTATAAATATGTAGTGCACGAAAATAAAGCAGTGCCTTCTACAATGGAAACAAGTGATCCTGATAAGGCGCTATTCCCGCCAGAAATAAACAGAGCAGATTACGAAAAGACCGTTCAAAATTTAATGGCTTTAATGAAGAGTAGCAATACTAATTATGTCTATGAATTATTGAATTACGGTAAAGATGACCATTATTCTCTCAAGGCAATTTCGACTGTAACTGCTATGCGAATTTCAAATAGTGATTTGATTAAGTTGAGTTATACCGTTAATGATCCGGGGATTTGCCAACAAACACTTGCCATTTATAATCGAGTTTGTATTGTTAATTACAAGCACATTAAAGAAAATAGATCTGATGCAGTGGTAAAATACTTCGAAGCTCAGTTAGAAAATGCTAGACAAAAATTAGCCGCTGCTGAAGATATTCTTCTAGAGTTTAATAAATCTTCTAATATCATCAACTACTACGAACAGAGTAAGGCTGTTGCGGTAGTTAAAGAAGATATGGATGTGGATTACAATAAAAAAATAGCTGATTTAGCGGGGATTCAAGCATCGACTAAACGATTGGAAGAAAAGTTGAAAATTCAAGAAGCCATCCAACTTAAGACCAATGCAATTCTGGATAAAAAGAAACAAATTGGAGACCTTAACTACAAAATAGCTTTAATCAAGGCGAGATTCGAATCGACGAATAATGAAAGCGATTTGGCAAAAATAGAAGAGCTAAATAAAAAAGCCGAAGCCTTATCTAATGATATAAAAAGAAATGTTGCTGAGTTGTACTCCTATCAAAATTCTATAGATGGTTTGCCTGTTTCTAAAATTCTTCCAGATTGGATAAATAATGTAGTCGAAGCAGATAATATTAAAGCAAAACTCAATGTTATAAACGGACAGAATAAAGAATTTCAGAAAAAATATGCCAATTATGCTCCAGCTGGCGCGACGATTAAAAGAATTGAACGTGAGATTTCAGTATCTGAGCAAGGGTATTTAGAGATTCTACACGGATTAAATTTAGCCAAACTCAAACTTCAGGACAGTGAGCTAACCTCCAATTTGAAAGCCATTGACCCTCCTTATTATCCTTTATCACCAAACCCTACCAAACGAGCGCTATTAGTCATTGCAGCGGCGATTTTAGGAGGTCTAATTACTTTGGCCATTATTTTTGTGATGGAGTATTTTGATGATACTTTGAAGAATGCTAAAGTAGCCAGTAAAAAGTTAGGAATGAATTCTTTGGGGATGATGCCTAAATTAGTAGTAGACCCCGGAAGCATTAATTTACCCTACATTCAAAAAAGATTAATTGAAATCATTACACAAAATGTGTTGCAGTATTTTGTGACACATCCCTCAGATAATAAAACAAAAACCATCGTTGTTTTTAGCACTCAAAAACAAGAAGGAAAAACGGTAATGGCAGGAAACATTGCCAAAACATTGAAAAATGAAGGCAAAGAAGTCGTGATGCTTACGTATGAAGGTGCAAAAAAAACAGTAAAACAACACCCGAAGTTTTCTGGACTAAATAAATTTTTAGGCTATGCAGACCCTAGAATCGATTATGATAATCCATTTTTAGCCGATGTTTCTAGTTATCTAAATGAGACTGAGTATTATACTTATGCAGTAAACAATAGCTTTTATAACGCTCAAAACTATTCTGATATTTTAAATCAAAATGGCATTACGCTAAACGGTGCTCCCGATTTTGTAATTATTGAATTACCTCCCCTGATTGATTATATCTATCCAACGGAATTATTAAATCAAGCCGATTTGAATATCCTCGTATGCCGCTCTAATCGAGTGTGGTCAGATGCAGACCAATTGGCAATGAAAAATATAGTAGAAACAGCTGCTTCAAAAATTAATTTTATAATTAATGGAGTCCAAATCAATGAAATTGAATCCATTTTAGGGGAATTGCCTAAAAAACGAAGTGTATTGAGAAAGAAATTAAAAGCGATGTTCAAATTTCAATTTTTTTCTAAAGCCCAAATCTAAAATGAACTGATGAAAACGCTCAAAAAGATAGTGCGAGAAGATAATTTTCTGTCATTAGCAGGGAATCTTGTCATTGCCGTTTTAGGCATTGGTGGTTTTGCATTATTAGCGAGAAGTTTGTCTCTGGATGTTTTTGGGCAATGGGTTTTGTTTATTACCGGCGGGTCTTTTGTAGAAATGTTTCGCTTTGGCATTACCAATAATGGTTTAATACGTTTTTTATCGGGTGCAGACGCTTCGTCTAGAATGGAACTAATTGGTTCTAATGCCTTAATTGGTTTAGTGGCCACTTTTGCAATAGCATTTATTTTGGTTTTCTGCTATGTACTGTTCAATGACGTAATTAGTACTTCTGGATACCATCTATTTTTTAAATGGTATCCATTATTAGCCTTTCTAAATCTTCCATGGAATAATGCGTTGGTTGTCTTGCAAGCAGACAGAGCATACGGAAAAATACTGCTGTTAAAATCGGTGAATAGCGGCCTATTCTTCTTAGTGATTCTAACTAATTTTTTCCTAGAGCTGTTGACATTAGATGAATTAGTAATGGCAATGCTTATCATCAACGCCTTGACTTCCTTCATAAGTATAGTTTTGGGTTGGGACGGTACAAAAAACATTTTCAAAGCCAACAAAAAGACCAATAGCACATTATTAAATTTCGGAAAATATACAACCTTCACATTAATTGGTACCAACTTGCTGAGAAGTGCCGATACAATAATTATTAGTTTGAGTCCATTAGGGAGTGCCGCTGTTGCTTTGTATAGTATTCCATTAAAATTGACAGAATTACAGCAGATTCCACTTCGAAGTTTTGTGGCTACTGCTTTTCCTAAAATGTCTAAGGCAAGCGTTCAAGGAAAGGTTGAAGAAGTTAGAGATTTGTTCTACACCTACTCTGGAGCTTTAACGTATCTTTTTGCTGGACTAAGTGTAGTCACTTTTGTATTCGCTGAATTCTTTGTGTTAGTAATAAGCGGAAGACAATATTTAGAAACGGATGCTCAAACGGGATTTAATGTTGTCAATATTGTTCGAGTATTTTCCATTTATGGATTGTTATTGCCTATTGATAGAATGACAGGCATCGGTTTGGATAGCATCAATAAACCAAAAATTAATGCCATAAAAGTATTCGTGATGGTTCTGGCGAATATAATAGGAGATTGTATCGCCATTTTTATATTCCAATCGTTGTTGCTAGTGGCTGTGGCCTCTATACTTTTTACTTTAATTGGCATTTGGATGGGAATGTATTTTTTAGACAAAGAACTGTCTTTGAGTTATAAAGAAATTTTCTCAAGCGGAATCGATTTTTATAAAAGCCTTATTCATAAAGCAAAGAGAACAAATTTGAAGGAATCATAAACACCTAATAAAAATAAAGTGAACACGAACAGTAATAATATAAATCCCTTTGATAAAGCATCTGGTTCTGCTAGTTTATCTAGCCCGAAGGGACTTTTGTTATTGTTTTTGACATTGGTGTTAATGGCGTTACTAATAGCCAAATTAAAAATAGTTGGCATTGGCCTTTTGGTAGCATTATTGGTTGTAGTTTTCTATCTGTATAAATTGTTTACAAATCCTATTCTTGGATTTTATACAGCTATTGTGTTGAACTTTTTGATATTGGGAATGACACGCTATATCAAAGGCTTACCCTTAGCTTTTGCAATAGATGGCGTGATGATTTTAACTTTTTTAGCTTTAATTTTTTCCAAATTTAAAGAAAAGGTAGATTGGTCTCCTGCCAATAGAGACATTACTTATTTAGCAGGTATTTGGTTGTTGTATTGCATCTTTCAATTGGTAAATCCAGAAGCAAGAAGTGTCGAAGCTTGGATTGCAGGAAGAGGTCTTGGATTTTACTTCTTTTTCTTTGTTATTCTCACATTCTTATTCATTAATACCCATAAAAAGTTAGATATGCTGATGTATGTCTGGGGTATTTTCTCCATAATTGCCACTCTGCACGGAATGAAGCAGTTGTTCTTTGGGGTAGACGCCGCTGAACAAGCTTGGCTAGATGGTGGTGCAGCCCAAACTCACGTGCTTTTTGGTAAATTAAGGGTCTTTTCTTTTTTTAGTGATGCGGGTCAATTTGGAGGAAATCAAGGGTATACAGGAGTTGTGGCCATTATTTATTCGATGACCAAAAAAGGTTTTGCTAAAGCTTTTTTTATTATCGTTGGAATATTAGGATTCTACGGAATGGTAATCTCTGGAACTAGAGGCGCAATCGGTGTTCCTTTGGGTGGACTTATGACCTTTTTCTTCTTAAGGAAAAACATCAAAGTAATGGCGTTAGGCGTACTATTTCTGGCAATGGTTTTTGTCTTTTTCAAATACACCACTATCGCCAATGGAAATGACCAAATACGAAGAATGCGAACTGCATTTGACCCCAATGAACCCTCGTTGCAAGTACGATTGAACAATCAAAAAATACTGAAAGCTTATTTAGCATCAAGACCATTTGGAGGAGGTATAGGGCACGCAGGCGACAAAGCGCAACGGTTTTTGCCCAATGCGTTTCTTTCTCACGTGGCTACTGATAGTTGGTACGTTTTGATTTGGGCAGAGTTGGGTATTGTAGGCTTGCTATTTCATTTGTTTGTTTTGTTTTATGTAATAGGAAAAGCATCTTACAAAGTGATGTTTACCATTAGAGACCCCATAACGAAGCTGAAGATGAGTGCACTAATTTCTGGAATGGCGGGTGTTATGGCAGCTTCTTATGGCAATGCTGTTTTGGGACAAATGCCAACAGCCTTGCTCATATATGCAACTATGGCAATTATATCGAATCCAGAGATTTTTGAAGCCGACCAACAAAAAGAAGAACTTGAGTTGCGTACGGCACAAAATGTATAAAATTGAAATTACTATGTAAAGCTTAACTAATCAATCATTAAACCCAAAAAGCTATGTACTATAGAAATGTAAAAGATTTAAATAATATCATACTTCAGCGATTAAGTATCATTCCTCGTGATTTTGATTTGATTGTTGGTGTTCCGAGAAGTGGAATGCTACCAGCAAATTTATTGGCTTTGTATCTCAATAGGCCTTATACAGATATTCATTCTTTTTTGAATGGGCATATTTATAAAGCAGGTGCCAGAAGCCAGTTTTTTGATATTTCTGAATTTAAAAAAATACTTGTGGTCGATGACAGTATTGCCTCGGGTGCTGCTATGGTTGAGGTTAAAGAAAGTTTGAAACATCTCGAAACCGAATTTGATATAAAATATTGTGCGGTTTATGTCATTCCTGGAAAAGAAAAAATGGTCGATTATTTCTTTGAAGTGGTGCCTTTGCCAAGGTATTTTCAGTGGAATATTCTCAATCATACCACTCTAGAGAAAGCCTGCTTTGACATTGATGGGGTTTTGTGTGCAGACCCTTTGCCAGAACAAAATGACGATGGAGAAAAATACATAGATTTTATTTTGAATGCCCCACCCTTGTTTATTCCAGGAAGCAAGATTGGTACAATTGTTACCTCACGACTAGAGAAATACCGCAAAGAAACCGAAACTTGGTTAGCTGCCAACAATATCAAATATAATGAATTGGTCATGCTGGATTTGCCCAATATGGAAGCGAGACAGCGGGCCAACAGCCACGGCGACCATAAGGCAAAAGCTTATTTAGCAAAGCCTTACGTATTGTTTGTTGAAAGCGAATACCATCAGGCTGTAGAAATCAATAGGTTGTCCAAAAAGCCTGTTTTATGTACCGCTAACTTCGAAATGATATTCGAATCGGAGTCTTTTATGTACAATCTTAAAAGTGGTAAGCACCTTCCTTTCTTGAGAAAATATGCTTTAAAAGCGAGAGATGTACTGAGAAAGTTCAAATAAGAAAATGAATAAAGCACTAGCAATTTTTTAATTAAAAATTTAAATTATGCTTCTATTTAATATCATACAAATTGTTCTGCTACTCCTTCTAGGTTTGGCAACTTTATATATTTTACTGTTTTCAATAGCAAGCTTATTTTATAAACAAAAGCAATACGCTGATAACGGAAATATAAAGAAAATTGCAGTGCTTATTCCGGGTTACAAAGAAGATGAAGTAATTGTTGAAGTGGCCAATGCGGCTTTGCAACAAGAGTATCCGTCTACCCATTATGATGTGGTAATTATTGCAGATTCTTTTCAAGAAGAAACCATTTCGGCCTTAAAAACGTTACCCATAATTGTTATCGAGGTAAGTTTTGATAAGAGTACAAAATCTAAAGCGTTGAATAAAGCGATGGCAACTCTCGAAAGGGATTATGATATTGCTGTGGTATTAGATGCTGATAATGTGATGGCAAATGACTTTTTGAAGCAAATTAATGCAGCTTTTGAATATGGATTCACTGCTGTGCAAGGCCATCGAACTGCCAAAAACACCAACAATTCTTGGGCTATTCTTGACGCCATTAGCGAAGAAATCAACAACAATATTTTCAGAAAGGGGCATCGCGTTTTGGGACTATCTTCTGCAATAATTGGTTCTGGAATGGCTTTTCAATACCATTATTTTAAAACCCTTATGGCAAGCGCTACCGCCGTTGGTGGATTTGATAAAGAAATTGAACTCAAAATGCTAAAAGAAGGACATACCATTGTATACCTCAATGATGCCATAGTTTTTGATGAAAAAATTCAAAAAGCTGAAGTGTTTGGCAATCAACGTCGCCGATGGTTATCTGCACAATTGCATTACTTTAGAAAAGATATTTTTAATGCCACTAAACATTTATTACTCAAAGGCAATGTCGATTATTTTGACAAAGCCATTCAATTTATTCAGCCTCCTAGAATATTACTACTCGGAGCCGTTATACTGTGCAGCGTTAGTTTTGTTCTGCTGAACTATTGGTTAGACAACCCAAAAGCGTATTCGAATTATTGGGTGGTTTTACTAATTGCTTGTGTGCTGTCTTTTGTTTTTTCTGTGCCAAAATCCTTTTACAATCGCAAAACTTTAAAAGCATTAATGAGTTTGCCAAAAGGAATGTTGATGATGCTATTGTCTTTATTAAAAATAAAAGGAGCCAATAAAACATTTATACATACGCAACACACATCAAGCTCTTCAAAATGAAGTTGTTGTAATTCAATAAGTTGTTTCAAAATAGCTATGGAAACATCAAAAAAATATAATCGTTTAGAAAAACTCGAAGCCATTCGTGGTTTTAGCGCATTATATGTGATGCTTTTTCACGTGCTGCCGCAAAAGATACATCTATTTGGAATAAATGTGGGCTTTCTTTTTCGTTTTGGGTCAGAAGCGGTTATTTTATTTTTTGTTTTAAGTGGATTTGTAATCAAGTATTCTTGGGAAAAATCAGAAGATAAATCGTTTCTCAATTATTTTGGGCGTCGTTTTTTGCGAATTTATATACCTCTCTTTTTCATCTTTTTGATAGGCTATCTTTTAAAATGTTATGTCACTGCAAGTTTAGCCGACCCAGAATGGAGCACTTTGTGGGGTAATATTTTTATGCTACAAGATGTGATTTCTCTGAAGCCCAATGTAATTGTACCAACGTATATGGGTAACGGATTGCTTTGGTCATTATCCTATGAATGGTGGTTTTATATGCTCTTTTTTGCGCTTACAAAATACATTCGTCCCGAAAAAATATCGTTTTGGGTAAGCAGTAGTATTTTAATAGCAGCAGTTTCGTACGTTGTTTATCCATTTATTCTAAATAGAATTGTGATGTATTTTGGTATTTGGTGGATTGGAGTAGAATTTGCCTCAATTTATATAAAAGGCGGTTCCTTTAGTTTCAAAGGCCTAAGTTCTTATATTGGTGTTTTAGCAATTGTCATTGTAGTATTAATATTGAATGTATACTTGAATTTTTCATACACAAAAGTCTATAGCTACCCACTAGTGGCGTATCCTATCGTAGAATTACGGCATTTTGTTTTTGCGTTTTTAGTACTGCTTACTGCTCTGATTTGGAATGCATACAATTGGTTTGGTTTCATTACTTTTTTTGGTGTCTTCAAGTACTTCGCGCCTTTTTCTTATGTAATCTATATTTCTCATCATTACCTAGTTGTCGAAGCTACCTATTTGAAATTTATAAACGATAAAATAGTAGAATATTCACTTTATATTATGGTGATGTTCTTGTTCTCTTATGTCATAGAAGTGGTGGTGTATACCAAAATTAAAAATCAGCTCATAGGGTATTTTTCAGTTCAATCAATTAAAAAAGTAGCAATATGAAAATAGGTATAGAAGGGCAACGCCTTTTTCGTAAAAAGAAGCACGGAATGGATATGGTAGCTTTAGAATTAATCAAAAACCTTCAAGAGTTAGACCATATAAATGAGTATTTCATTTTTGTAAAACCAGATGAAGATTCCTCCGCTCTTAAAGCAACTTCGAACTTTACGATTGTTGAATTGAATGGTGGACCGTATCCTACTTGGGAACAAATTGCATTACCCAATGCTGCCAAAAAATATGGCTGTGATATCTTGCACTGCACTAGCAATACCGCTCCTTTTTTTACGTCTATTCCGCTGATAACGATTCTTCACGACATTATTTATATGGAAAGTAGTTATTTGAAAATACTTAGAAGTAGTGCTAGTACTTATCAAAAATTTGGAAATATATACAGAAAATTGGTAGTGCCTTGTATAGTGAAGAAAAGCAAAAAAGTGATTACTGTTTCTCACTTTGAAAAAAACAGAATTGGTGAGTTCTTTGGAATAAAAGACGATACAAAACTAGGGGCAATTTATAATGGGGTAAGCGAACATTTCAAACCCATTACCAATAAAGACGAGCTCAATCGGGTTAAAGAAAAATACAATTTACCCGATAAGTTTTTCTTTTTTCTAGGCAATACAGACCCAAAAAAGAACACAAAAGGAACGCTTAAAGCTTTTTCTGATTTTTTAAAACGTACAGCCTCTAATCATAAACTCGTAATGTTGGATTATGATAAAACGGAACTGAACAGTTTGTTGAATGAAATTAACGACCCCAATCTCATCCATCATATTGTTTTGACGGGCTATGTAGTGAATACCGATTTGCCAGCTATTTATGCGCAATGCGATATCTTTTTGTATCCATCTCTTCGTGAAAGCTTTGGGATTCCAATGCTAGAAGCGATGTCGTGTAATGTGCCTGTTATTACATCAAACACTTCATCAATGCCAGAAATTGCCGAAGATGCTGCTCATATTGTCAACCCGTTGCAACCAGAAGAAATTACGGAAGGACTCATTAAAATTCTAAATGATGAAGCGTATCACCAATCGCTTTGTGAGAAAGGCTTGAGGCGGAGTAAACAGTTTTCTTGGAATAATATGGCCAAAGAGTATTTGAAACTTTATGAAACCATCTATGTCGAACAATCAAAAAAAACGAGACTATGATAAAAGGTAAAGATATTATAGTGGTAGGCATACAAGCCTGGGATATTGAAATAGGTAGCAATTGCAAAAATATAGCCTTGGAGTTTGCGAAGCACAATCGCGTGTTGTATGTAAATCCGCCAATGGATAGAGCTACTATGGGAAAAGACAAGCACAAAGAGAAAATTCAAAAAAGAATCAGAATCAAAAAAGGTCTTGAACCTGATTTATACGAGATTGGAACCAATCTATGGAATTTATACCCAAAAAACAGTGTTGAATCCATTAATTGGTTGCCTATTCATAGCGTCTTTAAAATATTGAACAGGAGAAATGCCCGTTTGTTTTCAGAAGATATCAAATCGGCGGCCGAGCGATTGAATTTTAAAGATGTCATTTTGTTTAATGATAGTTCGATGTTTTTAGGAAGACATTTAAAGGAATTTTTACAGCCCAAAGTCTACGCGTATTATATGCGAGATTATTTGGTGAAAGTACCTTATTGGCAAAAACACGGAGAACAAATGGAACCCGAAGTCATACAACAAGCGGATGTTTTATTGACGAATTCAGACTTTTTTGCAGATTTCGGGTTACAATACACGGCTTATAGTTATATGGTTGGACAAGGTTGCGATGTCTCACACTTTAGTGACGATGAGGGTACGATACAAGTACCAGCAGAATTCAAAGATGTACCCTCGCCAATTATTGGCTATGTGGGGTCGCTTACCAGTTTAAGGTTAGATATCAGTTTACTCGAATATATGGCAGAACAGAGAAAAAACTGGAGCATTGTTCTCGTGGGTCCAGAAGACGACGATTTTAAAAAATCAAAATTGCATCAATTGCCAAATGTGTATTTTTTTGGGAGTAAAGATGGCTCAGAACTTCCAGCTTATGTAAAAGGTTTTGATGTAGCCATCAATCCGCAGTTGACCAACAACTTAACGATTGGAAATTATCCAAGAAAAATCGATGAATACCTTGCTATGGGAAAACCAGTAATTGCAACACAAACCAAAGCAATGGAAATGTTTCGCGACTATGTGTATTTGGCTTCTTCAAATGAAGAGTACATTACGTTAACCGAAAAAGCTTTGGAAGAAAACTCAAAAACTTTGGCTGAACAAAGAGCCAATTTTGCCAAAAGTCATACTTGGGAAAACAATGTTAGCGCCATCTATCAAGGAATAATTAAAGCAACCAAACACAGGATACAATGGGATTGAAAGAAAAAATAAAATCCAATGAAAAATTGAAAAAACTGGTTCATTGGTCCATACTTATTCCAAAGCAGACAAGACCCAGACTTTGGATAAAGTGGTTCGTAAATCCTTTTTATCATAAAAAAGGAAAAGGAGCTATAATAAGATATCGAACCAGATTGGACGTCGTTCCGTGGAATCAATTTGAACTTGGCGAAGATTCTACCATCGAAGATTTTTCAGCGATAAACAATGGCGTGGGTCCAGTAATCATTGGAGTCCGAACCAAAATAGGACTAAGCAACACGATTATTGGTCCTGTTACTATTGGGAATGATGTGCGATTGGCGCAAAACATTACCCTTTCTGGCTTGAACCATAATTATGAAGATGTCAATCGTCCCATTCATATTCAGGGAGTTTCTACAGCACCCATAACCATTGGAGATGGCACTTGGATTGGTGCCAACGTGGTGGTTTTGGCAGGAGTAACCATTGGTAAAAATTGTGTAGTCGCAGCAGGTAGCGTGGTCACAAAAGATATTCCAAATTATGCCGTTGCAGTGGGGAATCCAGCTAGAGTATTGAAACAATACAATCCTGAAAAACAAATATGGGAAAAGGTCTAGCACTAGTATAAATTTTAAGCAAATAAAAATGATAACACTAAAAATACTATTCTGGATTTTGCTATCGGTGATAGTCTATACCTATGTGGGGTACGGTATTTTGTTGTATGGAATTATAAAAATCAGAAGGTTTTTTAAGATGGGTGAAAAGCTAGAAATTGACCCTTCCTATGAACCCGAAGTGACCTTGTTTATTGCGGCTTACAATGAAAAGGATTATGTAGCTGCTAAAATGAAAAACACCTTAGAACTCGACTATCCTAAAGAAAAAATCAATATCGTTTGGGTTACCGATGGTTCCGATGATGGCACACCCGATGTGTTAAAAGGATATCCCAACACCACGGTTTATCATTTAGACGAGCGCAATGGTAAGATTGGAGCAATGAATCGAGGGATGGATTTTGTGAAAACTCCCATTGTTATTTTTAGTGATGCCAATACGAATCTTGGCAAAGAATCCATTAGACGAATTGTAAACTTGTTTAGTAATCCAAAGGTGGGTTGCGTTTCTGGAGAAAAACGAATTGTGGATAAGGAAAGCGATGTCGCCTCTGGTGCAGGCGAGGGCATTTATTGGAAATATGAATCGGCATTGAAAAAATGGGATGCCGAATTGTACTCAGTGGTAGGAGCAGCGGGCGAACTTTTTGCCATTCGAACAGCCTTATACCGCCACGTTGAAAAAGACACTTTATTGGATGATTTTATCATATCACTAAGAGTCGCTCAAGAAGGCTATACCATTCAATATGACCCTGAAGCCTATGCTATCGAAACTGCTTCGGCTAATGTTAAAGAAGAATTTAAACGCAAAGTCAGAATCTCTGCGGGAGGCATTCAATCTATTGTTCGCCTTCGTTCTTTGCTGAATGTTTTCAAATACGGAACGCTTTCCTTTCAATACATTTCGCATCGCGTTTTACGTTGGAGTTTAACCCCTTTATGTCTCATCCTCCTTATTCCTGTTTTGTCAATTTTAGCCATAAACGAAGGGATTTTCTCTTTTGGTTTGTATTCTACCCTGTTTTGGTTGCAGTTGCTTTTTTATGCCCTTGCCTTGTTGGGTTGGTTTTTAGAAAATAGAGAAACCAGAATCAAGATTTTGTTTGTGCCGTATTACTTTTTTATAATGAATGTATGCGTCGTTTTGGGCTTTTTTAGGTATATGAAAAAATCACAATCGGTAAACTGGGAAAGAGCACAACGAGCGAGTTAGCACCGAATGCAATTTGTAAGCCATTAGATTTCAATTTAAAAAATAAAATTATGAATAGAAGAAAAGCTATCGGCGGAATTTTAGCCCTCACTGGAATTGGGATTGCTACCTATACTGGATTTCATTTTTTTTATGCGAAATCCAATAGAGGGCAACTCCCTAATTACAAGAATCTAATTGCAGCCTTAGTCGATGTGATTATTCCTGCTACCAATACTCCAGGCGCCAAGGAAGCTAATGTTCAAGATTTTATAATTAGCTATATGGAATCGTGTTCCTCGAAAAAAGAGTATACTAATTTCTTTAACGGATTAAATGACCTCCAAGAAACGTGTTTGGATACCTACGGTTTCGGTTTTGAAAAATGCACACCGCAACAACAAATAGCAATCGTAAAAGATTTAGATAGCACTTACGAGGCTTCGGGTTTGTTTTCTAAAATCAGAAATAAAATATCGGGTCGTCCTTTTTATACCATTTTAAAAGCATTAACTGTAGAAGGATATTGCACTTCCGAATTGGGAGCGACAAAGCATTTAGTGTACGAACCTATTCCTGCTAGATACAAAGCAATCACCACCATACAACCCAATCAAAAAGCTTGGGCAACAAAATAGCTATAGTATGAAAAACCAAACAGAAACAAACACCTTTGATGCTATTGTTGTAGGGTCAGGAATCAGTGGCGGATGGGCAGCAAAAGAACTCACAGAGGGCGGCTTAAAAACCTTGGTGTTAGAAAGAGGCGGACAAGTTGAACACGTAACGGGCTACACAACCGCTTTTCTGAATCCTTGGGATTTTAAAAATGGAAAACATCTAACAAATGAAGAACTCGAGGAGCGACCTGTGCAAAGCAGTCATTGTAACGCCGCCGACAAGCATTTTTATGTCAATGACAAAGAGCATCCCTATATTCAGGTGAATCCATTTAAGTGGATTAGAGGCTATCAAGTTGGTGGTCGTTCCCTCACTTGGGGGCGACAAAGCTATCGTTTATCAGATTTAGATTTCGAAGCCAATAAAAAAGACGGTTATGGAGTCGATTGGCCCATACGCTATGCAGATTTGGCTCAATGGTACGATTATGTTGAAGATTATGTAGGTATTAGTGGAAGTTCAGAGTCCATAGCTCATTTGCCAGATGGCGTTTTTTTGCCACCAATACCGATGAATGCCATAGAACAGCATCTAAAAGAAAAAGTAAAAGAACATTATTCCGATAGAGTGATTATAAATGGTAGAGTAGCAAATTTAACGCAACCAAAAAAAGGAAGAGGCCCTTGTATGTATCGCAATTTATGTAGCCGAGGTTGTCCTTTTGCAGGCTATTTTAGCAGTAACTCGGCAACATTGATTGATGCACAAAACACAGGTAATTTGACTTTGAGAGCTAATTCTATTGTGAAAGAAGTGCTCTATGATGCCAATACTAAAAGAGCCATCGGGATAAAAATCATTGATGCGCTGTCAAAACAAGAACATACATTTTATGCCAAAATAATTTTCTTAAACGCCTCTGCAATTGCTACTGCTGCTATCTTATTGAATTCTGTTTCACCTTCGTTTCCAAATGGATTGGGAAATTCAAGTCAACAAGTCGGACACAATTTGATGGACCATATCGTCAATGAAGGCACCTACGGAACTTTTGATGGATTATTGGATAAATATTACGAAGGAAGGTCGCCTGGAACCATTTATATTCCAAGATTTCAAAACATAAATAAACAAACACAAATCCCTGATTTTGTCAGAGGATATGGAATTCAAGGAAAAGGTGAGCGAGAAAATTGGGAATCAAAACCCACACAAGGTTTTGGCGCTTCATTGAAAGCACAATTACAAACTCCTGGTAAATGGACGATTTCTCTTGGTGGTCGAGGAGAAGTTTTGCCGAATTATGAAAACAAAATTACGTTAGATACCCAAAATCTGGACCAATGGGGATTGCCGTTGGTTAAGGTCGATTTTAATTATGGTGCGAACGAATTAGCAATGATGGAGCATATGACCAAATCGAGTGAGGAAATTTTAACCAAAGCAGGTTTTAAAAACGTAGGAAGTTATAGAACAAGTCCGCCTCCAGGCTCAGCTGTACACGAAATGGGAACCGCAAGAATGGGGAACGACCCCAAGACTTCGGTTTTGAACAAGTACAATCAAATGCACGATGTGAAAAATGTATTCATTACAGATGGCAGTTGTATGACGTCATCGGCTTGCCAAAACCCCTCTTTAACTTATATGGCACTTACCGTACGAGCTTGTAGATATGCAATGGAGCAACTTAAATCCAATAAGTTATGAGTTTTTTCAAAAAAATAGTACTCCTGTTGGGCTTGATTTGTCTGGTATTTGGAATGGTATATATCATCAAACAGCCCAAATATTCCATAAAAACGGAAGGGAAATTATATGTTGTCAATAAAGCAAGCCGAAGCATTACTGTTTTTGATTTACAAAAAGGGGAGGAAATAAAGGAGTTGCCCATTGCAATAGAACCACACGAAGCAACAGCACTAACCAACCCGAACAGAATAGTAGTCACAAATTATGGCACTATTGACGCAAAGGGGAAGAGCATTACAGTCATTGATGCAGAGAAGAACACTATAACAAAAACAATTGATTTGGGGAATAAGAATACTAGTCCTCACGGTATTATTACTTTGCAAAACCCTAACAAAGTTGCTGTTGTGTCTGATGATGGCAATCATTTATCAGTAGTCAATATTGAATCAGGAAAAGTAGAAAAACAGATTGCCACCCAACAAAAAGTCAGTCATTTATTGGTTAAACATCCCTTTAAGCCCATTGTTTATGTGACCAATATCAATTCTGGTTCAGTGAGTGTTGTTGCTATTGAAAGCAATAAAGTTGTTCAAATTATCCCTTGTGGAAAAAGTGCAGAAGGTATTACTATTACAAAAGATGGTTCAGAAATATGGGTTTCAAATAACAAAGAGAATTACGTATCGGTTATCAATACTTTAACGTATAAAGAAACGACCCGATTGGCAACAGGAAAAGAGCCATTAAGAGTAAAGTTTTCAATTGACGGAAAATATGGTTTGGTTGCTAACGCTAGTGAGGGGACAATTTCAGTTTTTGATACCAAATCAAAAAAACTTTTTAAAACCATAGTTATTCCTGGTAATAAAAATGTCTTTGAAAAAATCATCTACCGCACGCCTCGACCTGTTGGAATACTAATGCATCCCAACGGACTATATGCCTTTGTGTCCAATTATACTGCGGGTAGAGTTGAGGTTATTGATATGCAAAATTTTACAATTAGTAGCAGTATCAAAGTTGGAAATATGCCAGACGGCTTAGCAATTATAATGTAGTTTTTGTTATGATAAGTAAGAAAGTAAAATATTGGATTTTATCGTTTGCAATTGTATTTATTTGCTTTCAAGCGGTACGTCTTATTGCTAGATTACCATCGTATACCATACAAACCACAGGGAAATTATACATTGTGAGTAAGGTCGGGGAGAGTGTTCACGTATTTGATTTATTTACGGGAAAAGAAATAAAGGAAATTCCAATTGACATCTTATCTCACGAAGCAGTTGTAACTTCGGATGAGAAAAGAGTGGTGCTTACAAATTACGGGGCTAGTGATGGCAACATTATTAAAATCATCGACACCAAAAAAAACGAAGTAGAAAAAACGATAGACTTAGATGACAATATAAAAGTTAATGGAATTGTAGCTTTTCCAGAACGCAATAAAGTTGGGGTGATTGATTATGTTACTAATACATTATTAGCAATTAATATTGATACCGATAGTATTGAAAGAAAAATACAAACCCAACAAAAAAAGAGTCATCTTGTAGTGTTGCACCCAAGTAAAGCCATTGCTTATGTTACGAACATAGGTTCAAGTTCAGTGAGCGTTATCGATTTGATTTTGAATAAAGTGATTAAGGTTATTCCTTGTGGGTTAGGAAGGAAAGGCATTGATATCACCCCAGATGGCTCTGAATTATGGGTTACCAATAATAAAGAGAATACTATTTCAGTAATAAATACCTCGACTTATAAAGTTACCCATACATTGAAAACAGGGGATGACCCATTAAAACTTAAATTCTCTACAGACGGGAAGTATTGTTTAGTAGCCAATGCGATAGAAGGTACTGTATATGTGTATAATCAAAAATTTAAAAAGAAGATAAAGACCATTGTATTTCACGGGAAAACAACATTAGTAGAGATACTATTATATCATACACCGCGTCCCGTGAATATTGTAATGCATCCTAACGGACTGTATGCTTTCGTATCTAACTCCAATGCTAATAAAATTGAAGTGATTGATATGAAAACTTTTGAAATTGTAAGCACTATAGGAACAGGAAGAGTTCCAGATGCTATTGCATTTGTAAATTAATTTATCCTCTGAATTCCTATTCAGTGGTGTGTTTTTTAGAATAAGTAGTTCCAAAAAATGGAAAGTATTTCTAATTTATGGATAAGAATGAATTTTTATATATGGGGTAAAGCGCCTAAATACCAGCGTTTTAGATGGATATTTTTTTTGGTGTCGTTTTTGGATACTCAAAAACATCAAAATAAAGCACATTGTAAATTGAGATAAAACTTAACCTAAAAACATTCTAATTTAAAGGATATGAATAATTTAAAAACTTTCATTAAAAATGCACAGCAAAATAGCAATTCAGTATGGATAGTGTTATTTGTTACTATGATTTTGTTAAACTCTTGTAGTAAAGACCCTGAAGATTTTACTACTGACCCTCCTCCAGTTTCTGGTGAAGTTACCATTGATAATCTAAAGGCTTCTTCAACTTTTACTTGGAAAAACACTCAAGATGCCAAAGTAACCCTTCGAACAAAGGATAATCAAGGAAATGCCGTTCCTGGTGTAAAAGTGAGCGTTTGGACTAATTTTGAAGATGAAAATGGAAAAGAGATTATCAACGGTATAACCAATGAGCAAGGAGAATTTATAGTCGATTACACTTTCGAAGCCGATATGAAAGAAGTTGTTTTGAAAACAGACTTTATTGGTTTTGTTCCAGAAACTAAAGTGCCATTAGAAAATGGAGCAGTTAATTTTACTTTTGGAGGTTCAAGAAATACCCAAAAAAGCCAAAAAACTAGCAGCAAACCCTTTTCTTCTAAACAAGCATCAGCATCTTCTAGCAAAACGAGTGCTGGTATAAAAATTAACTATATCGGGACTTATAACAACAACGGAGTGCCTAATTATTTAATGAGTAAACCAGATGTAATCAGTAAAGATTTTCTTATTGATGTCAACAATGCTTTGCCAGAAAATATGCCTGTTCCTACCTATCATCCAGAATATCTTTTAGGGAGTAGTCAGCACAATTTAGTGATTTTAGATAAAGCCGAAGTATGGATTACTTTTGTTTCTGAGGGAGCTGGATATAAAAATGCCTTGGCATACTATACTTATGACAGAGATTTTCCACCTAAAACTCCAGCTGATGTTAAAGAATGTAAGGTGATTTTTCCTAATGCCTCATTTGCAGGTTCAGGAGGAGGATTGTATTCTGGGGACAAGGTTTCTTTAGGTGTTTTCGAAAAAAATACGGTAATTGGTTGGATGTTGTTGCGTAATGGTTGGAGCGACAGTGCAAGACAAGCAACAGAAGGGTTGGGTTTATTGTATTCTAACTTAGAGTTAAACCCAGAAGCAGATATCAAATACCGTCAACATACGGTTATGTTGTATGATGAAAAAAGAAGTTTGTTCTTGCTAGGATTTGAAGACTTAATTCGACCAGGCGGAGACAATGATTTTAATGATGCTGTTTTCTATGCTACTGCAAATCCAATTAAAAATGTTGAAATATTTGATGTTCAAAAAATAAACCCTGACCGAATTGATACTGATAAAGATGGTATTATCGATAGTTCGGATGATTATCCAAATGACCCGAAACTAGCATTTAATAACTATTACCCAAGTAGTAATACTAACGGAACCCTTGCTTTTGAAGATTTATGGCCAGCAAAAGGAGATTATGATTTTAATGATTTAGTGGTTGATTACAACTTTAATAGAATCACAAATGCACAAAATAAAGTAGTTAGCTTAAAAGGAAAATTTACAGTAAAAGCTATTGGGGCAAGTTATCAAAATGGGTTTGGTTTTTCAATCCCTGGAGTAAGTCCTTCTCAAATCGCATCTGTAAAAGGTACGAAATACACCGAAGGATACATAAAAACAGATGGAAACGGAACAGAAGCTGGTCAAAAAAATGCGACCATAATTGTTTTTGACAATGCTTGGAAACACGGTGCGGGGAATACTAACCCTGGCCAACCATATG
Source organism: Flavobacterium sp. RSSB_23 (assembly GCF_051547145.1). Classification (NCBI taxonomy): domain Bacteria; kingdom Pseudomonadati; phylum Bacteroidota; class Flavobacteriia; order Flavobacteriales; family Flavobacteriaceae; genus Flavobacterium; species Flavobacterium sp. RSSB_23. Next base: position 29,548 of record NZ_JBPTTO010000010.1, on the reverse strand, counting down.
TAGCCTCAGAGCCTATTGAAGTCACTATAGATTTAGTCAACCCAATTGATGTTAGTGCCTTCGGAATGGCGCCTTTCAATCCATTTATTATTGTAAATAAAGAAAGAGGGAAAGAAGTTCATTTGCCAAATTATGCGCCAACAGATTTGGCTGACAAATCCTATTTCGGAACTTCTTTTGACAACACTCAGTCGTCTATAGGGAAATATTACAAAACCAAAGACAATTTACCTTGGGCTATAGATTTCCCTAGTAGTTTTGATTATCCAATTGAAAAAGCAAGAATCGATGCCAGTCACTTGAAATTTATAAATTGGGTTTTAAGCAATGGTGTAGAATACAAAAATTGGTATAAAAACGAAGCTGGACATAGAAACAGTTCCAATATTTTTAACAAATGATAAAGATTTGATGCAACACTTCATTGTATTGAAGTAAACAAAGAACTCCTTAAATTGCTTAAGGAGTTTTTTGTATACTATAGTTTCTTCCGATGCCATCGGAATGGTTTGAATCAGCTGAGTTAATATTTGTTTAAGTTCAAATCTCTTTGATGAGCTAGATTTTGGTAAATTATAAAAACAAAAAAAACTCCTTAATTGCTTAAGGAGTTTCTTGGTGGGCGATAGCTTGTTCCGATGCTTCGGAAAGGGGTTCGAACCCCCGACCACTTCCGATGCCATCGGAATGCTCTGAACCAGCTGACTTAATCTTTGTTTAAGTTCAAATCTCTTTGATGAACTAGATTTTGATAAATTATAAAAATAAAAAAAAACTCCTTAATTGCTTAAGGAGTTTCTTGGTGGGCGATAGCTTGTTCCGATGCTTCGGAAAGGGGTTCGAACCCCCGACCACTTCCGATGCCATCGGAATGCTCTGAACCAGCTGAGCTAATCTTTGTTTAAGTTCAAATCTCTTTGATGAGCTAGATTTTGGTAAATTATAAAAACAAAAAAAACTCCTTAATTGCTTAAGGAGTTTCTTGGTGGGCGATGAGGGGTTCGAACCCCCGACCCCCTCGGTGTAAACGAGGTGCTCTGAACCAGCTGAGCTAATCGCCCTATTTTACTAGGTTGCTATCATTTCGTGATTGCGAGTGCAAATATACAACCCTTTTTGGGATGTGCAAGCAAAAATGAAAAAAAATTATAAAATTTCTGCAACTACAAAAGTACTTCCGCCAACGTAGATAAAGTCAGTAGGGGCAGCATTTCTCAATGCTTTTTCGTAGGCTTCTGAAACAGAAGAATATACTTCTCCGTTCAGACCAAAAACCTGTGCTTCGGTTTGAAGTGTGGTTGCTTCTAAGCCACGTGGAATATTGGGCTTGCAGAAATAATAAATCGCATTTTTGGGAAACAAAGGCAATACTTCTTTCAAATCTTTGTCATTAACTACTCCCAAAACGAGATGCAATTGGTCAAATTTCTCTTTTTGAATTTGACGCATCACGATTTCAAGTCCATTTTTGTTGTGAGCCGTGTCGGCAATTACTTTGGGATGCTCTTTCAACTGTTGCCAACGGCCTTGGAGTCCTGTGTTTTTTATTACGTTGGCCATTCCCGTTTGGAGTTGTTTTGGCGAAACCACTATTGTTTTGTTTTCGTTCAAAACGGCTATGGTCTGCATAACGGTTTTCTTGTTGTGCACTTGGTAATCGCCTAATAAATCTGAGGGATAAGTACTCGAAATCAAATCCGAGGCCAAATGTATTTCTGCAAAACAACTTTTGGCTTTGCTAATAAAAACAGGCAAGGTTTCTGGAGTGTATTCGCCAATCACTACCGGAATGCTTGGTTTTATGATGCCGGCTTTTTCACCAGCAATTGCCGCTAGTGTATTTCCTAGAAATTGAGTGTGGTCCAATCCTATGTTGGTTATGATTGAAACTAAAGGCGTAATAATATTGGTAGCATCCAATCGGCCACCCATTCCAACTTCTATGATAGCGATGTCGACTTGTTCTTTTACAAAATAATCAAAAGCCAAACCTACTGTCATTTCGAAGAAACTCATATCCTGTGCTTCAAAAAACGAACGGTGTTGGTTCACAAAATCACAAACAAAGGCCTCTGGAATTTCTTTCCAAGCTTGTTCAGGATTGGCATTCGAGATAATTTTGATGCGCTCTCTAAAATCGGTGAGGTGAGGCGAGGTGTACAAACCTACTTTTAGCCCTGCTTCTTTGAGAACAGAGGCTAGGAGGTGCGAGGTAGAGCCTTTACCATTGGTGCCTGCCACGTGTATGCATCGTAATTTTTGCTCGGGATGTCCTAAGTATTCGGCTAACAAATGTACGTTGGTCAAATCTTTTTTATAAGCCGATGCGCCTTGCAATTGATACATTGGCAACTGATTGTATAGCCAGTGAAGGGTTTCTTGATAATTCATTTTTTGAGCAAAAAAGAGGGGTTTAAAATAATTTTCATTTTTTTTAGTTTAATACTAGAACGAAAAGTATCTTTAGTGCAAAATTGAAATATTTTTTAGAATTAATTCGTAAAAATCAAGAATAAAATATGTTTACTTTACTCTCTCTACAAGCCGACTCACTTACTGCTGCGACTTCTACTGCTGTTATTGAAAATGTTGCTCCAAATACTGAAATTTCGGTATTGGAATTTATTTTGAAAGGTGGGTTTTTCTTAATTCCGATTGCCATTTTGTTACTCTATACGTTTTATGTAATTGCCGAACGGTATTTGTACATAGACAAAGCCTCAAAAATAGACGATCGTTTGTTGCGGGATGTGGGAGAGCAATTGCAATCCGGAAATATAGAATTGGCTAGAGCCATCGTAGAACGTTCTACTAATGCTTCAAGCACAATTATAAAAGAAGGAATTTTGGTAATTGGTCGTCCAATCGCGGAGATTGAATCGAATATGGATCGCGCTGCTGATATCGAAATTGGCCAAATGGAAAAGCATTTAGGCCATTTAGGATTAATTGCAGGTATTGCTCCAACCTTAGGATTTATCGGAACCATTTCGGGGGTAATCAAGATTTTTTATAGCATTTCGGTTACAGAAAACATCAGTATCGGAAACATCTCTGGTGGATTGTACGAGAAAATGATAAGTAGTGGTGCTGGATTAATTGTTGGAATTATCGCCTACAGCGCCTACCATTTGCTGAACGGAAAGATTGATAATTTTGCGCTAAAAGTGCAAAAACAGATTTTAGAATTCGTTAATATTATTCAAAGAGCATAGTTATGGCGATAAAAAGAAAAAGAAGATTTCACGCCGAAGTAGCGACCTCTTCGCTCAGCGATATTATGTTTTTCTTATTGTTGTTTTTCCTAATCATCTCCACATTGGCCAATCCAAATGTGATTAAAATGACCTTGCCCAAAGCCAAGTCCAACGAAAAAACGAATAAGCAATACATTAGCCTTTCGGTTACCGAAGACAAAAAGTTCTATCTCGATAAACAACCCGTTGCTTTCGAAGACCTAGAAACCACTTTGATGGGAAAAATTAGCGGAGAAAAAGACCAAACGGTAATCGTCAGAATTCCATTCAACTTACAAGTACAAGACTTGGTTGACGTCCTTCAAATAGGCGTCAAAAACAATCTAAAGTTTGTCATAGCCACCAGTCCAAAATAAGTATAATTTGGGCGTGACCCCATAAAAGCAAAGGGGCGAATAGCATACGTGTTATTCGCCCCTTTACTTTTCTGCGGTCGGGCTATCCGCGCTACTTCGGTAGCTAGCTTCTATCCCTCACGCACAATGTCATTAAGCTAAAAAAAACGACTTTTGGTTTTGTCATTCCGACAGAGGAGGAATCGCATAGGTTGCTCACATTATGTGATTCTTCGTTCCTCAGAATGACACAAAAAACGCTTAATTTAATTACATTGCCCTCATTTATTTTAACTAGTCGATTAGTTGCATGCATTTTTTTTATAACAGAAAATTAAAAGAACTGCCTTCAGTTATTTTTTTTCTGTTGTTTGGATTTCCTGCAAGGTTTTTTTTAACCTTGTAGGTATATTATTGATTAAGAAATACCTACAAGGTCTGGAAAAAGACCTTGTAGGAACGAGTACTGCTCAACGGCTTAATTCAAATTGAAATTATAAACAATCTTGCCGACTTGTTTTTCAGGAGCATTGCTGCTAGCGTCCCATTTGGTGTTCATCGCTGCAATTTTGGCTTGGTCCAAAAGACATTTGGCGGTGTTGGTGGTTCCTTTGCTTCCGGCAATGGCTCTTATGGTGTTGCCGTTACGGTCTACGGCTACTTCTACGACGACTTTGCCTACTTCATTGCAAGTGTATTTTGGGACAGGTTTTGAAATGGCTCTACGGTTGCCTAGAGAATAGCCTGCGCCTCCACCAGAGCCGCCGCCGCTTCCTGCGCCATAACCACTTCCGGTGCCAATGCCATTTCCAGTTCCGTTGCCGCCGCCTGTTCCTCCGCCAGAACCTCCAGAGCCATAATAATCTTTGGCGCTCAAACTTCCGTTGGCTTTTCCTTTGTTGCCCGCTGCTTTATCGTCGCCATCGCCTCCTTTGTTGGAACCTTTTAGAATACTCGATAAGGCATCGTTGGTAGCATTGGAAACTTTTGGTTTTTCGACAACGGGTTTTGTCGTTTCTTTTGGGGTAGGTGTAGTATTTTTTACTTTCTCCTTTTTAGGAATGACTACGCTTTCTTCTGTAGCCGTTTCTTGTGATAAGATGGCCTCGTCTGGAGTTGCCGATGTGGGGGTAACTTTGGTTTGGTTTTTTACGTCCAAAACCTCGCTTTGGTAATCGGCACCCTGTCCCATTTCGCTATCGCCAAAGTTGACCGTAAGGCCACCGCCACCACCGCCAGCAAGTGCTGTAAAAGAATCGGGGTTGTAGGGAGGCCAAAAACGGATAAAAAATAAAATCAATAGCAGTATTCCGTAGATTATTAGGGAAAAGGCGATGGCTTTTTTCTTATCTGAGGTAACTGGAGAATGCATTATGGTTTTGAATTTTAAGTATGGGTTAAAAACGCTGAAAAGTACTAAAAATTGTCAAGAAATGCGTCGGGTTGTATTGAAAATGATAGCAAAAATTGACCTTGTTGCTCTCTAGCCCCGATGGCAGTGGCATCCTTTGCCTTTTTCCTTTAAAAAGGCAAAGATATAACGGACAGCGGGACGATGCTGCCTAGAAAGCCCTTTGTTGCTGCTCCTAAAAATTAAAAATGAATGTATAAAAAAAGGTGCGGTTGATGAGCCGCACCTTTGGGAAATTTGTATGTTGATTTTATACCAATTGTTTCAAAGCGATTTCGAAAGCCGTCGCGCTAATGTTGTTTTTTGCAGCGCTTAAAGCGTGTGCTTTTACGATAGCATTTTTGATGGTTTCGGACGTGTCTTGAAAGATGGCTTCGTCGGTCATTTGTACTTTTTTCTCCATAAAATAAGCAAAAACTCTTGCCATTCCACAGTTGGAAATAAAGTCTGGAATCAAGCTTACTTTGTGGTCAACGTCTTCCATAATTGGGCCAAAGAAGATTTCTTTGTCGGCAAAAGGTACGTTCGCGCCACAAGAAATAACTTCCAATCCGTTGGCAATTAAACTGTCGATTTGGGATTGGGTTACCAAACGTGAGGCAGCACAAGGAGTGAATATTTCTGCGCCAATAGTCCATATTTTTTGGTTGATTGCTTCAAATGGAATCATATTTTCGGAAACCAATTTGTTACCGTCTTTGTTCAAAAATAAGGTTCTGATTTCTTCGAATGAGAAACCATTTTCGTTGATTAATCCTCCGTCTCTATCAATGATTCCAACGATTTTAGCGCCCATTTCAGCTAAATAAAAAGCTGCAGCCGAACCTACGTTTCCAAAACCTTGAACAATCGCTTTTTTACCTTTGATATCGCCACCGTAAATGCTGTAATAGTGTCCAACAGCTTGAGCCACGCCATAACCGGTAATCATATCGGCAACGGTGTATTTTTTGGTTACATCTGGAGAGAATTTAGGGTTTTCGATTACTTTGATTACACCTTGGCGTAATTGTCCGATGCGATTGATTTTGTCTGCTTCGGTAGGTTTGAAATGTCCGTTAAAAACTCCTTCTTGTGGATGCCAAACGCCACATTCTTCGGTCATTGGGATAACTTCGTGGATTTCGTCAACATTCAAATCGCCACCGGTTCCATAATAACTTTTTAATAAAGGAGAAACTGCTTTGTACCAACGTTGTAAAACGCCTTTTTTTCTTGGGTCGTTAGGGTCAAAGTTGATACCCGATTTGGCACCACCAATCGCAGGTCCAGAAACAGAGAATTTTACTTCCATCGTTTTGGCTAGAGACAAAACTTCGTTCATATCCAATCCTTTTCTCATTCTTGTGCCGCCACCAGCAGCACCTCCACGTAAGGAATTGATTACGGTCCATCCTTCGGCCTCGGTTTCAGAATCTTTCCAATTGAAGATGATTTCAGGCTGTTTATTTTCGAATTTCTTTAATAAATCTTTCATTAAAAATGGGTGTTATTTTGTTAAGCAAATTTACTTTTTTCAGTATATGAAAAAAAAAATTTCACATTTTTTGAAATATTTGATACCAATCGGTATCTTTGCGTATGAAGTCGTCAGAAATTACAAAAAGCAAGGTGCTGCAAGAAGCAATTACTCTTTTTAATACAAAAGGGTATCGGGCTACTTCGTTGAGTGACATTACCAATGCGACTGGATTGACAAAAGGCGCCATTTATCGCCATTTTGAAAATAAAGAGCAATTAGAAATCGAAGCATTTCAAAAGATGATGCATTCGATTTTTGAGACTTTGCAAAAAAGAATCAAAGCTGAAAAGAACACAAGAGATAAGTTGTTTTGTGTTTTAGAGCTTTTTCAAGACTACATTAACAATCCTTTTTTTAGTGGTGGCTGTCCTTTGTTGAATGTGGCAATAGAAGTTGATGATACATCAATGGCTTTAAAAGACAAGGCTTTACAAACTTTGACCGTTTTTAGAAGCGCTATTGAGACGATTGTAATTAATGGTAAAACACATAAAGAAGTGAATGCAATTGTAAATGAAAAATTAGTTGCTATCGTTATGATTTCTTCGCTTGAAGGCGGTATTATGATGAGCAAATTGCAAGATTCAAATAGTGATATCGAGGCGGTTGTTAAGCATCTTAAAAATTGGATTGTTGCTGATGTATTATTATAAAAAAATTTACCCAAAACGATACCGATTGGTATCAAAAAATCAAAAATAAGATGAAATTAAAGAAGGTGATTCAAAAAAACATAGGATTTTACTTTAATATTTTAGCCTATGTTCACCCAAAAATGCTACAGCGAAAAGGTTTCGCACTTTTTTGTAACCCCTTTGCTCACAAAGTCAAGCCACACCAAATGCAATTTTTGCAAAAAGGTATTTCTGAGGTAATTGAGTACGAAAATTATAAAATTCAAACCTATAAATGGGGGAATGGTTCTAAAAAAATACTATTAGTTCACGGTTGGGCAAGTCATTCCTTTAGATGGAAAAAATATGTAGAGCAGTTGTTGCAAAATGACTTCACCGTTTATGCGCTAGATGCTCCTGCCCACGGATTGTCTACTGGTAAAATGATTCACGTTGTTTTGTACGCTAAAGTCATCGATTTGTTTCTACAAAGGAAGCCAGATGTTACCGCCATTGTGAGTCACTCCATTGGAGGATTTGCTACAACCTATTATTTAGACCATTATAAGTCACACAATATCGAAAAAGTAATTATAATGGGTGCTCCAGGTGAAGCCTCTGATTTTTTTGACTTTTACAAGAAAACGTTGGGTTTGAGTTCAAAAGCTTTAGAGATAATAATCAAGGAGTTTGAGCTACAATTGGGGCAATTGCCAAGCTATTTCTCTACTGCAAAATTTGCGGAGCATCTTACTATTTCAGCTTTAATCATTCACGATAGAGGAGATGTAGCAACCCATCATCATTATTCTATTCGATTAAACAAACATTGGAAAAACAGCCAACTGGTCTTAACCGAAGGATTGGGACACGATTTGAAAAGTAAGGAAGTTATTCAGATGGTAGTTAATTTTGTTAGCTAATGTACCTAAATAAAAAGTGCCGTTCCTGAAAAAAAATCAGTAACGGCATATCCTTTTTTGGGGGCAAAAAAGGCGGGTTTATGATGCTTTTATTTTACTTTTCCTAAGAGTGCATCTTTTAGTTCTGCATCTACAGGATTGTTTGACAACCAAATTCCGAAAAAGGCTTTTTTGAAATCAAAACCAGGAATCTTTCCTTCTAATTGGTTGTTTTTGTAAACTAAAATTGATTTTTCAGTAGAAGAATAAATCAAATTGAAAGCGTCATTTTCGACGGTAGCTTCTCGATTCAATAGTTTTTCTAATAAATCAAGTTGCGTTTTAAACTTTGGTAAATTTTCTTCACCAATTGATTTTACAATTCCTTTATGTAAAGATTTTGATAGCTTTTGTGAACTCACTAACGAAGAGGTGATTTGCAAACGAATTCCCATATTGGTATCGCTGTCTAAAATGTCTTTGGCATCTTCAGACAAAACAGTTAAGTATAATGCTTGTACGTAAACTTCTGTCCAAAATTTTGTTCGAGTTCCAAATCCGTTTAATTGTAATTTTTGATTTTCAAAATCGATGGTTCTTGGAACAGTTACACCATTGAGGGAAAATTTTTCTTGTGAGAATACGTTTGAAAATGAAAGGGTTAAAAATAAAACTACTGTTAATGTAATTGATTTTCTCATAAATTATTCTTAATTAAAAAATAGAGTGCAAATTTATATCAAAGGCAAGGTTTTTCAATACTGTTTTTTTGTGTTGAAAAAAGTATTGTGTATTCTTTAATAATTTTAAGTTCAATTTATTGTAACTACAATTCTTTGATTTAAAACAAAATGGATTTATTGGGTTTTGTGTTAAATGATTGTTATTTAAAGAATGAAAAAAATGGCTTTTTTTTCAATTATAGCTGTTTTTTTTCTAGAATTTTATTTTTTCCTCTTCTCTAAACGTCTAGTAACGAATGATTTTCTGTTTTTTTTGATACTTTTATTTGTTCAAATCAAAGTTGAAAAATCAAAATTGGAAGTAATTTTTTAGTGTTTTACAGAAATAATTGTCAAATGTTTTAGACAAAAGCTAAATTCACGAAATCGTTTGAATTTTTGATATTTAAATTCTACTTTTGGATTCAAAATTTCAATACTTACTAAACAAACTAAATACAATATGGATTTTAATCTTACTGAAGAGCATTTAATGATTCAGCAGGCGGCAAGAGATTTTGCTCAAACGGAATTGCTACCTGGAGTAATAGAAAGAGACGAACATTCTAAGTTCCCAACTGAGCAAGTAAAAAAAATGGCAGAACTAGGATTTTTGGGAATGATGGTAGACCCAAAATATGGTGGCGCTGGATTGGATAGCATTTCTTATGTTTTGGCGATGACTGAGATAGCAAAAGTAGATGCCTCTGCAGCAGTAATTATGTCTGTAAACAATTCATTAGTTTGTGCAGGATTAGAAAAGTATTGCAGCGAAGAGCAAAAAATGAAGTATTTGGTTCCTCTTGCAAAAGGAGACGTTATTGGTGCTTTTTGTTTGTCAGAGCCAGAAGCAGGTTCGGATGCTACTTCTCAAAAGACGACCGCAATTGATATGGGAGACCATTACTTATTAAATGGTACTAAAAACTGGATTACTAACGGAGGAACAGCTTCTACCTATTTAGTAATCGCTCAAACCGATATCGAAAAAGGACACAAAGGAATCAATGCTTTTATCGTAGAAAAAGGTTGGGCTGGATTTGAAATCGGTCCAAAAGAAAAGAAAATGGGAATTCGCGGAAGTGATACTCACTCCTTATTATTTACGGATGTAAAAGTTCCTAAAGAAAACAGAATTGGAGCTGATGGTTTCGGATTTGCTTTTGCTATGAACGTGTTGAACGGTGGTAGAATCGGAATTGCTTCTCAAGCCTTAGGAATTGCAACTGGAGCTTATGAGTTGGCTTTGAAATATTCACAAGAGCGTAAAGCATTTGGAAAAGAAATTTTCAAACACCAAGCCATTGCTTTTAAATTGGCCGATATGTACGTGAAAATTACAGCGGCTAAATTATTGATTATGAAAGCAGCTTGCGAAAAAGATGCTGGACAAGATATTGCACATTCTGGAGCTATGGCTAAATTATATGCTTCTGAAATTGCTCTTGAAGTAGCGAACGAAGCCGTTCAAATTCACGGTGGAAACGGATATGTGGCAGAATACCACGTAGAGCGTATGATGCGTGATTCTAAAATTACTCAAATTTATGAAGGAACATCCGAAATTCAACGTATTGTGATTTCGAGAGGTTTGGTTTCGTAAGCAAAGCATAAAATAGTTTTAAACCATTAAAGAGCTAAGACGGTAAGTTTCTATTTACCTAATCTTACTTCTTTAATGGTTTTTTCGTTTTTCAAATCAACTATATATTTGTCCTATTTAGCTTTTGATTCGTCCATCTTGAAATGGGTTTTGTATAACTATGAGGGGATTGTTTTACATTTGTCATATGGAAAAAAGACTCTATCGCACCGCTTTTATTTCTTCACCAATTATTGCTCTTATTGGTGCTACACCAATCTATATTGTAGAGAGAGTTCAAAATTCTAAAATTCTGCTTGCTTGGTCGATACTTACGATGACCATTTTTGCTTTTTGGGTAATCAATATTTTAATTATTCAAAAAATTAATACATATCAAAGCAATAAAAGATATCTTTTGAGTTATATGCTTGTGCTGCTGTTACAATCAATTGTTATTTTTTCCCTCTCTCATTTAAGGCCCTTACAGGTATATCCATTAATGCCTTTTTTTGCAGCCATAGGAATCAATACAATAATTATTATTTTATGTAATACAATACTTCTGCAGTTTAAAAATGAAAGTGCAGAGATAGAAATTCAGCAATTGAAAATTTCAAATCTTGAAGCCCAAAAACAAATGTTGTTGCAGCAATTGCAACCTCACTTTTTGTTTAATGCATTAAGTACATTGAAGTCTTTGATAAAAGAAAACCCAGTAATGGCAGAGAATTACACCTTACAATTGTCAGAGTTTTTGCGTTATTCTAGCCAAGCAAAAGACCGAGAAATTGTTACCTTAAAGGATGAGTTGCAGTTCACTCAAGATTATATCAATTTGCAGTCCGTAAGATTTGGCACTGCGTTTTCTTGTGAAATCGATATTCCATTTGATGTAGTAGAAAAGAAAGTTCCCGTTTATGCCCTACAATCATTAGTAGAAAATGCCATTAAACACAATTCTTTTAATGAGAAAAAGCCACTTATAATAAAGATAACTATCATAGATTCTTTTGTTGTAGTTATTAATAATAAAAGGACTAAAGTGCTACAGCAACCCTCTGGTACTGGCCTTCAAAATTTGATGTTGCGTTATAAAATAGTGGCTGAAAAAAGTATCAAAATTAATGATGGTGAAGATGAATTCACCGTAGAAATTCCATTACTAGAATAGTTTTGTTGGTTTAATACAAAGTAGTAATATGAAAGTAATCCTAATCGAAGACGAAAAATTAACGGCAAAAGATTTAGCAAATTCCTTGATGAGAATTGACGCTGATATCCAAATCATAGCCCAGTTGGCAAGTGTTGAGGAAGCCTTAGATTATTTTGCATTGCATAAGGAAGACGATGCTGATGTTATTTTTTCCGATATTGAGTTAGGTGATGGTTTGAGTTTTGAAATTTTTGAGAGAATTGAAAATAAAATACCAATTGTATTTTGTACAGCATATAATCAATATGCACTTGAGGCTTTTAATACGCTAGGTATTGATTATATTTTGAAACCTTTTAATACAAATGCTTTAGAAAATGCTTTAAATAAATTGAAGTTGCTAAAAGGTAGCGCTTTGATTGAAAACGATACGCTTTCTTCGTTACTGAAATTGCTAAAGCAACCTGAGCTACCACAGCGAAAGTCGATTTTGGCAAATGTTGGCGAAAAAATTATTCCTATAAAGAGCGAAGAAATTGCGTTATTCTTTATTGAAAACGAAATTGTTTATGCGGTTTGTTTTAATGGTAAAAAAATAGTGCTTTCTCAAAATATGGATACTTTAGAAAAAATGTTTATAGATATTTTTTTTAGAGCCAATAGGCAATATCTAATAAATAGGAATGCTGTCAAGGCTGCTTCACACTATTTTAATCGAAAATTATTAGTGCATTTGACGGTTCCGTTTGAAAATCAAATTATAATAGGCAAACTCAAAACGGGAGCATTTACTTCGTGGCTTGCCAGTACTTAATCAAAATATATCTTTTAAAAAAAGGAACTTTTACAGTTCCTTTTTTTTTGCGTTTACTTGAAAAACCTCTTTTGTCCATTTTAACCTAAGGTTTGTCCATTTAGCAATTTTTCTTCCATCCTCCTGTTGATTTTCAAAGCATCTTTGATTTGTAAATGAACATTAATTGTCTAAAAAACAAAAGAAAGAAATGGAAAGAATAAAGAAAGCAAAGATGGTACTGTTGGTCTGTTTTGTATCAACAATTGGCTGGACGCAATCTCAAATCGATTTAATTGGCAATTGGCAGAACGAAGAAAGATCAGATATGGTCACTGAGTTTTATCTCGCTAAGGACGGCTTGGTATATGGGAAGAGAAAAGAGTCGAAAAAAGATCTGAAAAATGAGGAACACATTTTTATCAAAAAACTAAAGTATAGTTCGGATACCAAAACCTTTATGGGGACTATGACGCCACCCGATAAAGATATTCTGCTCAATGTTGTGATTAGTTTTGAAAATAAAGATAGAATCAAGATGGTGGCAAGGAAGCTTTTGATGTCCAAAACAATCTATTTTAAACGAATTAAGCAATAAGCACTATGAGAAGTAATGTATTGAACAGATTATTAATCTTGTTTTTCAGTTGCTCATCTGCATTGGCTCAGACTGATTTTTCTTCCCTAGACGCTTTACTAGCACACGTACAATCAAAAAGTATTACCCTTCAATCAGGCGAAGTGAAAATGACAAAGGCCAAAAAAGCAAAGCTAGCAGCGATGATTGGTGTTCTTGATCCTTCAGGATCGCAATCATTCTCGTATACTAATAACACCAGAATTCCTGTTCAAATCATACAAGGACAAACAGTAGAAACGGGAGTGCCATATGTTACAAATTCGACCCGAAACGGAGAATTGAAATTGTTAAACTTGGCGGGCTGGGAAAAGCTAAAGCTTGCAAAGATTAACATTCAATTAACCGAATCTGATAATAAATTGACATTAAAATCTTTGTCTGAAAATATTGCGGTTACCTATTACAATATCGTTAACCTGCAAGAGCAAATTCTATCAACAGATGAAAATTTGAAAGGAGCAGAAATTGTTTTGAAAAGCGCTACTGAAAAGTACCAGCAAGGAATGGTAAAACAACAAGATGTCAATGATGCTAAAGCCAGTTACTTGAGCGTTAAGGAAAGTATGGTACAACTAAAACTTTTGTTAGAAACAAATTATCTATCACTCAAGATTTTAGCAGACATTCCTGAAGAAGAAAAGATTGTCATTAAGCAAAGTATCACTGCTACTTTTTTGAATGATATGCCAGAGATTAAATGGAATGAATTAAACATTCAGAACAGTATGCTTAAAGAAAAAGAGGCATTATCGAATTTTAAACAGACTTCAAAAGTTAATCTACCTACACTTAATTTCTTTTTTTCTAATTCCAATCAGCAATTTAATACACAATCAACTCTTTTTGATAAGAATGTAGATTGGATTAGGAGCTCCTATGTTGGTCTTAAATTGAGTTTTAACATTCCAACAGCCGAAAGTATTTCAAAGAAATACAATGCAAAATTTGACTTTGAATTAGCTCAAAAAAATACCGAACAAACCAAGATAAAGGCAGAAATTGAATTTAAGCAGCTTGGTATTGATTATAATAAAGCATTATCTCAAGCAAAAGCTAACAGAGAAATTTACGAGTTACGTAAAGATACCTATTATAAAAATCAAAAACTCTACAGCGAGGGTTTAATAGGTATTGATCAAACCATTAACAGCTATAATGCTATGGTTAATGATAATTATAGTATGATATCAGCTAAGGTAGATGTTATGCTGGCATTGTCAAAAATAGACATTAACAATAAAATACAATAATATGAAAACAGGTCTTATTAAATGTGTAATTCTGTCTCTATTTGTCCTAATTTCTTGTGGGAAAAAGACAGAAGAAACAACACCAATCCGTAAAGACGTCACTGAAACGGTTTTTGCATCGGGCGTTTTAGAAGCGAACAATACATATAGTTTAACCGCACAAACAGATGGTTATCTATCAAAAATAAATTTTGAAGAAGGTGATTTAATCATAACTGGAGAAGTACTTGCTGAAGTAGATAACAAAGAAAACAACTTTAATACAGAAAGTGCAGAAGGCTTGTATCAAATTGCTCAGAGTAATACTAGCAGCAATGCACCTTCATTAATGCAGGCTAAAAACAATATTACAATTACTAAATCAAAGCTTGATCAAGACCAAGTGCAATGGCAGAGGTACCAAAAGTTATGGAAAGAGAATAGTGTTGCTTTAATTGATTTTGAAAATGCCACATTACAGCTTAAAACTTCAAAAGCCAATTACGAAAGTGCCTTAGAAAATTACAAATTGATTCAACAGCAAGCCGATCAGCAGGTTATAACAAATAAAGCCCAAAAGGAGGTAAGTGAGTTAATGCTTACTCATAACCAGATAAAAGCACTGGCAAATGGTAAAGTTTACAAAAAGTATAAAGAGATAGGTGATTATGTCAAACGTGGCGATGTAATAGCATTGATTGGTGAGGCCAAAACAATTTATGCAAAAGTAAATATTGATGAAGCTAACATTGATAAAGTCAAATTGGGACAAGCAGCATTAATTAAATTAAATACCAATAAAAGTAAAATATACAACGGCGTTGTTGTAGAAATCTACCCCTCTTTTGATGAAGCCACACAGTCATTTATTTGCAAAATAAATTTTACTGAGGAATTAGATTTTAAAATTATCAACACACAATTACAGGCCAATATTATCATTGCCAAAACAAAAGCAGCTTTGCTAATTCCAAGAAATTATATTGATTTTGGAGGGTTTGTTCAAATAAAGGGACAAAATCAAAAAGTAAAAGTGGTTACGAAGTTTGTGAGTAATGAGTGGGTGCAAATTCTCAAAGGAATTGACCAGAATACGGTTTTGATAACCGATAATATTGCAGAAAACAAAATGAATACTTCTGAAGTAGGATCTCAAATGAAATAAGGATATGAGAACAAGTGTTAATGTTCAAATTGCCGTCACTCACGTAGTAACGCGCAAAAAACAAACAATGGTAGCAGCTCTAGGAGTCGCAATTGGAGTTGGGATCTATTTCTTTATGAATTCGCTTTCATCTGGATTTACAGATTTTTCAAGAGATGAAATTTTTAAAAATAGTGCTCATATTAAAATTTATAAAGACGACGAAATTAGCACTCCCATTAGTAAACCTTTAGAAAGTGATAAAATACACGTTATTATAAATCCTCAAATCACGACGCTTTCAACAAAAATAATTAACCCAGAGGCTTTGCTAAATAAAGTAAAAGAACAGCCTTTTGTTACTACTGCAATGGCACAAGTAAGTTTTGATGCAGTCTATAATAGGGGTAAGGCTCAAATGCGAGGAACAGGAAATGGGGTAAATATTTTGGAGCAAGATAAGATGTTTAATCTCCACAAATATATTGTAGCAGGTAGAATGGAGTCACTACAAGGAAATTTAAACGGTATAATCATAGGAAGCGGAATTGCAGAGAAATTAAATTTGAATGTTGGAGATAATATCACCGTTTCGTCTTCTTATAATGTGACGAAAGTTATGAAAATTGTAGCAATTTTTACCACAGGAAATAGGATGAACGATAATCAAAAATCATATGTTACTATCAATGCTGCCCAACAATTTATTAAAGAAGGGCCTTCTTATGTAAGCACATTATTTGTAAATACTCCTGATCCTGATAATTCTGAAAACTATAGAGACCAATTACAAAAACTCACACCCTACAAGGTCGAAGATTGGAAAACTACAAATGCAGATGTACTTAGTGGAGATAAAACAAGATCCACTATGATGGGGGCTATCTCCTTATCTATTTTGTTGGTGGCTGCTTTTGGTATTTATAATATTCTAAGTTCTACAATTGCTCAAAAAATAAATGACATCGCCATTCTCAAGGCAACTGGTTTTTCAGGTAATGACGTCATCAAAATATTTGTGCTTGAATCGTTGATTATGGGATTTGTGGGGACTATTGTAGGATTGCTTTTTGGAAGTGTATTAATCGCAATTATGTCTCAAATCTATATGGGAGGACCTGTAGGGTATTTCCCTATTGCTTTTGAATTTCAATTATTTGCAACCAGTTTGGTTTTAGGAATTTTTATAACATTTTGTGCAGGTTATTTCCCCGCTTTAAAAGCCTCAAAGGTTGATCCTGTAGAAATTTTAAGACGATAATTATGGAAAGAAAAGATATAATTTTAAGTGCCAAAAACATCAATAAATACTTTTTAGATCCTATACGATTTAAGGCGTTGGATGAAGTAAGTTTTGAAGCTTACAAAGGAGAATTTTTGACTTTAGTAGGCAAAAGTGGTTCAGGAAAGTCTACTTTGTTGTATTGCCTGAGTACTATGGATACCAACTATGAAGGAGAAATTCAAATTAACAATCAAATAGTAACTGGCAAAAGCATCAATGATTTAGCAGCTGTAAGAAATGCAAATATTGGTTTTGTTTTTCAATTTCATTATTTATTGCCGGAATTCAGTTGTTTAAAAAACGTGATGCTTCCTGCCTTAAAGTTGGGAAGGTATTCTTATGAGGAAGTTGAAGTAAGGGCTATGCAAAAATTAAAAATACTTGGCATACAGGAACAAGCTCTAAAACCTGCTTCAAAATTAAGTGGCGGTCAACAACAAAGAGTAGCTATTGCAAGAGCTTTGATTAATGATCCTGCAATAATTATGGGTGATGAGCCAACAGGTAATTTAGACACTAAGAACACACAAATTGTTTTTGATATTTTTAAAGAAATTTCAAGTGAATTTGGGCAAACCATTATTGCTGTAACGCACGATAATGATTTTGCCAAAGCAAGTGACAGAATTATTGAATTGGCTGATGGATGTATTGTTTCGTAATAGGTGTGATTATGGAGAACATTAAAACCTGTTGTAATTTTTCAAAGTTTATCGGTCATTTATGGATTGTTACCTTTGTCCTTATAATAGCTATTTTATGCAATTGGATTCAAGATAGCCTTATAGAAATTTGGAAGTACTATTAAAAATCAATAGCTAGTTGTTCAAGCAAATGTTTTTTTCAAAGCGAGGGTAAGTAGCAACAAAGAAATTGGTAAAGAGTTTTTTTATACATTTACCAAAAAAGGTACTAGTCTTATGTATGAAGAATTAAAATATTGGTATCTGCGTGATCATAAGTTGTTTTGGACCTTAAACGGAAGCCAATTGAAACAATTATGCATAATTACAGGTTTTAAAAAAGCCAAAAAGGGAGAGATTATTTATTTTTCTTCTTCTGAATTGCCTCGTGTTTTTTTGCTCAAAAAAGGAAATGTCAAATTGTTTTTGTAGACGAAGACGGTAATTTAAGCAGCATGCTAATGGAAATCACAACATAGGTTCAATGGTATGTAATCCCAGTGATAATTAAAAAAAGCTAAACTTATTAAGTAGGTTTATTCATATCGTAAGCCAAAACATAATAGCTATTATTGTTAAAATGGAATTCATCGATCACTTCCCAAGCAAGCTTTTCGGTATGTGCCTTATAAGAAGGAATATTCGTTTTGTTGATAAATGTTAAAGACAAAGGATATTTCTCCTTCATTTGAATTCTCATATATTCAAATAGTTCCGTGATAATACCTTGTCCTCTATAGTTTTTGTCAATACAAATCGGCCCATATTGAAAGCTATTAGTAGTGGTCACATCGAAATTTTTAAAAGAGAAACTAGGAAACAGTTGAATCATGTACTCAAAAATAGGCCATTGTGTGAAGAACTCCCAGTCGGCAGCAAAGATAAATCCTATGATGGCGTCTTCATTTTTTGCAATAAAAAGACCATGATGCTGGATTACTGTTTGGATTTGGGCAACGGTCAAAGCAGTGGTTACAAATCCTCCTTGTTTTTCTACTTCAGTTAAGTTTACTACCAAATTGGCTTTGTGAAGGGCTACAATTCCTGGAATATCTTCTTCAGTAGCTTTTTTTATTATGATGTTTGATGGCATGGTTTCGGATAATAGTTTTTAAAAATACAAAATTGAAGCTAAAATTAGCTTTGTATGATAAGCTTTTGCATTTTACAAAGTCAATTTGTTTCGGTTTTGTTATTTTTGCCCTATGAAAAAAATTATTATTACTGGAACTTCTAGAGGTATTGGTTATGAATTGGCGTTGCAATTCGCCAATGCCGGTCATCAAGTGTTGGCTATTTCAAGAAAAACACCTCAATCGCTAATCGAAAATGAAAACATCACTTGTTTGTCAATCGATTTATCTACCGAAGAGGATTTGTATCAAGTAACAGATTTTCTTGATAGCAGCTGGAAAAATGTAGATGCTATTATACACAACGCTGGTGCATTATTGAATAAGCCTTTTGCCACCATCACACAAGCTGATTTTGAAGCCATTTATAGAGTCAATGTTTTTGCAGTAGCAAATCTTACGCGAATCGTGTTGCCTTATTTGCAAAAAGGAAGCCACGTAGTAACTATAAGTTCTATGGGAGGCGTTCAGGGCAGTTTAAAATTTGCTGGTTTAGCGGCTTATAGCTCAAGCAAAGGAGCAGTGATTACTTTGTCAGAATTATTGGCTGAGGAATATAAAGAGCAAGGCATTGCTTTCAACGTATTAGCGCTTGGAGCAGTTCAAACCGAAATGCTAGAAGAAGCTTTTCCTGGGTACCAAGCTCCATTATCGGCTGCTGAAATGGCTCAATATATTTTCGATTTCACGCTTACAGGAAACAAATACTATAACGGAAAAGTGTTGCAAGTCACTACCAGTAATCCTTAGCCCCCTAGTCCCCAAAAGGGGGAATTAATATGAGCGATACCCTTTTAAAATATTTGCCCGAACACGCCGTAAAGCCAGTTTTCGAACTGATTGTTGCGAATCAAGTGCATTTAAAAATCGTTAATGAACGTGTCACTCGCCACGGAGATTATCGGAAGGGAATGAGTGGGAAGCATGAAATCACCGTAAATGCTAGTCTGAATAAATACCGATTTTTGATTACATTAATCCATGAGATTGCTCATTTGGTGGCTTTTGAAAAATTTGGTCGCAACATTAAGCCACATGGAGCCGAATGGAAATATACTTTTCAGCGATTGATGGTTCCTTTTATTAGGCCTGAGATTTTTCCCAATCATTTATTACCATTATTAGCGCGACATTTTAAGAATCCCGCTGCAAGTAGTGATACTGACGCTACTTTGGCCTTGGCTCTAAAACAGTTTGACCAACAAAACGATAAAAGCTATATCTTTGAAATTCCTTATGGAAGTGTTTTTAGAATTCATAACGGGAAAATTTTCAAAAAAGGTGCACTTAGAACAAAGCGTTACGAATGTGTTGAAATTAGTTCGAATCGGATGTATTTGTTTAATCCTAATGCCGAAGTTGAATTATTGCCTCATTAAAACAACTAAATAGCACATAGGAATCGTGCTAAAAGACATAAAATACCATGAATAAAAATTATTATGCCATCTTGATGGCTGGAGGAGTAGGGTCTCGTTTTTGGCCTGTAAGTACCACAGAGTTTCCAAAACAATTTCACGATATGTTGGGAACTGGAGAGACGCTGATTCAAAAGACGTTTAGTCGATTGTCACAGTTAATTCCGAAAGAAAACATACTGATTCTTACTAATGAAGCATACAATGCTATAGTGCTAGAACAGTTGCCTATGGTGAGTCAAGAACAAATTGTTCTAGAACCTGCAATGCGAAATACTGCACCTTGTATTCTTTTTGCTTCGCTAAAAATCAAAAAACTGAATCCTAACGCCGTTGTAGTTGTTGCTCCAAGTGACCATTGGATTGAAGACGAAGTGCAATTTGTAGCCAATTTGCAGCTTTCTTTTGATTTATGCGAAAGAGAAGAAACGCTTATGACTTTGGGGATTTTACCTACTTTTCCAAATACGGGTTATGGCTATATTGAATATGATAAATTGGATAGTAGACCTATTAAAAAAGTAGTGCAGTTTCGCGAAAAGCCAGATTATGCCACGGCTAGAAAGTTTATTCAAAGTCGTAATTTTCTATGGAATGCGGGAATATTTATTTGGAGTATTCCTTCTATTCTAAAAGCTTTTGAAGCTTTTCAACCAGCAATGTTAGCTCATTTTATGCAGGGGTACAGTAGTTATAATACTGCTTCTGAGAATGATTTTATAAAAGAATATTATCCATTGGCAGAAAACATTTCAATAGATTATGCCATCATGGAAAAAGCTAAAAATACTTTTGTTTTATCAGCTACTTTCGATTGGAATGATTTAGGAACTTGGGGGTCATTGTATGATAAATTACCCAAAGACAGACAAGATAACGCAGTGGTCAATGCAACGGTGATTTTAGAAAATGCTTCTAATAATATCATCCGTACCGCTGCTAAAAAACTTGTAGTGATTGATGGATTACATGATTTTATTATTGTAGATAAAGAAGATGTATTGTTGATTTATCCTAAGAGTAAAGAGCAAGACATAAAATTGATTGCTAATAAATTAAAGAAGTAAAAAAAAGGCTTGATTATTGAAAATCAAGCCTTTTTTTTAACCTTTTAAATAAGCCTCTCTTACTTTTTTGAATAAGTTAGAAGAGTAAACAAAGTCCACAATGGCTTCGTTGTCGGTTCTAAAAATTTCTTCTTTGGTACCTTGCCATTCTTTGATTCCGTTTTTCAGGAAGAGGATATTTTCTCCAATTTCCATCACAGAGTTCATATCGTGGGTATTAACAACGGTAGTAATATTATATTCCTCAGTAATTTCTTTAATCAAATTATCAATTACAGTAGAAGTATAAGGGTCTAATCCTGAATTGGGTTCATCACAAAATAAATACTTAGGGTTATTTACTATTGCACGAGCGATAGCGACTCTTTTTTGCATACCACCAGATATTTCTGAAGGTAGTTTTTTATGAGCATCAATCAAGTTAACTCTTTTTAAAACAAAATCTACACGGTCTCTTGTTTCTGAAGGAGTATTGTGTGTAAACATTTGTAAAGGGAAGGCTACGTTCTCAGCAACAGTCATAGAGTCGAATAAAGCACTGCCTTGAAAAACCATTCCGATTTCTGTTCGTAATTCCCTCTTTTCTTCTGGTAATAATTCTGAGTAAATTCTACCATCAAAAGAAATAGTTCCTTTTTCAGGATAATGAATTCCCAAAAGGCTTTTTAATAAAACAGTTTTTCCAGAACCACTTTGACCAATGATTAGGTTGGTCTTTCCAGCTTCAAAAAGACAAGAAACCCCCTTTAAAACTTTACTCTCACCAAAAGATTTTTCTATGTTTTTGATTTCAATCATGAGCCAAGTAATAATTGGGTTAAAATATAGTTAGATGTAATGATGCATACAGATGTCCAAACAAAGGATACCGTACTTGCTTTACCTACTTCAAGAGCTCCACCTTTCATATAGTAGCCGTGAAACGATGGAATTGTGGCCAAAAGCATCGCAAAAATGATAGTTTTGATAAAGGCATAAGTAATGTGAAAAGGAATAAAATCCAATTGTACTCCAGTAATAAAGCTTTCGCTTGAAGTAAACCCGCCATAAACTGCAGCCATCCAACCGCCAAAAACGCCTAAAAACATACTAATACCAATCAAAAAAGGATACATTAGCAAGGCGATTATTTTTGGGAAAACGAGATAGTTCAAAGAGTTAACTCCCATAACTTCTAAGGCATCAATTTGTTCTGTCACACGCATAGTACCAATACTCGATGTAATAAAGGAGCCCATTTTTCCAGCCATAATTACTGAAATAAATGTCGGTGCAAACTCTAATATTACCGATTGTCTTGTAGCAAAACCAATTAAATATGTAGGGATTAACGGATTGGTTAAGTTTAATGCGGTTTGAATGGAAACCACACCACCAACGAAAAACGAGATGAAACAAACGATTCCCAACGAGTTGATGATGAGGTCGTCGATTTCTTTAAAAATAAGATTCTTCATCACAGACCATTTGGTTTGTTTGATAAAGATTTCTTTAATCATCAGAAAGTATTTTCCGATTTGTGAGATGTAGCGAATTAGCATCATAGGTTGTAAAATAGTACCAAAAATAGTAATTAGTTTTCAACTGCTTGTTAAAACAGTTTTTCTTTCATTTTTTTCCAGCGATAGTTTCTAAAAAATTTAGCTTGCTCTGCTGTTACAAATAATTGTTTTCCGGATGATTTTGCTTTCCAAAAACCCATTATGTAATCAATAAATAAAAGGGGTTTCCCTTTTCGCATGGCCAATTTTAATGATGAAATTGCCGTGATGATAAATCCGTAACCCAAGCTGTAAAAAGCTTCTCCTTGTTTGTATCGAGCGGCTTTGTTGTAGCTAGCACCAGTTGGTTTTAGGTGCTTTACATGTAAACTTTCGTCGGTGACTACTTTCCAATTGTAAAACTTGCATAACAATTCGTCAACTGTATCCCAACCCATAGCAGGTTTTAGCCCCCCAATTTGTTGGAAAGTTTCTTTTCTGTAGGCTTTTAGTGCTCCACGAATATGGTCTTTGTCGGTTAAGTTTTCGAGTATCCACTCCCCATTTTTTTCGATGTAGCAAAAACCACCAACCATGCCAATGCGCTCATCGGATTGGAAATGTTTAATAATGGTTTCGAAATAATTGGAAGGAAAGATTAAATCGGCATCAATTTTTACAATCAAATCATAGTTGTCGTCCAAGGTTTCGAATCCTTTTTCAAAAGCTTGAATGACTTTACTACCCGGAAGATGTATGTTTTCTGATGATTTGTTGACCAAACTTATGTATGGATTGTTTTTAGCAAATTCCAATACAACTTCAGCAGTTCTATCTGTTGAATTGTCATTGACTACTACAATTTTTGAAGGCAAAACAGTTTGCGAAATCAGTGATTGCAGTGTCAAACCAATTAAAGCTTCTTCGTTATAAGACGGTATGACAATGTAGTATTTCATAAAAAATAAAATTCCAAAATTTTAAAATTCCAAATTCCAAATGATAGGATGAGTCCAAAATTGGAAATTGGAATTTCATTTTTGTGATTTGTTTTTAGGCTCGTTCAGCGTAAACAATGTAATATCTTGGTGTGAAAAAACGCAATAGCGGACGGAATCCTATTTTTTTTACGGGATGTGTAAATTTTTCTCTTGCGATAATTTTCCATCCTGTTTTTTCTAACAACCAATCCAATTGCCAATCTTCAAATTCGTGGTAATGTCTGTCCCACATATCAGTTTTGCTGCGATAAGCGGGTGAAAACCATAAACGAAGAGGGATTGAAATCAATAATTTGTCGCATTTTACATTTTGTAAAACAGTATAAGGATTCAATAAATGTTCAAATATTTCGAAGGCGGTAAAAACCGTATAGTCTTCAGATTGTAAGGAGTTCTGATTGTTATCTAAATCTTCGCCAGTGGTGTTTTTTACGGTATATCCATTTTCTTCCATAATTTTTGAGAAAGGGTTAGGAACTCCTAAATCAAAAATGGTTTCTTGGGTAGTGATGTGTTTTTGTAAAAATTCTAAAGTATGCTTGAATCGTTTATTGGGAAATGTTTTTTCGTACATAGTTATGGGTGTTGACCTTTTGGAAACAAGGCGCAAATATACAAATTATATGTGTTTTGAAGGCATTGTATAGCCCAGATAAAAGCGAAAAGCCCACAGCTCTGGGGTTTAATTTTTGCTGGTGCATCAAAGCGACTAAAAGAAGCTCTTGAGGCGCCTTGTAAAAATAAACTCCAGGGCGAGGACTTGTAGTGGATAGCTGGATTGGCTCCTTATTCTTTGGATAGTCCTTAGTTTTTAGTGGTTAGCATTTGTTAGGAAAACTTCAGCTAAGGACTTAGGACTAGTTACTAATCACTACTAATAGCGATATACAAAGGCGTTGACATTCATTCCGGCGCCTACTGAGGCAAACATGATGACGTCTCCTTTATGGATTTCGTGATTTTCGATTTGGCCTTTCGTCAATAAGTCGTATAAAGTTGGGACGGTGGCAACACTACTGTTTCCGAGTTCGTTGATGCTCATTGGCATAATGTCTTTAGGAGGAGTTTGTCCATAGAGTTTGTAGAAACGATGGATGATGGCTTCGTCCATTTTTTCATTGGCCTGATGAATCAATATTTTTTTGACTTGGTTGATTTCGATTCCGCTTTTGTCCAAACAACTTTTCATTGCGGCAGGGACTTTGCTTAGGGCAAATTCGTATATTTTTCTGCCATACATTTTGATATAGCGCGTGTTTGGATTCAAATCTTGGTTGTATGATTTTCCGAAAAACAGATAATTGGCTTCGTCTATTGCAAAAGTACCGCTTTCGTAGGACAGCATTCCTGTTTCAGAATCTGAGCCTTCGATAATAGCTGCTCCAGCACCATCGGCATAAATCATAGAATCTCTATCGTGCGCATCTACTACTCTTGATAAGGTTTCGGCTCCAATGACTAAGCAACGTTTTGCCATTCCGGAGGTGATAAAGGCATTGGCTTGTAACACGCCTTCAATCCATCCTGGACAACCAAAAAGAATGTCATAAGCCACACATTTTGGATTCTTGATTTGTAATTTGTTTTTGACTCTAGTGGCTAAGCTTGGAAGGGTGTCTGCCTGAATGGTTCCGTGATTGACATCACCAAAGTTGTGTGCATAGATAATGTAGTCAATGGTTTCGGGGTCTATTTTTGCGTCTTCAATAGCTTTTTCTGAGGCAAAAAAGGCTAAGTCAGAGGAATTCAAGTGGTCCTCCGCATAACGGCGTTGTTCTATGCCTGTAATTCCTTTGAATTTGCTAATCACTACATCATTAGGATACGCAAAGGCTGACCCGTCTTCGTTTAAAAAGACGTGTTTGTCAAAGTCGGTGTTGTGAATTTTTAGGGCTGGAATGTAGCTCCCAATTCCGGTTATTTTTATTTTCATCAGGGTATTTTTGGTATAATCTAAGCTAAATTAAGCATTAATAAATAATTCGAGCAATAAAATTTACTATGCACGCATATAATTATCAAATAACATTTTTTTTGTTGAATTATTGTTTATTTTTTAATGAATTTTGCCTTTTTTCAAAATTTCAATCGATTGAAATTGGAGGTTTCAAGTTTTTTTTGATTTTAGGTACAATTTTATTATTAAAAAGAAAAGCCCGACAAATAAAATGATGTCGGGCTTTATAGTTGTAAAATTGTAATTCTTAACTTTCCATATATGCTTCAATAGGAGCACAGCTACAAACTAGGTTTCTATCTCCGTAAGCGTCATCGGCTCTGCGAACAGTAGGCCAGAATTTATTTTCAGCAATATACTCTAATGGAAAAGCAGCTTGTTCTCTGCTGTATGGGAAATCCCAAGTTTCGGCAGTAAGCATTGCTAAAGTATGAGGTGAATTTTTCAATACATTATTACTGTCCTCGATAGTTGCTGCTTCGATTTCTTTTCGGATGGAAATCATAGCATCACAGAAACGATCCAATTCTTCTAAGTTTTCACTTTCGGTTGGTTCAATCATTAAGGTACCTGCTACTGGGAAAGAAACAGTTGGAGCATGGAAACCATAATCCATTAAACGTTTAGCGATATCAGTTACTTCGATTCCTTTTTGTTTGAAAGGACGGCACTCTAAAATCATTTCGTGTGCTGCACGACCCATTTCACCAGAATATAGCGTGTCATAGTGACCGTTCAATTTTTCTTTGATGTAGTTGGCATTTAAAATAGCGTGCTCAGTAGCTGATTTTAATCCCTCAGCGCCTAACATGGAAATGTATCCATAAGAAATTAGGCAAACTAAAGCAGATCCCCATGGGGCAGCAGAAATAGCAGTAATTGCATTTTCTCCTCCAGTTGGAATTACTGGGTTTGTTGGTAAAAATGGAACCAATTGAGGCGCCACACAAATTGGTCCAACACCTGGTCCACCACCACCGTGAGGAATCGCGAAGGTTTTGTGTAAGTTCAAGTGACAAACATCCGCTCCAATAGTAGCTGGATTGGTTAAGCCAACTTGAGCGTTCATATTTGCTCCGTCCATATATACTTGACCACCGTTATCGTGAATGATTTTGGTGATTTCTTGGATAGCACTTTCGAATACTCCGTGAGTAGATGGATAAGTTACCATCAAACATGAAAGGTTGTCTTTGTGAAGAATCGCTTTTTCACGTAAATCTTCTACGTCAATGTTCCCGTTTTCTAGAGTTTTGGTTACCACTACTTTCATACCTGCCATAGCAGCAGAAGCTGGGTTGGTTCCGTGAGCTGAAGATGGAATCAAAGCAATATTTCTGTGGTGATCTCCACGTGATTGGTGGTAGGCACGAATCACCATCAACCCTGCATATTCTCCTTGTGCTCCAGAGTTAGGTTGCAAAGTAGTACCAGCAAATCCAGTGATTACATTTAATTGTTGTTCTAATTTGCGCAACATTTCTTGGTATCCTTGTGCTTGATCTAGTGGAGCAAAAGGATGTATGTTGTTCCATTGTGGGTTGCTAAGTGGCAACATTTCAGAAGCTGCGTTCAATTTCATTGTACAAGAACCTAAGGAAATCATCGAATGGTTCAACGATAAATCTTTACGTTCAAGCATTTTGATGTAACGCATCATAGCTGATTCAGAATGGTATTTATTGAAAACATCGTGTTGTAAAAACGAAGACGTTCTGTTCAATTCTTCTGGGAAATGATTGGTTACTGTTAATTCAGTAATTTCAGGAGTTTGAGTTCCTTTTGCAGCAGCGAAAATGCTAACAATTCTGGCTACGTCTTCGATGCTAGTAGTTTCGTTGAATGCAATAGAAACTGTTGCTTCGTCGATGTAGAAAAAGTTGATTTGGTTTTGCTCTGCTACTACTTTAATTTTTTGAGAATCTGCTTTTACTACGATAGTGTCGAAGAATGCGCTATTGGTTTGCTCGTAGCCTAATTTAGTCAATTCGTTAGCAGTTGTTGCTGCCACGGCGTGCACTTTATTAGCGATGTAGCGTAAGCCTTTAGGTCCGTGGTAAACGGCATACATACCTGCCATTACAGACAATAATACTTGTGCTGTACAGATATTTGAGGTAGCTTTATCTCGTTTGATGTGCTGTTCACGTGTTTGTAACGCCATACGTAATGCACGGTTTCCATTGGTGTCAACGGTTACTCCAATGATTCTTCCTGGCATAGAACGTTTGTATTCTTCTTTTGTTGCGAAATACGCAGCGTGAGGTCCGCCATATCCTAATGGGATTCCGAAACGTTGTGTAGTACCAATCACTACAGCTGCTCCCATTTCACCTGGAGGAGTCAATTTTGTTAAGCTTAAAATATCAGCTGCCACGGCTACTTTGATTTCGTTTTCTGCAGCTTTTGAAATAAATTGTGAATAGTCATATACTTGACCGAATTTACCTGGATATTGCAACATCGCACCGAAAAACTCTTCTGAAAATTCAAAAGTTTCGTGGTTTCCTATTACCAATTCAATTCCGATTGGCGTAGAACGTGTTTGCAAAACCGATAACGTCTGTGGTAAAATTTCTTCAGAAACGAAGAATTTGTTGGTATTGTTTTTCTTTTGATCGCGAGTTCTTACATCAAAAAGTAAAGCCATAGCTTCAGCGGCTGCTGTACCTTCGTCAAGAAGTGAGGCATTGGCGATTTCCATTCCAGTTAATTCAATAACCATAGTTTGGAAGTTCAAAATCGCTTCTAAACGACCTTGTGCGATTTCGGCTTGGTAAGGAGTGTAAGCCGTGTACCATCCTGGGTTTTCAAAAATATTTCTTTGAATAACAGCAGGAACAATTGCTTGATGATATCCTAAGCCAATATAAGATTGGAAAACTTTATTTTTATTACCTAATTCTTGAATGTGATTCGCAAATTCATATTCTGTCATTGCGGGATCCAATTGCAGTGGTGCTTTTAGACGAATGTCATCTGGAAGGGTTTCATAAACGAGTCGTTCTATAGAATCAACTCCAATGGTTTTCAACATGTGTTGAAGGTCATTCTCTCTTGGACCAATGTGTCTTAAAGCAAAAGCATCTGTTCTCATTTGTACTAAATAGTGTTTTTTTTATATTCTAAAACAAATTGGTCTGTAGTGTAATGTTTTGGATTACTTTTGATTATAAAATCATTGAGACGTTTTTTGAATTAAAATAGTAGGTGTTGTTTTTTTGTGGTGCAAAAATAAGTATTATTAATAATTCAAGACGTATTTTGTTGGGTATTTTTTATTGATTTTTCAACTAAAGCCGTGATTTGTTTACAATTGATTAATTTTGTTTAATGAAGATTTTCAGACATTTATTTCGTTTTTACATCAATGGCAGTATTCACGTGGGCTTGTCTTGTTTGGCTTTGTTTTGTATTACTCAACAACAGTTATTTTTTTCTTCCCCTTTTTCTTTGGCATTATTTGTTTTTTTAGGGACTGTTTTTGCTTACAATTTTGTTAAGTATGAGTCTTTAATTAGGAGCAGAAAAAATACTGTCCGAAAAGAATTAAAAGCAATAGTTGGGTTTAGTGGATTCGTTTTTTTGGGATTGCTTTACTATTGCTTTCAGTTGCGATTCCAGACGCAATTAGGAGGTTTTTTTATTGTAGCACTCACTTTATTGTATGCTTTGCCTTTTTTTCCTAATCGAAGTAATGCCAGGAATTGGAAAGGCATTAAAATTTATATTGTGTCTTTGTGTTGGACTTTGGCTACTGTTTTTTTACCTGTTTTAGAATGGGATTTTACGTTAGATTTTATGGTGTTTGTTTATGGTTTGCAGCGGTTTCTTTTGGTGTTTGTTCTCATCCTAATTTTTGAAATCGTCGATTTAAAAACCGATGATTCCTTATTGCAAACCGTACCACAGCAAATAGGTGTGCAGCGAACTAAGAAACTAGGTTTTGGCTTGTTGGTTCTTTTTTTAGCTTTGGATTTTTGGAATGGGAATTTTAGTTTATTTTCCCTTTTTTTCATCCTAGTTACTGCCTTTTTTTTGGCTTTTGCAAATGAAAAACGTTCAAATTATTATACTTTGTTTTGGGTTGAGGCTATTCCAATTTTTTGGTGGATTTTTTTGATTCTTTATAAGTAAGATTTATTTTAAAAAACCTTTCATTAATTGATTAAATTTGGCTGTTTTTAAAATAAAAAGTGATTAAAATTAAAAAAAA